>CAZTKG010000001.1:0-293200 GCA_964613815.1 uncultured Gammaproteobacteria bacterium
GTTTGGCGACATTGATTCTCTGGGTTAATGATACTTCGAACGGGGTTTCTCCGGCTAGGGATTGTTCGATTTGGGCGAAAATCCATGGGTTACCGAGACCGCCGCGAGCAATGAGGACGCCATCGCAGTCTGTGTGGTCGATAGCGGCGAAATAGTCTTGCCAGTCAAAGACATCGCCGTTGTAGAGGACGGGGACGGAGACGGCTTTTTTGACCTCTGCGACGACATCTCGGTTTGATTTGCCAGCGTAGGCTTGTTTTTTGGTGCGGCCGTGGACGGTGATGAGGTCGGCGCCAGCGTCTTCAATGATTTTGGCGAATTCGATGCATTCGTTGTGGTTTTCCCAGCCGGCGCGCATTTTGACGGAAAGCGGCACGGAGATCGCGGCTTTCATTTGTTTGACGATTTTGACGGCACGTTCCGGTTCCTTCATGAGTGCGGCGCCGTTGAAGTTGGAGGTGAGTTTGTAGACGGGGCAGCCCATGTTGATGTCGATGCCTTCTGGGGCGTGCTCTTCTTCGATGATGCGTGCGGATTCTGCCATGGCGTCCGGGTCTGCGCCAAAAATTTGTTGAACGATTGGACGTTCTCTGGGATGGATTTCTGCCATGCCGAGGGTTTTGTCGTTTCCTCGGATAACAGCTTCACTTGAGACCATTTCTCGAAAGACAATCAACCGTGATTTGGGCACGGTTTCTTCGACGACTTCTCGAACGGTTTGGCAGAAGGCGGAGTCTGTCATGTCTGCCATGGGGGAGAGGGCGACGATTGGGCGAGGGAGATTGCTCCAGTCGAGTTTCATGCCGCAATTGTGGCTTAAAAATGATGGATTGTCAATGCGGAATGGGCAAGGTATGATTGGAGTAATCTTGATTTATCTTTGTATGAAAATGAATTCTACTCATTCGATGGTTTTACTTGGAGTTGTCGTGTTTTTGATCTTGATTGGGATTGCGGTTGGAAAGCAATATATGCCGAGTGAACATGATGCGGTGGCGCAATGTTTGACGGAGCAGGGAGTGGAGATGTATGGAGCGTATTGGTGTCCGAATTGCATTGATCAAAAAGAACGATTCGGGTCTGCTTGGCGGCATATTGATTATGTTGAATGTTCTTCGCAGGGATCGAAAACGTTTGATCTTTGTCCTGACTTGGAGGCGGTTCCACTTTGGACGGATGGCACGGTAGAGATGACCGGGAATCGGTCGGTTGGGGATCTTGCGGAGACTTATGGGTGTGAGGACGTAGAATAATTATGAAGAAGACTGGGTATTTGTGGGTTTTGATTATTGCCGGGATTGCGGGGGCTGTGTTTTCATTTTACGCACTTTTAGCTCATTATGGTCAGGCTTCGACGGAGTTTTGTACGGTGAATGAGACGTTTGATTGTGATGTGGTGAATGGGAGTAGTTATTCTGAATTTTTGGGAGCTCCTGTGGCGGGGATGGGGTTGTTTGCCTATTTAGTGATTGTGATGTTTGGCGGTGTGTTGTTTTGGTATGAGGCGAAGGGGCTTCGGACGGCATCGGCGAAGCAGTTGAAGGAATGGATTCGGGAGGGGCTCAAAATTCTGACGGTGATTGGGTTTGTGTTTAGTTTGTATTTGACTGGGATTGAGGCGTTTGTGCTTATGACGTGGTGTATGCTTTGCTTGGGGTCGCAGGCGTCGATTTTGATTGCGCTTTGGGCCATTTTTAGCTATCAAAAAATCATTACAAAGGAGGTATGAAGTTGAGTTTTCATGGAGGTGTTCGCGGCGTGACTGGGTCGTGTTTTTTGATTGAGACGAAGGGGTCGAAGGTTTTGGTTGATTGTGGGGTGTTTCAGGGGAATCGGTTTGTATGTGAGCAAAATTTGGAGGAGTTTAATTTTGATCCAAAAGAGATTGATGCGGTTCTTGTGACGCATGCGCACTATGATCATGTGGGGCGCATTCCGGTTTTGGTAAAGCAAGGGTTTAAGGGGCAGGTGTTTATGACGCGACCGACGAAGGAGTTGGCGAGTATTGTTTTGGATGATGCAGCGAAGGTGATGGAGGAGAATGCGCGGAAGCATGGGGATGCGATTTTGTTTACGGCCGAGGATGCGAAGAAGGCGGAGAAGTTGTTTGTGGGGGTGAATTATGGGATGCGGGTTGGGATTCATCATGATTTGCATGCGACGTTTGGGCAGGCTGGGCATATTTTGGGATCGGCGTTTGTTGCTGTTGATGTGGAGGCGCATGCGCTTAAGGGGAGGAAGGCGAAGCGATTTGTGTTTAGTGGGGACATTGGGAATGATGCGATTCCGATTTTGCCGAGTGTTGGGCGGATTGATCGGGCTGATGTAGTTGTTTGTGAGTCGACGTATGGGGATGAGGTGCATGAGGAGCCGGAGTCTCGGCGGACGAAGTTGATTCAAGCAGTGACGCGTGTGATTAATCGCGGGGGGACGCTTTTGATTCCGGCGTTTAGTATTGAGCGGACGCAGGAGCTTATATATGAACTTGATGGGCTTGTGGATGATGATCTGATTCCGAAGGTGCCGGTGTATTTGGATAGCCCTTTGGCGATTCGGGCTACGCGGGTTTATAGGAAGTATTCTGATTATCTTGAGTTTGATCGGGATATTGGGGCAAGTAAGGATGGGGATCTGCTTAGTTTTGATCGGCTGAAATCAACATTGAGTGTTGATGAGTCGATGCGGATTAATGATGATCGGCGGCCGAAGATTATTATCGCTGGAAGTGGGATGATGACGGGAGGGCGGATTTTGCATCACTTGAAGCGGTATTTGGATGATGAGAAGAGTGGGGTTTTGATTATTGGGTATCAGGCGGAGGGGACGCTTGGTCGGAAGATTCAGGATGGGGCGAAGAAGGTTCGGGTGCATGATAAGGAATTGAAGGTGAAGGCGTCGATTTCGACGATTGGGGCGTTTAGTGCGCATGCGGATCAGGCGATGCTTGCGGATTGGTTGACGCCGGAAGAGGGGGATGTGAAGGAGGTGTTTTTGGTGCATGGGGATGTGGAGACGAAGGTGAAGTTTCGGGAGTATTTGGAAGGGGAGCTTGCGGGGAAGGTGCGGATTCCTGGGTTTTTGGAAAATATCGAATATTAATTGTTTTATATAGGGTGCGTTCTCCTTGATACAAAAGTGGTCCGTACGGACCACTTTTGTATCAAGGAGATTTAAAATATAGGTTACTCAGGTAGTTGGATTGGTTTATTTGATCGAATGACGAAGGGCTATGTGCTTCGAATATATTAAAGCCTCGACTGGTGAGGTCGAGGGTCGGTGGTTGGCGGGGCTTGACTGATCGAAGCCGAGCGCTGCTGCGCTGAGCGCTGGCGGTTTTAGGTTATATAATGTGTTTTGTTCTGTCAAAAAAACCACGTAAGTCTCGAAGAGATACGTGGTCGGTGCGTCACTGCACAGTGCGCCACGGTGCCTTGCTCCGCGTAGCCATGCTTTTTTGTTTTAGTTGATTTTATTGTGTTTGTCAATAAGAAAAACCACGTGTGTCAAGGGTCTTTACGTGGTGTGGTTTGCACTGTGGAGCTTGGTGAAGCTTAGTTGTGCGGTGAGAGGGTTCCCATGAATCGAGGCGTCCATGCGGATTGCCATTCTACGGCATCGCCTCGGATGATGTTTCGGAGAAGGCCGGCGGTGGCGCTGTTGAAGGCGGCGTTGAATGCTGCCTTGTTGGTGACGCGGGGGAGCGATCCGTGGTCGGTGACGAGGAGCGCCCAGGTGGCGAGAAGGCGTGCCATGCGTTCGTTGCCGTAGGGGAATGGCTTGGTGAGGACGATGGTATGCAGGATTCTGGCGATGATGCTTGCGTTGTCGACTTTCGGTATCATGATGGCGTGCATTACGTGGCCATTGAGGTCGTTCATGATGCGTGGAAGGGAGTTGAAGTCGGAGCCGGTTTCGTCTGCGTATTCGCCGGGGATGTTTGCGGCTCGGAAGATGCCGCTGTAGCCGAAGATGCCGTAGACGTGGAAGGCGATGCTTCGCATGACGTGGTCGAGGGTGTGACGCGGGGCGATGATGCCTCTGTCGTCGTACTCGAATTCGGCGAGGCGAAGAATTTCGATTGCGGCAGCGGTGACGCTGTTGATGATCACGAGCGGAAATTGATCTGCTTGCGGGATTCTGACCGAGAGCGTGTCTTCGCCGGGGAGGAATTGTGCGGTGCCGCCGATCATGGTGCCACTGAGGGCGGATTCGAGGCTGTGGAGGTAGTTGATCAGCGTGATTGGATCGATGTCCGGGCGGGCGAATCGGGTGATTGGCATGGGTTTCTCCAGGTATGAAAGAACGCATGTAGCTTTGCGTACATGCGTTCTTGTGTCAATAGGATGTGCCCATCTTGATTTTATGGAAAGGTTTGATAGAAGTAGGGCTGAACGTTTTTTTAAATAATGAAGGGGGGAATGGAGGTTTTTTCCTTGATACAAAAGTGGTCCGTACGGACCACTTTTGTATCAAGGAGGATTTGAAGAAATTTGGATGTTAATTTGGGCAGCCGTTGATTTCTGATTCTACGTACTCGTAGAAGTCGAGGTTTGTGGATTCTTCTGGGGTGAAGTTTGAGGCTTTGACGATTTGTGGGGCTCGGGTTTCGAGGGTGGAGGTTGTGTTCAGGTCGGTTGTGATGAAATCTTCTCCCCATTGTGTGAGCGCGACGCCGTCTAGGTTGGTGATATCAGCTTTAGTGAGCCAGCTATAGTTTGTGATGGAGGTTGTGCCGGTTGCCGCTGTGGTGAGGTCGCCGGTTTTGACGTTTCCTGATCCGAGGAGGATGATTTGGCCTTGGATGAGGGTAAACGTTGGGGTGTGGGATGCGCCGTCTGTGTAGGTGAGCTCGGTGCGTTCGTTCATCCAAATTTTGATGTGTTCGTCTACATCGATCATACGCCATTCGTCTTCGCTTGTGTAAAAGGTTGCGCCACGGGAATACTCTACGCCCTCTGATTGGATTGGTGGATGTGATGCGGGTGTTTTTGATCCGGCGTAGGCGAGACTTAGTTGCTGACCGATGAGTAGGGCGATGGCGAGAACGACAAGCAGACCTCCTAGTAGTTGCGTGGTATAGTTGGGGAAATTCTTAATTGAGATCATATGGCGTTATTGGAGTTTTATGGGGAGACGTGTCCGCATTGTGTGGAGATGAAGCCGCTTGTGGCGAAGTTAGAGGAGGAGCATGGGATTAAGATTGAGGCGTATGAAGTGTGGGAGAATGAGGAGAATGCTGCCAAGCAGGCGGAGTATGATGACGGGAAGTGCGGGGGAGTTCCATTCTTTATCAATACGGATTCTGGAAAGACGATTTGTGGGAGTACGGATTATGATAGTTTGGTGAAGTGGGCGAAGGGGAGTGAATAGTTTGTTTAAGGCGTGTTGGAACGTTTAAGGCGTTGAATCACTCGCTTTGGGAGTTTAAGGCGTTGAATCACTCGCTTGCGGCATCGTTTGTTGAAGGCGTTTATTCCGGAATTAACGAGCGGAGCGGTTAAACGAGTTTGGGCGTTAGCCGACGATTTAACGATTTAAACTATTCTTTCAACCCAGTGTTTGTCGACTTCTACTTTGAGGCCGATGAACCATTTGGCGTGTGTGACGGTTTCGAGTTCTCGTCGTGTTGAGCGGCCGATTTCTTCGATGCCTCTTCCGCCGGCGCCGATGATCATGCCCTTGTAGCGTTCGTCTGATGTGAGGATGCGCGCACGTACCATGTATGTGCCGTTTTTCTTTTGGAAGAATTCGTCGACGACGACGTGGGTGGAGTAGGGGACTTCTTGGCGGAGGCGGAGGAAGAGTTTTTCGCGGATGAGTTCTGCGAGTTGCTCTTCTTTGGTGATGTTGGAGATTTGATCTGCTGGGTAGAGTGGTACGCCTTCGGGTAGGTTTTTGAAGATCCAGTCGGTGAGGTGGTTGAGGTTCTTTCGGGTGAGGGCGGAGATTTCGATGACGTCCATGTCGAATCGTTCGCCGAGGTCTCGGTAGTTGGCGATGAATTCTTTGGATTTTTTGTTGTCGATTTTGTTGATGACGAGGAGTTTTGGTTGGGTGACGCCTTCGATGAGTTTGTAGGTTTGTTTTTCTTCGTTGCCGATTTCTCGTGTGGCGTCGACGAGGTAGATGACGAGTTCGACATCTTGAAGAGAGGATTTTGCGAAATTGAGGAGTTTTTTCGTTAGCGGATCTTTTGCTTTTTGCATGATCCCTGGGGTGTCGACGAAAACGGCTTGTCCACGTGGATCGTTAAGAACGCCCTGGATTGGGCGGCGAGTTGTTTGGGGTTTTGGGGTCATGATGGCGACTTTTGTGCCAACGAGGGAGTTGAGGAGCGTAGACTTTCCGACGTTGGAGCGGCCGATGATGGCGGTGATGCCTGATTTTGCCATGTGGACAGGTTATGATTAGTAGCTAAGCGTAGCGGAGAAAGTGGGATTTGGCAAGTGGTGGGGAGGTGATGGAGGTGATTTGATATTGTTGCGAATTCGCGTTAATATGGGAGTGACGGTTGAGGAAAAATTTCGATGTCAATAAGGCCTCCTGTGATCATTGTTGTCGCAGGGGTGTTTTATTTTGTTTCATTGTGTTGAAGAATTGACAAAATGTCTATTTTGTGTCATATTTATTTCCTCCTTTTTGGGGAAAATGTTCATTCAAACAAATGGAGTTTCAGATGTCTTCTGTCAACATCATCGATCAAGTTCTTCGGACTTGGGAAGACTATTGTCGCACTTGCAGTCACATGGTTCGTGCTTTGATTGAGCTCGATAAATTACCGGGTAGTCGACTTGATGGACCTCTCCTTTACTTCGATACCTTTCGTCCTTGGCTCAAGACACGGCCGCCTGAATGTCCTCCCAAGAATTTTTTTCTTGGAGGGGATGGACCAGAGATTCAGATTCTTCAACTCATTCCCATGAATGTGTGGCGCTGGTTTATGGAGGGTAAGCGAGTTTTTCATGTTCAAGGTGATGTCAATCCATTGACGTTTAAGAGCGAACTTGAAAATGCGCCACTCGAATCTCTTGATTGGCCTTTGGATGCGTTCGCTGTTACGTTTGGAGAGCCGATTCCGATTCCTGGTTTCGATGAGCGCGTCATCGGGGTCATTTGCAGCATTCTCTATTTTGAAGGGGCGGACTCGCCGGTGCTCCTTATGCATGCCGTCCTTGAAAGCATTCATGAATTTGATGTGCTCGATTCGGATGAGATTGAGCGTTTGAGCGCCCCGGTCGCTAGTATGAAGAGGGCTGGTAATGAGGAGATGAAGTTCCTGACGGTGAAGTTGCTGAAGTCTGGAATTGACATCGATGAATCTCTGATTGTCATTCAGCGCCCGCGTATATTCAGTATATGGAGGTTTTTGGTCGCTTTGGATGAAAGGAGGCTTGGGGAGGTAGCGGAACGGTCGTCGCCTTCTGGGATTCTTTTGAGGGCCATAGCGCATCTTTGTCGTTCTTTGGTGGTTGGCGGCACGGTTTTATCCAGTCAAAACAGGTGTTCTGTTTTGGCTCGTGATTCACAAAATGCTTTGGCATTCGATCCGATTGAAGTTGCTGGAAGCAGTGTGTTTGACCCTCGGTTAAAAATGTCTCCGACAAGTTCCGGAAGGGGTGGTTACACCGTTAAACCGCATCGACGCGGTGGTTATTATCGGCGGCCAAGGGGGAGTCCCGTTTCAGCACCGAAGACAGAGTGGGTTAATCCTACATTTATTCATCGAGAACTCATCGAGGCTGGGGTGGATGTCGCGGGAACTGAGATGACTATTCGTCCAAAATCACCTGAAGACGATCGATCTTAACTGAGCTTTGGCTCAGTTTTTAAATTTCGGTAAAGTCTATACGAGGTGGGTGCATGAATGGTTTGGTTCGATTGATATTGAAAGATATTGACCGAGGGTTTCTAAGTATGACATATTGCAGTTCCGTTCTTTAGGTAGGTTTTAATACGACCTTTTCATTATAAGGAGTCGTATTTGACTGCCGGCTAGTTTAACTTTCGCGTGGATGACAGTGCTTGTTAGTTGGCACATAACGTTGGAGATAGGTAAAATGGTTAGTTCGACTACTTGTGGTCGGTTCAATTCGCTCGCAGACAAGATTGCCAGGGTCAAGTCATGGCCTGGTATCGATTCGGCTGATGTGGATACTGCTGTTCGGCGTGCTCATGAGGACGGGGTTATTGCGGGTTTCGAGGCTGAACGTTTGAGTAATCCGCTTCTTGATCTCGTCATCGTTGTTTCTCGCGACTCTATCTCTTCTACGCTTCTTTACGGTCGTGCTCGGTTTATGGAAGCGTTTGAAGGGGATTATGCTGAGTGGGAGGGTGCTTATGCGCATGGGGTTGACGAGGGGCGCGTTGATTCTATCTCGGGTGCTGGTGAGTTTCAGCCGAATACGATCAAGCTGCAGGTTGTGGATTTTGGCGCCAATTGGGATCCTATTCACGGAAATGTGTTACGGGACGTTCAGAAGGTGCAGGTTGGGGAGCTTGCGCGGTTTGCTGCGCTTTTCAATGCATCGCAGTCGCCCACATGGATTAGGGGGATGAACGGGATTGACGTGCCGTTCGTTATTCTCGGTGCCTTGCGGTTGAGTGTTCCCGGATATCGTGAACGGTTGTATTCGCCCGGCATCATGCATGATGATGGAGCTTGGCTCCTTGGTTACCTCACTGTTGGTCGGTATTATGCGAGTTCCGTGCCCATGGTTAGAGAGTATAGGAGTTGAGTATTTTGATGCGTACTGTGTCTGAAGTTTGATCCACTGATGATCGATCTCGGATGCGGTTTTTTAATTTCGAAAATTTTTTGTACGTAACGATATGGAGTCTCATTTATTGACATTTTTTACTTTTCCGTGCATTATTCTCGACTAATTATGATTGTCATTGCCCACAATATTCGCAGTCTCTATAACGTTGGTTCCATTTTTCGGAATGCGGCGGGGTTTGGGGTTTTTAAATTGTATTTGACGGGGTATACGGGGGTGCCGCCTCGGAAGGAGATTTCTAAGGTTGCGCTTGGGGCGGAGCGGTTTCAGGATTGGGAAGAGGGGGAGGTTTTTGGGGTTATTGATCGGCTTAAGAAGGAGGGGTATCGGGTGGTTGGGCTTGAGCAGGGGGAAGGAGCGGTTGATTTGGATGGGTTTGAGGTTGGGGATGGGAAGGTTGCGGTTGTGCTTGGGAATGAGGTTGAGGGGATCGATGAGGGGGTGATTGAAGTGCTTGATGGACTTGTGGAGATTGGGATGGACAAGAAGAAGAGTTTGAATGTGGCGGTTGCTAGTGGGGTGATGATGCATGTTTTGATGGGGAAAATTCGACGAAAAAGTCATGCGGCATATGGTACAATGTAGGCACATGCATTCTGTTTCGATTGTGATTCCTGTGAAGGATGAGGCTGATTGTTTGCCTCGGTTGCTTGATTGCATTTCGCGTCAGACGTTGCAGCCTGTTGAGGTGATTGTGGCGGATGCGGGGTCTAGCGATGAGACACGGGCGATTGCTCGTGCTCATGGGGCTACGGTTGTTGAAGGGGGATTACCTGGTGTTGGACGGAATCGTGGAGCTGTGGCGGCGCGCGGGGAATGGATTTTGTTTCTCGACGCGGATGTGGAGCTTCATAGTGAGCAATTGCTTGAGAATGCGATGAGTGAACTTTGCAGGCGGAATATTGATTGTGCGACGGCTGATGTGGTGCCGCTTGATGCGACGCGATATGACGTTGGATCGCACAAGTTTTATAACCGATATGTTCGGTTTATTGAGCGCGGGTTTCCGCATGCGCCTGGGTTCTTTATTTTTGTGAAGCGAGAATTTCACGACCGTGTTGGAGGGTTTGATGAGTCGATCGTGTTTTGCGAGGACCATGTGTATGTTGATCGCGTTGGTCGGCTTGGGACGTTTCGGTTTTTGAATGATGTGGTGGTGCATGCGTCTACACGGCGACAGCGGAAGGACGGACGGTTTTGGATGGGGGTGAAATTTATTCTTGCGGAATTGCATTTGTGGACTATTGGACCGATTCGGCATCGCGGATTTAGATACGAGTTTGGTCATCAGAAAGATTTAGATATTAATGTGAATTATGGGGGAGCGGAATCAGCTGTTCGATCAGCAGAACGTTAAACATCAGGAGGTATTGGATCGTCTGGTGCGCGAGGCGTCGCCAAGGCGGACGTTTTTGATGCTGATGATTATTTCGAGTTTGATTGCGGTTCTTGGTTTGTTGCATGAAAATACGGCGGTGGTGATTGGGGCGATGCTTGTTGCGCCGATGTTGTGGCCTATTTTGGGAATTAGCATGTCGTTTGTGGTTCGGGATTGGCGGATGCTTCGACTTTCTATAGTGAGTATTGTCATGGGGGTGGCGCTCGCGCTCGCGACGTCTATTACGGTGACACTTTTTTATGTTCCGCTTGGGTCTGAACTTGAGGTTGTGCGTGACATGCCGTTTTTGGTGTCAGCACTTGTTGCTGTAGGTGCTGGTGCTGCTGCGGCGTTTGCGCTTTGTTTTGAGCATATTAAAGAAGCGGTTACTGGGGTTGCGATTAGTGTTGCGCTTGTTCCACCGCTTGCTGCTATCGGTATTGGGCTAGGTGGGACGGATTGGGACTTGATGAGCATTTCTGTTAAGGCGCTTGTGGTGAATTTGGTTGGGATCATTTTGGTGTCGATGGTGATTTTTATGATGCTTGGGTTTGGGAGGCATCGCCGTGAGGCGATGAATGCGTCGAAAAAAGAAGAAAAGGTTTTGAGCAAGAATTAGCATGCATAAGCAAATAAAAGGAAAGAAGTTTACTTGGTGGCATTTTTCTTCGCTTGAGGAGGCGGATTTTGGGGTTTTGGAAAAAGAGTTTAAATTTCATCCGCTTGATTTTGATGATTTGCGTGACGAAACAGAGATTCCAAAGTCGGATGTTTATAAATATTACGTGTTTAGCGTTTTTGCGGTTCCGAAGATTTCGGATGAGCTTTCACTTGTGAGACGAAGTAATTTAGCGGTGTTTGTCGGTAAAGACTACGTGGTTACGGCAACGCGGAAGCCGATCGATACGGTTGATCGATTTTTTGCACGTGCTGGACGTAGTTCGGGGCTGAAAAGAGATGCACTTGGTCATTCTCCCGGATATTTTGTGTATAAACTTTTAGATTATGTTTTTCGAGATGCGAAAGTTGTTCTTCGGGAATTGGTCCGAGAAACAGAGCAAATTGAGAGCGAGCTCTATGTTGCTCATACGAAGACGACGACAAAGCGACTTGGGATTTTGCGACGAAACGTGTTGTATCTTCGGCATATCATTGAACCGCAGCGAATGTTGTTAGAGCATTACGTGCATAGCAAAAAGGCGTTTATTCCAAAATCGACGGAGATGTATTTTGATGACATTCGAGATACGCTTGATGGGATTTCGCTTGTGACGGAAAATTTGAAAAGCATCGTTGATGGGCTTTTTGATGTGAATGAGGCGTTTCTTTCGCATAAGACGAATCAGATTATTCGTATTTTGACGATTATTTCTGTTATTTTTATGCCGCCGATGCTCATTTCTAGTTATTATGGGATGAATGTGTCTGGATTGCCGTTTAAAGACAATTTGCCGCTTCTGACGGTGATTATATTGCTTTCGTTTGGGTCTTTTTTGTGGTTTGTGATAAAGCTGGATCGAAGAAATTGATTTTATGGCACGTCCAATCCCTGTTGACATTATCCCATCGCATGTGTATTTGAGTGTAGAAGATCAGTCTGTTTTGTTTGGGTCGGGTCACCCGATGACCGTAGGGGGAGAGCTTTCTCAGCCTGGCCAGCTTTATTATGAAGAAACTGTTGAAGTGTTTGGTAGATTGAAACGTGGATTAATATTGCGTGTTCTTGGGCCAAATTGGGCTCGAAGTATTGTTGAGGTTACTCCTACGGAAGCAGCTTATCTTGGAATCAGTGCGAAAGAATTGAAAACTGGGGAGGAGGGTGTGAAGTGTCGATTGGTGGGTCCTGCGGGAGAGGTGGTTCTTGATGAGGGGATTAGTGTTCCGAAGCCGCATGTGCTTTGCAGTGCGGATGAAGCAAGGGCACATCATTTACAAAATGGTTCTGAGGTAGCGGTGATGATTTCGGGAGATCGAATGCAACGAATTGAGGAGGTGGTTGTACGCGTTCATCCAATGTTTCGATGGAGATTAGAAATTCATCAAGATTATGCACGAGATCTCTGGCTAACTCGGCCAACTCATGCAAGAATACAAGTATAGTTAGCAAGGATATATGAAACGTTTATTTTTTACATTTTTGTTCGGACTGCTTATCTTGCCTGGTAGTGCATTTGCAGACAATCCGGATATTGGGATTTATTCTAAGGATGTTCGATTCTCGGAAGAGGTTTTGGTTTCTGGATATGAGACTCGGATTTATTTCAAGTTGCGTAATGAGGGGGATGTTGATGCGATTGGGTACGTGTTTGTGTATCAAGGCACTGAAGTCGTTGGGGCAAGCCAGGTCGTAACGCTTGTTTCCGGTGGGCAGGAAGAGGAGGTTTGGGTCGATTTTACGGTTCCGAATGGCTCGTTCAATATTCGTGCAGAAATTCGTGGGCAGGACCCGGCAGATGTCAATCCAGATAATGATGTCGCGATTACTTCACTTTTTTATCCTATTTCTGATGATGATGGAGATGGGGTCGCTGATGATGATGATAATTGTCCGGATGTCTCGAATGCTGATCAATTGGATACTGACGGAGATGGTTCGGGCGATGCATGTGATGACGATGATGATAATGATGGGTTGAGTGATGATGTTGAGGATGAGTTAGGGACTGATCCGGCGAATTCTGATAGCGATGGAGATGGGGTTAGTGATTTGAGCGATGCGTATCCTACGGATGGGACTCGGAGTGAAGAGGAGGTTGTCGTTGAGGTTGAGGAGCCTACAGTCGCAGAGGTGATAGAGACGATTGTGGAGGATGTTGTCGTTGAGACGCCGACTATTGAAGGGATAGATGATTCGATTGTTGATCAGATTAGTAAACTTTGGGATTGGGATGGAGATGGAGAAGAGGGGGTTGATTCTGAAGATGATGAAGACGTTTCTGCTGTTTCCTTAGAGGAAGGAGATAGTGGTTTGCATATTTCTCCGAATGCGTCGTTTGCATTTGTGCATGAAGATTGGAAGACGTATCGATTTTATTCGCTTGCGCCTGAGGGGATGGAGATTACTGTTGATTGGGATTTTGGAGATGATGTTATTTCGAGTCAGCGGGAAGTGAGTCATACGTTTAGGAAGCCTGGAACGTACCTTGTGACGCATCGTGTGACTAATGATGCAGGAGATGTTTCTTATGATTCTCAGGAAATTGAGATTTCTCGGTTTCATTTAGATAATCCTTATATTAAGCTCTCTGTTGTTGGACTTGGGATTCTTGCCTTTTTAGCGCTTCTTCTAGCGGCGCGTCGGGATGATAAGTCCGACGAAGAGGAGGACTTAGAAGAATTTTTATCCAAGAAGAATTCGGTGCGTAAGAGTTCGGTAAGAAAGACGGTTAAAAAGGTTGCCGGAAAAAAGAAGGGATCGGTACGTAAGAGTTCAAAGAAAAAATAGCGAGGAGCATGTTTAAGAGGTTCTTTAAAAAAGCTTCTTATTCGATTACGAGCGCGGCATTTATTGTCGCGTCGTTTTCGTTGATTTCGCGATTTTTTGGATTTATTCGGGATCGTATTTTGGCAGGGGAGTTTGGGGCTAGTGACAGTCTTGATATTTATTTCGCGGCGTTTCGGGCTCCCGATTTGCTTTTTCAGCTCGTTGTTGTTGGGGGGATTTCTGCGAGTTTTATCCCGATTTTTAACCGGCTTGTGGTTAAGAAGAAGGGAGCAGAGTGGGCGTTTGTGAATCGTGCGTTGCATTTGATTTTGTGTTTGTTTGGGGTACTTGCGATTGTTGCGGCGGTGTTTGCGTTTGAACTTGCTGGGCTTGTGGCTCCTGGGTTTGATGCGGCGAAGCAGATGCAGGTGGCGGAGTTGATGCGGGTGATGTTTGTGGCGCAGTTTTTGCTTGCGGCGTCGATGGTGTTTGGGTCAGTGCTTCAAGGGATGAAGCGGTTTATGGTGTATTCGGTGGCGCCGATTTTGTACAACATGGGGATTATATTTGGGATTTTGGTGTTTTATCCTCGGTTTGGATTGGTTGGTCTTGCTTGGGGGGTGGTGTTTGGCGCGGGGCTTCATTTGTTGATGCAGGCGTTTGGAGCTTGGAATTTGGGGTACCGGTGGCGTCCGTCTGTGAAGCTTGATAAGGATGTGAAGTTGATGATGAAGCAGAGTGTGCCGCGGGTTTTGGGGCTTGTGGTGAATCAGGTGAATTTTTTGGCGATGACGATTATTGCGTCGCTTTTGGTGGCAGGGTCGGTGACGGTGGTGCAGTTTGCGTATAATTTGAACTTTTTTGCGATTGGGATTATTGCGGTGAGTTATGCAGTGGCGGCGTTTCCGGCGTTTTGTGAATATGTGAATAAGAAGGAGATGGGGAAGCTTCGAAGTGGAATTTCTAGTACGGTGCGACAGACGTTGTTTTTTATCGTGCCGGCGACGGCGTTGTTTTTGATATTGCGGGCGCAGATTGTGCGTATTGTGTTTGGGGCTGGAGAGTTTGATTGGATTTCGACGGTTTTGACGGCTAATACGCTTGGGATATTTGCGCTTAGTTTTTTCGCGCAGGCGCTTGTGTATATTTTTGTGCGGGCGTTTTTTGCCATGCATGACACATGGACGCCGTTTGTGGTTGGGCTCATTGCGGCTGGGGTGAATGTTGGGGTGGCGATGATGCTTGTGGGTGAATATGGCGTGCTTGGGCTTGCGATGGGATTTTCTGTAGCGGCGGTGGTGCAGATGGGATTGCTTTGGATATTGCTTCGGCGGAAGGCTGGGGAGCTTGATGGGTGGCGGATTGCCTGGTCGTTTTTGATTATGCTTGGAGCTGGTGGGGCGTGCGCGGTGGTTGCTCAGTATGTGAAGACGGCGTATGGGACGTATGTGGATTTGGATACGTTTGTGGCGGTGCTTGGGCAGTTTGGGGTTGCGGCGGCGCTTGGTGGGGTGACGTATTTAGTTGTGGCTGGATTGTTGCGGAGTGAGGAGCTTGGGGTGTTTATGGCTGGGGTGCGGAAGAAATTGCTTAGAAAGGTGAAGCCGGAGGAGGCTGTGGTGGATTTGGCGTGATGGAGTTGTGAGGCTTCTTCCCATCCTGAGGAGGGGGGATTTCGCCCCCGACGGAAGGATCTCACGGCAGGGCTGTGCCGCGCGGAGAGGGATCCTTCCGTCCGTCGGCTACGCTCCCTCCTCAGGATGGGAGATTAGAAGATATACGCTTTTTATATGGGAGGTGATGGCGTTATTGGGGTTTATATTATGAGCAACCGGCGGAATACGGTTGTTTATGTTGGGTGCACTCATGACTTGATTCGGCGAGTTTATGAGCATCGTTTAAAGGCGGTAGATGGGTTTACGAAGAAATATAATTTGACGAAATTGGTTTATTATAAGCCTTTTGGTTGTCATGATTATGCGCGGGAATGGGAAATTGAGTTGAAGAAGTGGCGGAGAGCGAAGAAGGATAAGTTGATAGAAGAGGAGAATCCGACTTGGAGGGATTTGTGGGATGAGATTGTTGAGTGATGTGCGATGTCTTCTGTAGCCATCCTGAGGAGGGAGCATCAGCGATGGACGGAAGGATCTTGTGTTGTGGTGGTGCTGCGCGGGATGGGATCCTTCCGTTCGTCGGCTACGCTCTCCTCTGCTCAGGATGGCTGCTAGGGTTTTGGATAAAAAATAAGCGCTCGAGATGAGTGCTTAGATGCGTGGCGGTGCCATGAGGTTCACTGCGGCGTGTTGTGGGATGCGGGTTCCGTCGATGATGATTCGTGCGCGTGGGTTGGCTTCACGGATGGAAGGGATGCATTTTGGGCAGACGGGGGTTTCTGATCTGGGGCCGTCGGTTTGGATCAGGAATGCGGTGTTGATGGTGAGGATGTTGAAGCATTCTTCCATGACGCATTCTCCTCCGCTGGTTTTGATGAGGCGCGCGAATTCGATGATGGCGTCGATTGATGTTTGTCCCTGCAGTACCATGGGTCGCGCGGGTGGTGTCGGCTTTCCTGCGAATGCACTTCGTGCACTGAGCGGATTGTGTGGCTTGAGCGAGGAGACGCCTTCTACGTGGATCAGTCCGTCTCTGAGGATGAGTTGACCCCAGTGTGTTCGGCGGTTTCCGGGGAGGTGATCCAGAAGTCTTGGGTGGATGTATATTTGTCCGTCACGGTCAGTGATGCATGCGCCGGGTGCGATGAGTCCGCCGGTTGAAAAGTGGCGGACTGGGCCGATGATTGGTGATTTGCGACCTTCGAAAACTTCGCGGGTGAGGGGGTGAAGGAGCTGGGTGAGTGAAATGACGACTCTTGACATGGATGCCTCCTGTGGCGTGGTGATTAGACTTGTTTTTGATTTACTTGTCAATGATGATTTTCGTGGCGAGTGCTTTGGTCCCACCAATCGGTTGCGTAGGGATTTTTTGAGGTTGATTTTTGGATCATTTTTGTCATGTAGGGGATGATGTTTTTTTCGTTTGGGGTGAGCCAGGCCAGCTTTGAGCATTTATGTGGTTCTGCGTTTTTGATTTCGCCTGTGTACGTGTTGCATGAAAAGAGAAAATCTATTCTATGAAAGTCTTCAGCGTTTCTATCTGTAACTGATAGGAATGTGAGGTCGCTTTGTTTGATGGTGATATCGATTTCTTCTTTTGCTTCACGGATCATTCCTTGGATGATTGGTTCACCGTACTCAACATGTCCTGATGGTAGGCCGAATAATCCGTCCATGAATCCGGTGTTTTGACGTTTTAGGAAGAGGTATTTTCCGTCTTGTTCGAGAAGAAGGTAGACGGCAGCGACGAGTTGGTGTCGGTTTTTTGCATAGGGAATGTCGTTGCTTTTGCGGGTGTTTTCTAATACACTCTTCATTGTATGACTTCCAACGAACTTCGACAAAAATTTATTTCCTTTTTTGTTTCTAAAGGCCATGAGCAGATTCCTTCTGCGAGTTTGGTGCCGGAGAATGATCCTTCTGTGTTGTTTACCACGGCGGGGATGCATCCGCTTGTGCCTTATTTGATGGGGGAGGAGCATCCGGCGGGGAAGCGGCTTGTGAATGCGCAGAAGTGTGTTCGGACCGGGGATATCGATGAGGTTGGGGATGATTCGCATTTGACGTTTTTTGAGATGCTTGGGAATTGGTCGCTGGGGGATTATTTTAAGGAGGATGCGATTCGTTGGAGTTTTGAATTTTTGACGGAAGAGCTTGGTATTGGGATTGATGATCTTGCGGTGAGTGTTTTTGCTGGGGATGAGGATGCACCGTTTGATGAGGAGGCTTTTAAGGTTTGGAGGGAGCTCGGGGTGTCAGAATCTCGTATTGCGAAGTTGGGAAAGGGGGATAATTGGTGGCCTGCTGGTGGGAAGCATCCGGGGCCTCAGGGGCCGGATACGGAGATGTTTTATTGGACTGGGGAGGGGGATGCGCCGGAGGTTTTTGATGCTGAGGATGAGCGGTGGATGGAGATTTGGAATGATGTGTTTATGGAGTTCAATGAGGTTGGGGATGGGCTTCAGCCTTTGGAGAAGAAGAATGTTGATACGGGGATGGGGTTTGAACGAGTTGTTGCGGTTCTGCAGGGGAAGAAGAGCGTGTTTGAGACGGATGTGTTTGCGGGGATTTTTGAGGCGATTCGGTCGGTTTGTACGGAGGATTGTGGGCCGGATAATGAGAGCGCTCGGATTGTGGCTGATCATGTGCGGAGTGCGGTGATGATGGTTTCTGATGGAGTGATGCCGAGTAATAAAGATCAAGGATATATTTTGCGGCGATTGATTCGGCGTTCGATTCGACATGCGAAGCATTTGGGGGTTGAGGGGCGTGATTTGATGGAGCCGGTTTGCGATGCGGTAGTTGCAAGTCTTGGGGATGCTTATCCGAGTTTGAAAGAGCAGCGAAATGCGATTGTAGATACGCTCATTGCGGAGGCGGAAAAGTTTGGGAAGACGCTGGAGAAAGGGCTTCGTCAGTTTGAGAAAATTTTTGATAAGAAAGGTGGGCTTGATGGGAATGATGCGTTTGATTTGTATCAGTCGTTTGGGTTTCCTTTGGAGTTGACGGAAGAGCTTGCGGCTGAAAAGGGTCAGCATGTGGATCGTGAAGTGTTTGAAAAAGAGTTTAAGGTTCATCAGGAAAAGAGTCGCGCTGGGGCTGGACAGAAGTTTGCCGGAGGGCTTGCGGATGATTCTGTGGAGACGACGCGGCTTCATACGGCGACGCACTTGGTGCATCAGGCGCTTCGTACGGTGCTTGGGGATCATGTTGGGCAGAAAGGGTCGAATATTACGAAGGAGCGGTTGAGGTTTGATTTTTCGCATTCTGAGAAGATGACGGATGAGCAGAAATTAGACGTTGAAAAGATTGTGAATGAGGTGATTCAGAAGGCGTTTCCTGTGCGGTATGAGTTGATGACGGTGGAGGAGGCGAAGGCTGCTCAAGCGATTGGATTTTTTGAGGATACGTATGCGCAGCTTGACGGGAAGGTGAAAGTGTATTTTATTGGGGACGATGCACTGGGTTACGCGAGTCGAGAGATTTGTGGTGGTCCGCATGTGCAGAATACTTCGGAGCTCGGTAGTGGGTTTCGGATAACGAAAGAACAGTCGTGCTCGCAGGGAGTGCGGCGAATCAAAGCGATCCTTGAATAGAGAAGAGGTGTGAAGTGGCGTGGTATTCGAAGCAGATGGCGGCGGATAAGGCTCGGGCGGCGGCGGATTCGATTCGGGCTGGGACTGGGTATGATGGTGTGATTCATTGCGCGATCATTGCTGGGACTGGGTGGAGTGAGGTGCTGGCGTTCGATGAGCTGCTCGGTGAGATGGGCATCAAGGACATCCACGGGTTTGAGAACTTTGGTACAATTGAGGGGCACGTTCCGCGGCTTGCGATTGGTCGGATTGGGATCCATGTGGTCCTTGTGCTGTTCAAGCGTGTGCACATGAACGAGGATACGTTCAACCCGGTGCCTGTGCGGAGCATGGCGCGGCTGCAGATCGAGATGCTCAATGCGCTTGGGATCGATCGTGTGATCGTGACGGCTGGTGTGGGCGGGCTGACTGCTGGCATTCAGTGGGGGGATGTGGGTGTTGTGACCTCGATGGTGACGAACCCGAGCGATGTGTTCCCGTTGTTCCCTGGTGAGTTTGGGTTGCCGGAGGATCCCATTTCGCAGGGCTGGTCTCATGACGTGTTTTCGGCGGCTCGGGATCAGGGCGGCGTTCAGGGTCTGCGGCTTCTGAAGGTTTGTCACGCGATTCATCGTGGATCTCACTTTGAGACGTTCGCTGGTAAGCGGCACTTTGCTCGTATGGGTGGGGACATCGTTGGCATGAGTGGTCAGCCGGAATGTGCGGTTGCTGCTGTCTTTGTGCGGATGCGTGTGCTTTTCCTGACGTTCGTGACGAATGATGCTGTTGAGCCGATGAGTCACGAGAAGCATTGTGAGCGTGCGCGGCAGTCTGGATCTGGGCTCAATGCGGTTCTTCGATTGGCGCTTACGCTGATTCCTGGCTAGTCCTTCTGGGCTGGTTTTTTTCTTTTGGGCGTGGTAGAACGAAGGCGTTTTCTACGTTCTTTGGAGTGCGAGATGTATACTGCTGATTCTTCGATGAAGTTCGTGCGTGAGATGCTTCCTGATATTCGTGTGCGGCTTGGGCTTGATCCTGATGATGTGTTTGACGTGGGTGTTCTGCTGGGGTCTGGATGGTTCTCGTCCGAGAGCTGGCGCGGTGTTTGTCGTGTTGGTTTGATGACGTTCAATCCGTTTCGCGAGGTTCATGGTCGTCGATTGGAGCTTGTCATTGGCTGGCTCGGGGATGTTCGGGTCGTGGGGCTTCTGGATCGGGTTCACATGAACGAGGCGCCGAACGAGCCTTTGGTTCCGGTGATTGTTCGGACGCAGGTGGAGCTGCTTTTGGCGCTCGGGATTCGTCGACTTGTGGTTACTGGGTCTGCGGGGGCTGTGAAGAGTGAGTATTTGGTCGGTGACTTGGCGCTCATTCGTGGTTTCGTGTCTGAGTCGACGGAAGGGATGCCTTTGTGGCGAGTGGAGGAGAAACATCGAGAAGCACCACGTGGTCGGCTTCATCCTTCGCGCGAGCTTGATCGGCCCCTTAGGGTTGCGGTGCAGGGAGTGTTTACTTCCGAAACCGCTGGAGCCATGTCTCGTCAGGCCTATACGCGAGAGGGTGCAGAGGGAGAGCGGGCTCCTGGACGGGATCGCACGATTCATTCTGTGGTTCTGATGTTCCACTTGGGGCCTCATCTCGAGGGGCTTACGCACGATCGTAGGTATCAATCACATCGCGGCGCTGGAGTGATTTCGAACGACATCAAGCCGCCGGTGCTTGTTGGTGGGGCGTGGAATCGTCGTGTGGGGCCGGCTGGATACGTTCAGGTTGTGGCGGCTGTGATTGTGACGAGCGATCATCGGCGTTCTCGATCCGAGACTTCTTCATCTGAGGTTGCGGGCGGGTATCTCGCTGCGAATCATGCGTTTTTGGATCATCTTGTTCAGCATCCGATCCCTGAGCGCAAGGTGCCTTCGGAAGAAGATGAAGAGTAGCGTGGAGAGGTGAATGCCTCTTCTTTTTTATGCTCACGATGCCTATTGACTATTTTTGAGGTTTCCGGTAACATCGCAGCACACGAAAATCTTGTTAAAATATTGATTTTCTGGTATTATTCGTCCGTAATTCGTTTTATAGAAGCATGGCTGAAAAGCAGTTTCTGGAGATGAGAGCACATGTGGAGGAGTCGCTTCCGGGCGGTAAGTTCCGTGTTCGTCTCGAGAATGATCAAGAGATCATCGCATATTTGTCTGGTAAGATGCGGAAATTCCGTATTCGAATCATGCCAGGGGACGATGTCAAAGTTCAGATTAGTCCTTATGATCTGACAAAGGGTCGCATCACGTATCGGTTTTGATACGGCATGCGGTTCTGACAGGAATCACCTCTTTTTTGGTGATATTCTGATATCTAAGCAATTTGTATGAAAGTACGCGCATCAGCAAAGAAAATGTGTCGCGATTGCCGAGTGATTCGTCGCAAGGGTCGCGTACGCGTGATTTGTAAGAATCCAAAGCATAAACAGCGACAGGGTTAGTTTTTAGTTTTAATTATCGTCACATGGCTCGAATTGCAGGTGTAAATATTCCTAGTAAGAAGCGAATCGTGATTGGTCTCACGTATGTTTATGGTATTGGACCGTCTCGATCAAAAAAGGTTCTTGCTCAGGCGAATATTGATGAAAGTATTAAGGCGCAAGATCTTACGGATGAGCAAGTGAATGCGATTCGTCAGATTCTTGAGAAAGAATATCGTCTTGAGGGGGAGCTTCGACGAGACGTTTTAGGGAACATTAAGCGTTTGAAGGAGATTAAGTCTTATCGTGGATCTCGTCACAAGGCGCATTTGCCTGTGCGTGGACAGCGAACGAAAACAAATTCTCGAACGGTTCGAGGGAATGTGCGACGGACGGCTGGAAGTGGTCGACGAACACTTACGAAGACCTAAGTTTCTGATTTATTATGGATACTCCAACGACAAATACTGAGGAGACAGCAACGCCTGAAGAGGCTGGGAAGGCAGCAGCACCTGCTGCAGCTTCTGCTCCGAAGAAAACAAATCAGCAGAAGTACGTTCGAACGGCGAAAGGAAAGCGACGGATTGCGAAGAAGCTTTCTCGCGGGAAGGCGTATGTTCATGCGTCTGTGAATAACACGATTATTTCTGTTACTGATCAGAATGGCAACGTTGTTGCTTGGTCTAGTGCGGGAAACTGTGGGTTCCGCGGGCCAAAGAAGGCGACGCCGTATGCGGCTAGCATGATTGTGAATAAAATTGCTGAGCAGCTTGCTCCGCTTGGCATGAAAGAATTACAAGTCATCGTGAAAGGGATTGGGAATGGACGAGATGCGTCTGTGCGATCGCTTAATGCGAAAGGATTTAATATTGTGAGCGTGAAAGAAGTGACGCCGATTCCACATAATGGATGTCGCGCACGACGCCCACGACGAGTTTAATATGGGACGAACAACACAAAAAATTGGAAAGATGAGTCGACGCGAAGGCGTTGCGCTTTCGACTGGTGATGGCGTTTTGAAGTTGATGCAAAAGCGTCCGTATGCGCCTGGTGTGCATGGGAACGAAAGCGGAAAACGACGACGACGACTTTCTACCTTTGGAAAGCAGCTTCGAGAGAAGCAAAAAGCTAAGCGTCTTTATGGTGTGATGGAGAAGCAGTTCCGCAATTATTTTGCGAAGGCTTCTCGTATGGATGGGAACACCGCAGAGAATCTTGGTCGACTTTTGGAAACGCGGCTCGATAATGCAGTGTTTCGACTTGGTTTTGCGAAAACTCGTCCGCAGGCTCGACAAATGGTCACGCACGCGCTCTTTAATGTGAATGGAAAAAAGGTTAATATTCCTTCATACAAGGTGCGAGTTGATGATGTGATTTCGATTCGTGAAAATAAATTGAAAAAAGGGGTGTTTAACGACCTGGATGAACGTCTATCGTCACATGAAACACCGTCATGGCTCAGTATGGACCTTGGTGAAAAGGCAGGAAAGGTCGTTGGCAGTCCAGAGGGGGAAGATTTGAAGGAAGTGTACGATCCAAAGCTCATTGTTGAGTTTTACTCTCGATAATCTTGGCAGATTTGCCGATCAATTACTCTATATCTATGCAAAACATTTTGCTTCCATCTAAGATGACGTTCTCTGACGGAGAAAAAGAGAACGAACAGGTGCTCGTGATTGAGCCGCTTCATCATGGCTACGGAACAACCATTGGAAATGCGCTTCGACGTGTCATGCTTGCTTCTTTGAAGGGAGCTGCGGTTGTAAGTGTAAAGATTAAGGGAGCTCAGCACGAGTTTTCTACGGTTGATGGTGTGAAAGAAGACGTCCTTGATGTGATTTTGAACTTGAAAGGGCTTCGAATGAAGGTTCATAGCGAGGATGTTGTTGCGCTTCGACTTGAGGTTACTGGACGCGAAGGCGTTGTGACGGCAGCAGATATTGCGGCAAATGCAGATGTAGAGATTGCGAATCCTGATCTTGTGATCGCGACGCTTACAGATAAGAAGGCGACGCTTGCGATGGATATTCTTGTGTCTCAAGGGCGTGGGTTTGTTCCTACCGAAGAGCGCGATGATGAGCAGCGTGATATTGGGATGATTGCGATTGATTCAATGTTTAGTCCTGTTATTAGCGTCGGACTTAAGGTTGAGAATACGCGTGTTGGAGAGATTACCAACTATGACAAGGTGATCATGAATATTTTGACGGATGGAACCATGGAGGTGAAAGATGCGGTTCTTGAGTCAACAAAGATTATTCAAAATCACTTCAACTGGATTGAGGGTCAGCTTAGCAATGCGTCGTTGACAGAGAAGCTAGAATCTGTTAAAGAGCAGGCTCTCGCTGCAAATCATGAAGAGGCATCTGAAGCTGAGGAAAAGAAGGATGATAGCGAAGAACCATCAGAAAAAGGAGAGGACGAATAATAGAGATTTGATTTATGCGACATCGTAATACAACAAAGACGCTTGCTAGAAAGCCTACTGCTCGGAAGGCCTTGCTTCGTGATCTTGCAACGAGTGTGATTGTTTATGAAAACGTGAAGATTACTAAAGGAAAGGCAAAAGCGGTTCGGCCGGTTGTAGAGAAGTTGATTACCGTCGCGAAAAAGGGAGACCTTGCTGCACGACGACGACTGTTGGCATATTTTCCAACACGTCAGCCGGTAGACAAGCTTCTTGAGGTTATTGGGCCTCGATATAAAGATCGAAATGGAGGGTACACGCGGATGACAAATCTTGGTGCTCGAAAGGGTGACGGGGCTGATGTTGTGCGTGTTGAACTTGTGTAATATGAAGAGTACGTACAAAATTACGCGTGATGTTTATAAAGTAGATGCGACTGACCAGATTTTGGGTCGGTTTGCTTCGGACATTGCGATTCATTTGATTGGAAAGCATAAGCCAAACTGGCAGAAGCACGTTGATAGCGGTGACGTTGTTGAGGTTTCGAATGTTGGGAAGATTGCGCTTAGTGGTCAGAAAATTGATCAGAAAGTGTATCACCGACATAGTGGATTTCCTGGTGGAATTAAAGAAATGCCTCTTCGAAAGGCTTTTGAGAAGAATCCTTCTTGGGTTTTGAAGATGGCGGTATCTCGAATGCTTCCGAAGAATAAGCATCGCACCGAGCGACTTAAGCGATTGAAGATTTCTTAATATGAGTGATAAGTATTATCAGTGCGTTGGTCGACGAAAGACTGCTGTTGCGCAGGTACGAATTTTTCCTGGTGGAACAGGGAAGGTTACTGTGAACGGGAAGGAGATGAAGGTTTATTTTCCTGTGAAGCGATTGCAAGAGGTTGTTACTGGGCCGCTTAGTGCAACTGGACGAACAGAGAACACTGACGTAACTGTGCGAGCGGTTGGTGGTGGACCTGTTGGTCAGGCTGATGCGGTTCGGCTGGGAATTGCTCGTGCGCTTGTGAAGATGGATGAGAGCATGAAGGAGACGATTAAAGGAAAAGGAATGCTTACGCGAGATCCTCGAAAGAAGGAGCGAAAGAAGTTTGGAAAGCGTGGAGCGCGTCGTTCGAAGCAGTGGCGAAAACGATAATTGAGAAAGAGCTGAAAGGCTCTTTTTTGATTTTTATTTCCCATCTCGACCTTGTGGAGAGATCTGATTGTGATAAAACTGCGAGATCTCTCCGTAAGGTCCCCACTTTGCAGAATGCTTCGTTAGGGGCAGGCGAGATGGGAGTAGTAAAGAGCTGCATTGCTTATTCCATTCTGACTGAATAGATGCTATTGTTAGCAATAGATTCTATGAAAAAAGCTTCAGCTTTAGCGAAAAATACGTTCTATTTGACGCTTGCGATGATTGGGCAGAAAGTGATTGCCTTTCTTTATTTTGCGCTCATTGCTCGATACATGGGGGCCGGGGATACGGGGGCGTATTTTTTGGCGTTGGCGGTGGTTACGGTGCTGACGGTGCTCGATGATGTGGGGGTGACAAGCGTGCTTATTCGTGAGGTGGCGAAGAAGACGAATGATGCGAAGGTCTGGTGTCGGACGGTGATGGGGGTGAAGGTGGTTACGGTGCCGCTGATGATTTTGATGGCGTTTTTGGTCCCATCCGTGTTTGGATATGAAGATGGCGTAGCGAAATTGATTCAACTTGCGCTTATTGTGATGGTGGCGGATTCGTTTACGATTTCTTGGTATGGCGTTTTGCGAGGGCTCCAGAAATTGAAGTTTGAGGCGCTTGGCGTGTTTGTTGGGCAGATTTTGATTGCGGCTGTTGGTGTTGGATGGCTTTTGACGGGGACGGCCACGTTGCCTATTTTGATTCTAGCGCTTGCGGCTGGGAGTGTTTGGAATATGTGTTTTAGTGGGTTTTGGATTGCGCGGCATTTGGGGTTGGGGGCGTTTGTGCCTGGGTATGCGATGGGTTGGAAGCCTTTGAAGATGGCGTTTGCGTTTTTCTTAGCAGCCGTGTTTGTGAAGGTGTACTCGTATGTTGATAGTTTGATTTTGTCGATGGAGCTTGGGAATGATGCCGTTGGACGGTATGCGGTGGCGTATAAGTTGACGTATGCGTTTCAGTTTTTTCCGTTAGCGTTTGTAGGGGCGCTTTATCCGGCGATGAGTTCTTGCGCGCGGGATAAGGAGCGATTGAAGCATGTGTTTTTGCAAGCGCTTTGGTATTTGGCGATTATTGGGTTTCCGATTGTGTTTGGGATTTGGGCGATGGCGCCGGAGATTATTGGATTGTTTTATGGAGCTGATTATTCGGCGTCGGTTTTGCCGTTGCAAATATTGATCTTTGTTCTTCTGTTCTTGTTTTTGGATTTTCCGATTGGATCTTTGCTTAACGCTTGTGATCGGCAGGGGACGAAGACGGCGATCATGGGTGGGACGATGGTGGTTAATGTGGTGGCGAATTTGATGTTGATTCCGATGTATGGCGTGGAAGGAGCGGCGATTGCAGGACTGATTAGTTTTGCATTCCTTTTCTTTGCTGGATGGGTGTTTATGCAGTCGGTTGTGCGTGTGACGATGGTTGATCTTTGGCGAAGTGTTGGGATGGTGTTGTTGATTTCGATTTTGATGGCGGTCTGTGTGGTGCTTGTTAAGGCGTGGGTGCATATGCTTGTCGCGATTGGTGTGGGAGCCGTTTTGTATGCCCTGTTATTGGTTTTATGTGGTGTTGTTCGAAAGGAGCACTTGGCACTCTTTATGTCGATTGTAAAACCTTCGTATGAAGCGCGTATTTCTTCCGACGTTTGAGGGGCCTGATGGGGCGGGAGGGATTGGACGATACATTAAGGCGATTGCCGCGGAGTATCCGAGTGTTGATATTTGTGTCTGGGAAGCTGATAAGGGTCGATTTTGGTATTTTAAGGAGATGCTTCGAGCAAGGAAGCTGTTTGATGGTGTTTGGGTGCATCATGTGTTGCCGCTTGGGACATTTGCGTTGCTTGCACGTGTGAATTTTGTTGTGTTTTTGCATGGGATGGATTTTGATCTTGCTCGACGAAATTCTTGGAAGCGATGGCTTTTACGGAAGGTTTTGGTGAGGGCGAAGCGTGTTGTGGTGAATTCTTGCGCGCTTCGTGATGAGGTTATGTTGTTTTGCGGGGTTGAAGCGATTGTCGTGTTTCCGTGTTTGGATGATTCTTTTGCTGCGGTTCCAGAGGTGGATCGTGGGGACGATTGTAAGCATCCTGTTGTGTTTTTGACGGTTGCCCGGCTTGTAGAACGGAAAGGGCATGTGAAAGTGCTTGAGGTTATCAAGAGCTTGCCTGATGTTCAGTATTGGATTGTTGGCGGCGGTGCGTATGCGCATGCGTTGCAGCGTCATGTGGAGAGACTTGGGCTTTCGGAGCGTGTGTTGCTTCTTGGAAAGGTGGATGATGATCAGCTCAAGGAGTGTTATCGATCAGCTGATGTGTTTGTGATGCCGACGTCTCAGACGGATCATGATCGAGAGGGGTTTGGGATTGTGTATTTGGAAGCAGGAGCATTTGGATTGCCTGTGATTGCAACTGACCTTGTTGGGGTGAATGAGGCGGTTGAGCATGGGGTTAATGGACTTTTGGTGGGTGAGGGATGTACGCTTGAGAGAGCGATTGCTCGACTTTTGCATGCGCCAGAGTTGCGTCGGGAGCTTGGGAAGCGAGGACGAGGGCGGGCGTTGCATCGTTTTTCTCGGAATGTTCAAATGGGGAAGCTTAAGGTGCTTTTTGAATAGTATGAAGCTTGTATCTATTATTATTCCTAGTTATCAGCATGCGAAGGCGCTTCGTGTGTGTTTGGGGAGCGTAACTCAGCAAAGCTATGATGAGGTTGAAGTGATTGTGGTTGATGATGGGTCAACGGATGAAACGAAGGAGGTGGTGAAGATGTTTGATGGGGTTCGGTATGTGTATCAGGAGAATGCGGGGCCGCAGGTGGCTCGGAATCGGGGGTTTGATGAGAGTCGGGGGGAATTTGTGATTTTTTGTGATGCGGACGTGGTGATGCAGCCTGGGATGATTGAGAAGATGGTGAAGGCGCTTGATGGTGGGGATGTGGCGTATGTGTATAGTGGGTTTCGGTTTGGGTGGAAGGTGTTTGGTGCGGTGGAATTTGACGAGAAGAAGTTGAAAACACATAATTTTATTCATACAACGAGTTTGATACGTCGGGAGGTGTTTCCGGGGTTTGATGTGAAGGTGAAGCGGCTTCAGGATTGGGATTTGTGGTTGACGCTGCTTGAGAATGGGCATCGAGGGGTGTGTATTGATGAGGTGTTGTTTGCGGTTCAGGTGGATGGGGAGAGTCGGGTTGGGTCGTCTTGGTTGCCGCGGTTTATGTATGGAGCGGTTTGGCGGAAGGTGTTTGGGTGGGTGCCGGCACTTCGAACGTATGAGGCTGCTCGGGAGGTTATTTTTGAGAAGCATGGGTTATGAATAAAGAGCTTTCCGTGATTGTGGTGACGTTTAATGAGGCTGAGAATGTCCTGCGGGCTTGTTTTGGGTCGGTTCGGGAGAGTGAGGTCGGGTGTGAGTTGATCGTGGTTGATAACGGATCTCGGAAGGCGACAGCTGATATCGTTGAGGCGTATAATGGGCGGTATGTTGATATGGGGCGGAATGCGGGATTTGCGGCGGCGGTGAATGCGGGGATGAAGGTTCGTGGAGCTCGAGATGTGCTTTTGTTGAATCCTGATGCGCGGTTTGAGAAAGGGGTGCTTCGGAAGGTTTATGATCGGTTTAGAGGCGATGAAGATGTTGGGATTGGGAGCTCGGTGATTCGGTATCCGGATGGGCGTTTGCAAGAGAGCATTCGGCGGTTTCCGACTGTTTTTGATCAATTGTTGATTTTGATGAAGGTGCCGCATGTGATGCAGTCGAAGACGATTGATCGGTATATGATGCGGGATGTTGATGCGCTCGGGACGCGTGATGTGGATTCGATTATGGGCGCGTTTATGCTCATTAAGGGTGATTTGATAGATGACATTGGGATGTTTGATGAGCGGTATTTTATTTGGTTTGAAGAAGTGGATTACTGCAAAATGACGGTGGATGCGGGATGGAAGGTGCGACATTATGGAGATGTGGAGGTGGAACATCTGAAGGGGCATGCGTTTAGTCGGCAAGCGACGTGGCGGAAGCAGCGATGGATGCGGGAGAGTTTGCGGAAGTATGTGCGGAAGCATTTAGGATTTGGGGCTTGGGTGTTTTTTTGGGGGATGACGCCGGTGTTTATTTTGATGGCTGCGGTGTCGTCGGTGGTTAAGCCGAGGTGATGTCTTTTTCCCATCTCGACCGAACGAAGTGAGTGGAGAGATCTGATTGTGGCAGAGCTGCGAGATCTCTCCGCGTTGGTCGAGATGGGAAGTGGATATATGCTAGATCAATTTTTTGGAACATATACGTGGTGGACGGTTGGAGGCATTGTTGGGGTGTTTTTGTTGGCGCTTTTTGGGAAGATCGCGGGTTTGTCGGCGCTTGTTTTGATGTTGCTTGGAGTTTTGATTGCGTATGCTGCGTGGAATTCATTGGAAGTTGGGATGTTTGTCGCGTTTGTGGAGATGTTTGTTGGGGGGCATGGGCGATTGCTAGCTATGGAGGTGCTTGGGTTTTCGATGAGTTTGCGGATGGTGATTTTTGGCGTTGTGATGGGGGTGTTTTTGGTGCGGTTTTTGCAAGGTCGATTTAAGATCAATATTTTGCCTTGGCGGGACGGGCCTTGGATGCTTTTGATGGCTGCGGTGGTTTTGGGGGTTGTTGTGGGAGGGTTTGATCATGATGGAGGCGCGGTATTTGATGATGCGAATGGGTTTTTGGTTGTTGGCTACTTACTTCCTGTGATTGCAATTCGGTGGACGGCTGCATGGCGGCATCGGATGTTGCAGGCTTGTATGGGGGCGTATGTTTGGGTGACGGGTTTGACGCTTGGACTTGGATATTTGTTTACGCATTTACCAGGGAAGGCGCTTGATTTTGTATATAAGTTTGTGCGAGATGGGCGGATTGCGGAGGTGACGTTGCAGACGGTCGGGCATTTTGAAGGGGGGAGGTTTTATGAAGTTTTGATTGCTATGCTGGGGGATGGAGGGTATTGGTTTCGGGTGTTTTTGCCGAATCAGTTTACGATTTTGATTGGGATGTTTTTGCTTCTCGGTGCGGTGGTTTGGAGTAAGAAAGGGCAGTTGTCGGGACGTGTGATGCTGGTTGTTGGTGGTTTGATTGGGAGTGGGGCTGCGGCTCTTTTGCTTGGGGGATCGCGGAGTTTTTTGGTGGGAGTTTTGGCTGGTGGGGTTTGTTTGGTGGTTTTGATGGTTCTTTCCCATCTCGACCGACCGCAGGGAGTGGAGAGATCTCTCCGCGTTGGTCGAGATGGGAGGATGGATGGTGTAATGAAGATTTTGATGATTGGTGTTGGGTCGTGTTTGGTTGCGTTCATGACGGCTTGGATTGTGGTGGAATTGCCGGTTCCTGCACGGCCTGATTTGAGTGATGCGTATTTTTACAGTACTTCTGCCGATGAGGGGCGGGCGAGTGCGGTGGCAAGTCGGTGGGATTTGCTTGATCCGATGATGGATGAGATTAAGGGCGCGCCGATGTTGGGATCTGGTTTTGGAGAAGAGATTACGTATCAGAGTAGCGATCCACGTGTGATTGCAGAGACTGGGGGCGGAGAGTGGACGACGTATCGGTTTGAGTGGGGGTATTTGGATATTTGGTTGAAGATGGGAGTCTTGGGGGTGTTGGCGTTTGGGTGGTATTTGATGTCGATTTTTGTGGGCGTGCGACGGTTTGGTAGAGATCGAATATGGCTTGGGGTGGCTTTGATGTCGGCTGTTGTTGCGCTTTTTGGGACGCATATATTTTCGCCGTATTTGAATCACCCGATTGGGATTGGGTTTATGGTGTTTGTGTTGGTGTTTTTTGATGGTAGCGATGATGTCCGGCGAGGGAGGGTTGTTGATGAGGTTTTGGAAAAAATGGATTACGTTCGTGTTTCGGTTGGAGCCACTTTTGGGCCGGCCGGACAAAAAGTGGTTCGGGAAGGTTTGGAAAAATAAAACCACGTGAGCCGAAGCTTTTACGTGGTCGGTGCGAAGCGAAGCGCGGCATGGCTCTGCGAAGCTACGCGCTGTGCATTCTAGAAACGTTTTGTGGAGCTTTGGGTGACGTCGGTGAAGGCGAGGCCGATGTTGTGGTCGTCTTTGTCCCGTGAGGTTGCGGTTTCCTCTGGGAAGCCCATTTGGCGAGCGAGCGCTTCTGTGTCGATGCCGAAGCCGTGGGCTGAAAGATGGACGCCGATTCTTCGCATCTGAGCACATTGGGATGGAAGCGCGAGAAGTGTTCCTTGTCTTGATCCTCGGTCGTCGCCGTCGGTGAAGAGATGGAGGTGTGCTCGAACTGGATGTTCTCTTGAGATGTTCTGTATGCAGTACACGAATTGCAACAGCATGTGACTGCTACCGCAGGTTGCGTCGTGGATTCGGCTGCCGCCTCCGACGTTGAGCGTTCTTCGTTCGCGGACGCTTCCGGCTTCTGCGAGACCGATATCGATCGCGATGTGTCCGTTGAAAGTGATAATGGAGATGAGATGACGGTTGTTTGTGTCTGCTGCGAGAGTTCTGATCAGCTCGGCGAGTTCACGCCGAACTGTCTCCATGTGTCTTCTCATCGACGTTGAGCAGTCGATGATCAGCATGGTGATGACGGTCGGACGGTGATCGATGCGCCCAAGAAGGTTGAGGCATCCACTGGCGATGTCGGACCAACGGTCTCCGGTTGTGTCGCCTTGCATGGTTTCAGTTACTTTGGTGGACATGAAGTCTCCTGTTTGAAAGAGTGAAGGGAGCGTATCTTGTTTTTTCGGTTTTGTCAATGTTTTTTGGTCACTTTCTTGACAGGATCTTCGAGGGGGTGTAGGGTCGCTATTACATTTGAATATGTTTCATTCAGCAAACAACAACTCAGCCAAATTTTGTGTCGATCTTCGACGCGGATTTGTGACACCTGGAGGACGAGACGCATTTAAGAATGCGGGGGCTGATTTTGATATGGCGCAGTGTATTGAGTGATTTTAATGAAAATTGAGATCAGTTAAGACCCTGCGGTGATCGCAGGGTCTTTGTTCTTTTTTAGGAGAATACTATGTCGGAGGAAAATGTGCAGGAGCTGGAGCATCAGGACAAGAAGAGTTTTCTTGATTATACGCGCGGGATTCGTGCGACGTGGACGCTGATTCAGTGGCTTGGGGAGGCGTTCGTGTCTCGTCGAGCGTTCAAGTACATGACGCGGATGTGGATCTGGGTGATGGTCGCTCATGCTGTGGGTCTTTTGTATCCGTGGTTTATGGGGCTTGCGATCGAGGAGCTGGCGCATGGGACGCAGGGTTCGTTCCGGTTTCGTGTGTGGGGGATGTGCGGGCTGATGGCCTGGGCGACGCTCATGCATTGGCGTCGATGGCACAACGTCGAGATGATGATCGTGGAGAACTTTCGGACGCTTGATCGAGAGTCTCTTGCGATGTTCTTGCGGAAGTCGCTCGGCTTGCACTTGCAGGAGGATTCAAAGCTTTCGTATGGGAATATGGAGAAGGGGTATAATCGAATCGATAAGATTCAGAGCTCTCTTCTGTTCGTTGCGATTGATGCGTTTGTGTCGCTTGTACTCATCTCGATCATGATGCTTGTCGTCAGTCCGGTGACGTTTGCGATTATGGGGGGGTGTCGCTGTGGTCAATGCATTCATTTCGCTTGTGCTCAATCATCGCATGATTGTGCATGGGGAGGTGATTGATGTGGAGTGGCGCGCCTTGAATCGATGGCGGTTGCAGTTGATTCGGAATGTGCAGCGGGTGATTACGGTTGGGCGTGTAGAAGAGGTGATCGCGGAGTTTGATCGGCGGTTTATGGAGATCGCGCCCAAGGATCACAAGCTGTGGATTCCGTATATGCGTGATAGTAATCTCCGTTCCCTTGTGGGTGTGGTTGGGATTGCGGCGCTTGGGCTCTATGTCGAGCATGCGTATTACGGTGGCACGATGTCGCTTGCGGTTGCGGTGCCTGTGTTTGCGTGGGCGTCGATGATTACGCAGCTTATCCGTGTGCTGAGTGGCGTGGAGCGAGAGGTCAACTGGTGTACGCCTGCGGCTCGGTCGTTTATGGAGGCGCTTACGACGGAAGATCCTGTTCAGGACGTTGAAGATCCGCATGTGTTGCCCTCGGATGAGCTTGCTCGGATTGAGTTTCGCAATGTGAGTCATTCTTATGGTGCTGATCTTGTGCTTCAGAACGTTTCCTTTGTGCTTGAGCCTGGCAAGACGGTGGCGTTGATTGGGCGAAGTGGGAGCGGGAAGAGTACGCTTGGGAATTTACTCTTGCGTGCGATGGATCCGACTTCTGGTTCGATTCTGGTCAATGGCGTTGATTTGCGTGAAGTTCAGTATTCGTCTTGGATTCGATTGCTTGGGGTGATTCTGCAGAAGCCTCTGGTGATGGATGGGACGATTCGAGACAATTTGTTGTTCGGGATCTTTGAGGCAGATCGTTCGCGGTTTACCGATGAGGTTCTGTGGCAGCTGTTGCGTGATCTTGGGATCGACTTTGGGAAGCGGTTGAAGGACGGCCTCGACACGCGCGTGGGTCACAACGGCTTGAAGCTTTCGGGGGGAGAGCAGCAGCGGCTTATGATTGCCGCGGCGGTGATTCGTGATCCCAAGGTGATGCTGATCGATGAGGCGACGAGTTCGCTTGATGCGGTTGCGCAGCGGCAGGTTCAAGAAGGGATTGGTCGGGTGCTTTCTCGCGGCATGAGCGCTGTGATGATTGCACATCGGCTTTCGACGATTCTTGGGGCTGATATGTTCGTGGTGCTTCGGCCTGTGGATGAGCTTGGTCCTGGCGAGAGTCAGATTGAGACGATTGCGTATTCGGTCGAGGATTTGCACGCTCGGTCCTTGATTTTCCGTGAGCTTGCTGAGCTTGAGGGACTTCAGATTGGAGGGTGAGTTTGGACTCTGTCTCCGGTGATTGTGCCGGAGATTTTTTGCTTGATACAAAAGTGGTCCGTACGGACCACTTTTGTATCAAGGAGAGATTTTTGGAATGATGCGCGTTGTCTTTAGTTTGTGTTTTTTTGGAATGGTTGTTTGTATTGTCTTGTTTTGATTTTGGTCCGTACGGATCATTTATGTATCAAGGTGGATGATTAGAAAAACCCGTGACTTGTATTGGGTCACGGGATCGGTGCGTTGCTACGCTTTGCATCGCTTTGCTCGGCGACGCCTAGCTTTGCGTGATGTTTTTATCTTTATTTTGTAGAAGTGTCAATGGGAATGATAAAATCCCGCATTGGGTGCGGGATCGGTGCGTTGCCGTGCGTTGCGCCGCGAAGCGCAGCGGTGCGATGGCCGTTGTTGTTTATCGGTTTGTTGTTCCAATGTCAATGGCTTGATGGCCTTTTGTGAATTTTTCGGTAGTCATTTTAGGTTTTCCTTCTGGTTGGAGAGTGTGGATTTTTAGGGCGGTTGTGATTGTGCCGATGTGGATTGTGTTGTTTTCGATGAGGACTTGGGCTGGTTTGAGTTTTTTGGTTGAGATGGATGCTTCGTGGATTTTTAGGCGTTTTCCGTCAGTGAGTATCGTAAATGTTCCGGGCCAGGGGGTTAGGCCTCGGATTTGGTTGTAGATGGTTTGCGCAGGTTGGTTCCAGTTGATTTTTCCGTCTTCTCGTTTGAGGATGTGGCAGTAGGTGGCGGCATCATGATTTTGTTCCTGGGGGGTGATCGTGCCTGCTGCGTAGTTTTTGATGGTTTTGATGAGGAGTGGGGCGCCGATGGTCTCTACGTTGGCTTTGAGCGTTTCGGGGGTATCGGTTTTTGATACGGTGATTGGCTCTTGGGCGAGGATTGGGCCGTGGTCCATTTGGTCGTCTAGGAGCATGATGGAGATGGCTGTTTCTGTGTCTCCGGCGACAATGGCGGATTGGATGGGGGATGGGCCTCGGTAGGCGGGGAGTTTTGAAGGGTGGACGTTGATGGAGCCTTGTTTTGGAATATCTAAAATTGTTTGGGGGATGATTTTGCCGTAGGCGATGACGATGAAGAGGTCGGGAGATTCGTTTGTGAGGGTTTTGATGAGGGCATCAGTTTTAAGTGATGTTGGTTGGTGGACGAGGATGTTATGTGATTCTGCCCAGGTTTTCGCGGGAGGGGGAGTGATGGTTTTTTTGCGGCCGACGGGTTTGTCTGGTTGGGTGATGAGGGAAGTGATGGTGAGGTCGGGGTCGGCGTGGACGGCCTCGAAGAAGGGGATGGCGAATTTGGGGGTGCCTAGGAGGGTGATGTTCATATTAGAGATAAGCTTCTTCGGGGATGTCGCCTTTTGTGATTTTTTTGGCTTTTTCGATGAAGAGGATGCCGTCTAGGTGGTCGATTTCGTGTTGGAAGACGATGGAGAGGAGTTTGTCGGCTTTGATGCGGACGGGGTCACCGTTTCGATCTTTGGCTTTGATTTTGCAGGATTTGTGGCGTTCGACAATGCCCCAGACGCCTGGGATGGAGAGGCAGCCCTCTTGGAAGTCGATCTTCGTGTTTGAGGTGGAGATGATTTTGGGGTTGATGAAGGCTTGTGGGCCTTTTTTGGTTTCGGCGATGATGATGCGGACGTTTTCTCCGATTTGTGGAGCGGCGATACCGATGCCATTTTCTGCCGCCATGGTTTCGATCATGTTGTCGATGAGGGTTTGGATTTTTTCTGACTGAATATCGGCATCAGGTACGGGGGCTGATGGGGTGTTAAGGGTTTTGTTTGGGTGGGTGAGGACGTTGAGTTTCATAGGTTGTTAGGGTGGTTTCGATGATGCAGGCGTCGGGGAGGGTTTTTAAGAGAGGGGTTATGGAAGGGGTTTGTAATGGATGCGTTCTGATGGTGATTTTGTTGTCTTGTTGTTCTGTTTCTGCTTGAGGGGGGAGGGCGCCAATGAAGTCTGGAGGGACTTGATGGGTTTTTGGGGTGATGGTGATTTCATCAAATGCAGGTGGGAGGTGGTAGTCGTTTGCGAGGTCGGTTTGGGATTTGATGAAGGATTCTGCGTTTAGGGTTGGGGTGACGATTTCTGGGATCCAGGTTTGGACGATGTGCGTTGCGTTTTGTTGTTTTGCGATGTAGTGGGAGCGGTAGAGTGTTCGTGCCATTCTTTGTGTTGCGTCTTGGTCAGCCATGGAAAGTTCTTGGTCGATGCTGATGTGGGCGATGAGGTTGAACGTTTGAGGAAAGAATGGTTTCCAGATTTGGTTGAAGAAGTATTCTGTGGCGATGTTGATGTCGGCGTCTGGGTTGCCTGGATGCTGTTTGTCGATAATTTTGATGGAAGCTTTTGGAAACGCTTTTTGGATGATGGATTTGAGGCGGGCGTTTCCGATGCCTTTTTGTTTCCAGTCCATGGATCTGCAGTTTGGGCAGGAGGAGGCTTTTTGTGGAAGTTTGCAGAGGGTGCAGAATGGAGCGTTGTCTTGGTTTTTGAGGATCGATTGGCAGGTTTTGCAGCGGAGAATTTGTTTACAGGTGCCGCATTGGAAGCGTCTTGAAGTACCTTTTCGATTGAATGAAAGTAGCACGGATTTAGGGGTTTGTAAAGCGTCAGTGATGGCATCGATGAGGCTAGAGGAGAGGAGTGGGAAGGGGGATTGCTGTTCTTCTGCTTTGAGGTCGATGATGGTCAGGGTGGGGTGATTATCGAAAACGGATGCTTGGTAGGGAAGGGGGTCTGTTTGGAGGAGGGTGGCGTTATGCTGTTTGGTGAGAAGTTTTGCGGCGGTGCGGGCGTCGAATCTTGGGTTTCGTTTGGTGTTTTTGTGGGCTTCGTCGGAGGCGCATTCGATAATGACAAATGAAAGGTTGTGAGCTGGGAGAAGAGCGCCAACTTTTGTGGCGATGAGTGTTGTGCAAGTGCCAGTGCGCCAGGCTTTTTGGATGGTTTGACGGTGGGGTTTTGACGTTTTGCCGTGGATAGCGAGAGCGTTTGGGAATGAGAGGGATTTGGCGAGATTGTCGACATCTCTTCCTGTGGGAAGGAGGATGAGGGTTTGGTTTGGGGCGTTTTTGGCGAGGATGGAAAAAAGCGTCCAGGCGGTTTCTGGAGAAGATTGGATGGTGAGGGATTTGGTGGTTTTGATGGTTGGGAGGAGGGATTTGATGCGGTCGGCTGCGTGTTTTGAGATGGAGGTCTGGGGGTTTGTTGGATTTTCCCATCTCGACCTTGTGGAGAGATCTCTCGACTGCGCTCGAGATGGGGAAGAAGGGAATATGAAAAAGAGGAGACTTGGGACGGATTGGCCGATGGAAGTAGCAATAGATTCAAGGCGGGTGATGTCGGCTGAGGTTATTAGATTTTTGATCGCGATGCCGGAGATCGGTTTGGCGTTTGGAACTTCTGCGGTTTGGTTGATTTTGGCGACGATACCGGTTGTCTTGAAACCTCGGATGGTGATGTAGACGAGGTCGCCGATATTAGTGTTTACTCCTGCTGGAATTTGGTAATCAAAAACACCGAACCTCCTTGGCATTCGGCGGATTGGGTAGACCTGGGCAATCATCAGATGATGGTGAAGTTGACGATAAGTTCTCCGACGCCGAATGGGGCTTCGTAGCTGATGATGTGAGGACGGTTTGCGGTTCTGTCGAGGACGCCGAGGAGCATGCAGAGTGGGAGGTGGGCGGTTTCTTGGGCGTTTGTTTTGAGGGTTTCGTCGATACCCATGATGCCTGTGGAGTTTTGGGAGGTGATGAGGTCTTGGATGGTTTTATCGAACGCAGCGCCGTCGTCGTGAAATCCTCCTGGGGCGTAGCTTGAGAGGGTGTGAGCGAGGTCGCCGCTTGCGATGATAGCGATACGGCGGGTTGAGCTAATGAGCGATTCTCGAAGCGCTTGGCCGAATTGGAAGTGAGCTTTGGGTGATGCCGCGGATGTGCTGATGGGGAGGAGTTTGATGTTTTTGATGTTTGTTGCGAGGGCGTTTAGGGGGATGGCGGCGGTGTGATTGAGGTGGGCTTCTGTGGTGAGGGTGATGGGTTGGTGTTCGCTGCGGAGGTGGCGTTGGAGTGTATCGACAAGATGGAGGTCGGGGTGGAATTTGGATTTAAATGTTGAGTCTCCGAGGGCGGAGAGGTCAAATTCGAAGGGGTCGTGGACGTAGAGAGTGAACGCGTCTTTTTCTGCGTTTGGATGAGAGGAGATGAGGACGATGGTGTCTGGATGGGTAGCGTAGAGTTCGTGGGAGAGTTCTTCGAGGCCTGTGAGGGTCTTTTTGGCTTCTTTAAGGCGCTCCTTGTTGATGGATTCAAGAAGGAGGGGGGAGTGAGGTGTGAAGGCGGCGAAGACGATCATATTAGTTTGAGGCGATGGAGGAGTCTGCTCCTTCGATTGGGTCACCGAGGTCGTGGAGGTTTAGGGTTTTGTCGGAAACGGTGAGGATGTCGTCCCAGCTCCATCCGTAGTCGAGGAAGATTTCTGCCGATGGGATGGCGAGACGGCGTGTTTCTGAGATGACGTAGACGGTTGGGTCTTCTGTGGCTTTGATAAGGCGGCCGTCGGGGATGCCGAGGGGGGTGCCTTCGCGGAATTGTTCGATTTCGACGGGGGCGGCGGCTCCGACGAGTGCGCCTGGGAAGCGGGATTCTAGGACAGCGTTATCGAAAATAGGGTGACGGATGCCGTCTTGGACGAAGAAGAGTGCTCCTGTAGTCGCGAGCCTGAGGAGGGTGCCTTTGGGGTGGATGGATTCTTGGGTGATGGTGGATCCGATCTCGTAGAGGCCGACGTCTTCGTCTGAGACTTGGTTGATTTCGTCTTCCATGAAGCCGATGGATTGGAAGGTTTCTAGGCTGTCGATTGGGCGGAGTGTGTCGTTGACGAGGAGGTAGATTGTGCCGTCTTCATCTTGGAGTAATGAGTAGTTTGGGAAGCTGATTGGGGTGCCGTCTGGGTAGTTGTCTAGTGATGTGTCGGAAACCGTGATGATAAGGTTTGAATCGAATCGAGAAATGAGTGCACTCATGCTTTTGATGGCGCGTTTGTAGCCGTACTGAATGAGGTAGACGGTTTCGTCGATGTCTGATTTGACGAGGGTTCCTGTGGGGTATTCGGTGCTGAACCAGCGCTTCCAGATGATGGAGAGGTTTTCGTTGCCGTGGAGGTGGGGGGTGTAGGCGTACATGGAGGCGGTGGCGGCGTTTTGTGGGATGACGGTGGTGCCATCGATGCTCACTGCGACGCCTGGGCCGTATTTGCCTTTTGTGGTGCCGTCAGCTTCGATATCGGCGAGGTAGCCTTCGATGAATTGCATGGAAGATGATCGAATTTGTTTGGCAAATCCTTTCCAGCGCTGGATGTTTGGGTCGGATTTTGAGCAGTCGTCGCAAACGGCATAGCCGGCTGCCCAGTCTAGTTGGGAGTCTGATGGGTTGTCGTCTTCGACGAGGCTTTGTTCTTTTTGGATGAGAGCGAGGATGAATTTGGGTGAGATGAGGTGTTGTTGTGCGGCGCGCCAGATGATGTCTGCGGCATAGCGTGTTTTACCATCCGTGTCTTCTGTTTTGTAATCGCCGAGGTAGCCCCTGTCGAGGAAGGCTTGGATTTGGTTTCGATCAAGCGCAAAGGGGTTTGTGAGGTCGTAGTCGGAGATGATGTAGTTTGGGTCAAATGCGAGAGAATTTGCGGGGATTGTAAGAATGGTGAGAGCGATGACGAGGGTTTTGAGTGGGTGAGTCATAGTGGGGGTAGTATAGCATGATATTGAGGGGGATTTGGGTAAAATAATACCCTCGATGGAGTCGAGAGTTACTGTTTGCGGAGGATGAGTCCGTAGAGGTGCCAGCGTTTTTGTTCGTCGACGAACGAGGGGCTGTATTGGATTTTTTCCCAGAAGGAGACAGTTTCCCATCCGGTGCGCATGTGATGGATGGTGTCTCGGTCGGTGAAGGTGATGGAGGCGTCTGGAGTGTTCCAGGTGTCTTCTGGTCCGACGAGGGTGAAGGCGAAGATGCCTCCTAGTTTGAGACTCGTCTGGATGGCGGCGATGAGGTCGTAGAAGTCATCGCCAGTTGCGAAGAAGAGACAGTGGCGAGCGAGGACGAGGTCGAATCGTTCTGTGCCGAAGTCGTAGTCGAGGAAGTCGGAGATGACGATGTCGATGCCTGGGACGCCGTGTTTTGCTGCGAGAACGGCGACTTCTGGTTCGGCGTCAAGGCCGATGACGGTGTCGAAATCGGCTTCGAGGAGGTAGTAGGTGTCGGTGAGGCCTCCGCAGCCGATTTCGATGGCGGTGCCTCGCGTGTGGACGGCGGCGACGGCGGCGCGGACGAGGGGGGTGGGGGCGTCGTTTGCGTGGGCACGGACGAAGTTGGCCCAGGAGAAGTCGGAAGGGGGAGGGGTGTCGGTGGTGGTCATGAGGGGCTCCTAGATGAGGCGTTTGTTTCGGAAGGCTATTCCGGAGGAGGTTTTTAGGTATTTTTCAAAGTTCGATGCTGTTTGTCGATTTGGAAAGGCTGCGTAGAAGATGATTTTCCAGGGTTTGAATCGAGCGGTGTGCGGGGATCGTCCGGCGTTGTGGGATTTGAGTCGGGACGCGAGGTGTTGGGATATGCCTACGTAGGTTTTTGTCGGGAAGCGGGTGCTTCGGAGGATGTAAACGTAGTGCATGCAGACGTTGCTTAGTCTTGGGTGTGGCCCGTTCTTCGCTCTGCGAGCTACGAAGGGCATTCTTCGCATTTTTTTTGATGCGAGTTCGTGCCTTCGAGTTTGTTAGCAATATGGCTTGCCATTCGTGCCCGTTCTTCGCTCAGCGGCGCCGAGCTACGAAGGGCAAACTTCCCCCCGGGAAGTTTGGTGGACCCTAGCGGATTTGAACCGCTGACCTCCTGCATGCCATGCAGGCGCTCTACCAGCTGAGCTAAGGGCCCGGAAATACACTCTCCCTGCTGGGACTTCATTGTTGTTGACAGGATAACTATATGGATGAGGGTCTTTGCAGGGAGAGTGTGAGAAGGAGAGTCCTTGCGAGGTTCGGTGCGCGGCGAGGGTCCGAATCCATCCGCGCGCTGTCTTGCATGGACCTGGTGCGATATTATTGTTTTTTTGGCTGATTGTCAATAAAAAGAACTCGCTTTTGGCGAGATCACGAGGCGTTATTGCGAGTTGAAGATTTCGAGAAGTTCCGTAAACGGAGCGTTGACTTCTTTTGGGGGTCTGAAGGTTCGGATGGGGCCGGTGCCGTGGGGGAAGTCGAAGGCGAAATGGCAGTATGCGCCTCTATCATCGGGATTTGCTCTGCACTTGTCTGCGTGGCCGCCGGCGTTGTAGAGGCAATCTTGTGGGGCGCAGGTGATGCCGCCTCCGGCGAGGAGGGAGTCGTCGCGGAAGAGGAGTCCGACGGTGACGGGGTGCGAGGTCTGAAGGGCTGGGTCTCCGTTGCTGGTTCTGCCTGGGCATTGGACGACGATGGTGCGTTCTGCGGTGTTCACATGTCTCCTAGGGAGGGTGAAAGTGGAATATATGTGTAGATTTGGTTGATGTCAAGGGTTGTATTGTTTTGAGATTTTGGTAAGGTCTTGGGGTTCTTTTGGAGGTTCTTGTGTCAAAGATTCTTGGTATTGTCGCCATCATCGTTGCGCTTATGTCGGCGGTTCTCTACGTCAAGCAGCTTCTGACGACCGGGAAGAAGTTGAGCATCTCTACGTGGACGATTTCATCGGTGGTGCTGATGATCAACGCGTTCGTTTTTCACGATTTGGCCGAATCGAATTGGTACGAATCTGGAAATGTGTTCGTTGTCGCGTTCAGTGTCGTGTTTGTGACCGTTTGGTCGTGGTTTACCGGGCAGTTGACCATGGTGACGATTCCGGATGCTGTTGCTGTGACTGGTGCGCTCGGGATTGGATATTTTTGGTTCACGGGTGGTGATACAGCGCTTGCGAGTGGGGCGCTTGTGGCCGTGTGCGGGATTTCGCTTGCAATGACAGTGATCGGTCTTGTGGATGGTGATCTTGAAGATGAGCCTGAGGCGTGGTTTTTGACTGCGATTTCGTCGGTGTTTCAGATCTCGGCGATTTATTTCAATCCTGATGGGTGGGTTTGGCACCGGTTTATGTATCCGATGGCGATTGGGTTGGTGGGAAACTTGACCGTCGCCTTGGTGATCATGTTCTCGGTGGTGAGGCGCTGAATTCTAGCTCTCGATGCGTCGAGGGTTTTTTGTTAGAATTAGTGCATTGCTCGATTATTGATTTTTTACATGTTTGGAGATTTTGGAAAGTATAAAAAAGTTTATTCGCATCTTTTTGATACGTATGGGAGGTCATGGCAGGTTTGTTTGTCGTTTATTCTTCAGATTATCAGTCGGGCTTGTAAGTTTATTTTTCTTCCGATTGCAATTAGTTTGATTATTGCGAATTTATCGGTTCAGGATTTTGATGGAGCGTATCGGTCTGTGTATTTGTTTGTTGCGTTTTCTTTGACGCTTGGGATTTTGACGCCAATGGTTCAATATCTTGGGATGAAGGGGGAGAATCCTGTGTATCAGGAATTGACAGGTTCTTATTTTTCCCGGTTGATTACATCTGATATTGAATATTTGAATTCTCATTTGGCTGGCTACCTCACGGCTGCGACTCGTCATTATGTTGATGCTGGTGTGACGCTTGTTCGGGTGTTTCGCGATCGGTTTATAAATACGATTTTGGGGATTTTATTGCCTCTTGTGGTGATTTTTTGGGTAGACATTGTTTTGGGGTTTGTTGCATTAGGGTTGAGTATTGTGCAAGCGGTTTATTTGGTTTGGGCTTCTCATGCTATTTCGCCATATCGAACAATGTCTCGAGAGCTTTATAAGAAAAATTCTGGAAGAATTGCTGATGTTGTTTCGAATATTCTCGCTGTGCGTTCTTTTGCTATGGAAGAGCATTACGCGAACCGTGCTCGGAGAGATGCATCTCGTGAGGCGGATGTTTTTACTAAACGTTATGGTGTTCAGGCTAAGTTGATTGGTGTTCGAACGGGTATTACAGTCATTTTTTTCATGATTCTTCTTTGGCTTGTTGTGGAGCGAATGAGCGGAGGAGCACTTGATATTGCTGAGGCGGTGCTTATTGTGACGTATACGGGAACTATTTTGACGGGCATTCAGAGCCTTTCTAGTAATTTGGATGAGCATGATGATCTTGTTGATAAGATTGTGCCCGCGTTTGAGATTTTGGATCGTCAGAATAAGATTTGTGATCTAGATGAGCCGGCGACGTTTGATCATGTGGGAGGAGAGATTGTTTTTGACCATATTTCGTTTTCATACTATGAGGGGAAGAAGGGGCAAAATGTGTTTGATGGGTTTTCTTTGCGGATTCCGGAAGGGCAGAAGCTTGGGGTTGTTGGGCTTAGTGGGGCGGGGAAGAGTACGATTACGAAGTTGCTTTTGCGATTTAATGATGTAGATCGTGGACGTGTTTTGATTGATGGGGTTGATATTCGAGATGTTCGTCAGCAGGATTTGCGGCGACAGATTTCGTATGTGCCGCAGGAGCCGTTGTTATTTCATGCATCAATTAAGGACAATGTTCTTTTGTCAGATCCTGACGCTTCTGTGCGTGCATTAAATAAGGCGCTTCGATCGGCGCATGCGTTTGATTTTATTCAGCGGCTTCCGGATGGGGTGGATAGTATTGTTGGTGAGCGTGGGGTGAAGTTAAGTGGTGGGCAGAAGCAGCGCGTTGCTATTGCTCGGGCGGTGCTTCAGAGTGCGCCTATTATAATTTTGGATGAGGCGACAAGCGCGCTTGATAGTGAGAGTGAGCAGATTATTAAGGATTCATTTAGTGAGATATTGAAAGGGAAGACGGCGATTGTTGTTGCGCATCGTTTGAGTACGCTTTCTGATATGGATCGGATTATTGTGATTGAGGATGGAAAGATTGCAGAGGATGGGACGCATGCGTCGCTACTGAGAAAGCGAGGTGTTTATGCGAATATGTGGAAGCGGCAGCTGCGGCACGAGGAAGGTTGATCGTTTGATGTTTCTTCTGCTTGATACAAAAGTGGTCCGTACGGACCACTTTTGTATCAAGCAGGCATGGGGGTGTTTTTTTTGGAAATGATTGATGACTGCCAGTTTTGTCATTGTCTTTTCGATTCTGCCTGTATTTTTTTTGGTCCGTACGGACCATTTTTGTTACAAGGAGACGGGAGCATCATTTGGTTTAAATGGGGTGTGTTAAAATGGTGGCCTATGCAAATGAATGACTATCAATTTGAGGCTCGGAAGACGGCTATTTATCCGGATGTTGGGAGGAATGTGTATTATCCGACGCTTGGTTTGGCTGGAGAAGCTGGAGAGGTTGCGGGGAAGGTGAAGAAGATTCAGCGGGATGATGGGGGGATTGTTACGGACGAGCGGCGGGCGGCGCTTGGGAAGGAGCTTGGGGATGTGCTTTGGTATGTTGCGCAGGTGGCGACGGAGCTTGGGTTGACGATGGATGGAATTGCGCAGGGGAATTTGGATCGGTTGAAGAGTCGTCAGGATCGGGGGGTTTTGACGGGGGATGGGGATAATCGTTAGTTTTTGGAAAAAAAGAGGACCCTGCAGACTGCTCGAGGAGTAGTTTGCAGGGTGAGGTCGGCTGATCGTCTTTTGGGATGGTCAGCCTGACACGTCTTCAGCGATTTAAGGATCGCATTTTTTTGTTTTCGATCAAGAAAAAAGCCGCCTTTGGGGCGGGGAGGCTAGGAGGTCTGGCGGACGGTGTTCGTGGTGGGTCTTGTGATGTTGTTGAGGTCTTCTCGGGCGTTTAGGCAGAGAGTGAGGCAGCGTTGGCTCAGGGCTTCGGAGGCTTCAGCGTGTGGGAGGGTGCCGAATTGCATGGCTGCGAGGTGGGTGGCGTCGGATTTGATGCCCTTGAGCGCATCTCGCCAGCCGATGAGGGATTCCATGAATCTCGTCTGCTGATCGGTTGCGTCTTCTCGGTTTGAGAGTGCTGAGAACGCTTCGCGGAATCTTGGGAGGAAGGGTCGGATGATTTGTATCAGGTCTGTCTTGATGTTGAGGGTCTTGAGGCGAATGGTGGTGCTTGTGTCGAGCTCGTTGAGGATGTCTCGGATCTCGGACATGACGTCGTCGAGAGTGGGGTTCTTTGGCCTGATGAAGAGGTTGGTCTTGGCGGCGAATTTGGCCATTAAGACTAAGATGATGATTCCGAAGAATGCCAGGATGAATTCAGGAGGGAATTCGATTGCCATGGGATAGATCATGTTGATCTCCGTGTGAAAGAAGAAGGGCCCTGTAGGCTTGTGTCTGGAAGCTGAGTCCGGGCACATGCCTGCAGGGCGAGGGTGGAGCACACCTGGTTGTTTTAGATGCACCTGTTACCATTTTTAGTGTGGCATGGGGCTAGGAAGATGTCAAGTCTCAGTAGGATATAAAAGTACCCCGTTCTTTCGATTGTGCGCACGAGTAGCATATGCAGTCGGTTTGGTTTGATTGCCGTGCGAGGATTCACAATTAAGAGACGGGGCAGAGAGGGTCCCTCGGCCGTCAGGGTTGAGCTGTTGGACCAACGAGAAGGGAATTTCCCGGTGAGATTCTGAGGCCGAGGGAAGGTGGGGTGGTTGGAATATAACAGTCGGTTTGGATCGAGGCAAATAAAAAACTTCCCCCTCTCAGAATCTTTACTATGCTTTGGTAGTTGCAACTACTGAAGCGGAATGCTTCAGCGAAGTATTGAGATTCTGAGGGAGGAAGGGTGAAAGGTCCCCGCGACTCGTGTTTAGGCTGGGCGGGTGAGATGCCGATAGCAGGATGATGCTGGGCCTGAAACACGAGACGGGGGAGGTGGATCCCTCCCGAGGCGGTGCAGATTGCGCGTCATCGCGCCTTTTGACTTTTGCTGCGTTACCGTCCCGGGAGGGAAGATATTCCTTCTGTTCGTTGGTTGGAAACCCCCGAGGCAATGGCCGACGAACAGAAGGGATGAAATGATCGACGGATAAGAATAGCAAAGATTTGGGGTTTTGTCAAGGGGGAGGAGATGATGGGAAGAAAAAAGACCCTTTATTGGTCTTTTTTGGCTGTTTTCCCATCTCGACCTTGTGGAGAGATCTCTGCGATGATCAAGAAGGAAGGATCTCTCCGCAAGGTTGAGATGGGAAGGCGGAGGGTTTTTTGAATCAGAATAGCTTTTCGGTCTCGTTGGATTCGGCCTTCGCAGGACGTTATTTTAAGGGTGGGTTATTTTCGTTGTCGGATTTCTAGCATGCCTTTTGTGGCGTCGATGGTGACGTTTGCGCCTTCTTTGATTTCTCCTGTGATGATTTTCATGGCTAGTGGGTCGAGGATTTCGGTTTGGAGGATGCGTTTGAGGGGGCGGGCGCCGAATTCTTGGGAGTAGCCGAGGTCGCCGAGGGTTTTTTGGGCTCTGGCGGTGACTTTGAGGTTCATGGCGCGTTGTTCTTTGAGTCGGGCGGCGATTTGTTCGATTTGGAGTTTGACGATTTGGGTGATCTCCTCCTTCTTAAGAGCGTCGAAGAAGATGATTTCATCGATTCGGTTGAGGAATTCGGGTTTGAATTGTTCCTTTAGCATGTTTAGCACTCTGTCCTTGGTAGTGCTAGGTGCTTGATCTGCGGTGCCGTCCTCGAATCCGATGTCGCCGGTTTTGTGGCCGTTTAGGATGACGTTTGATCCGACGTTGGAGGTCATGATGATGATGGTGTTTTTGAAGTTGATTTTGCGACCTTTGGAGTCGGTGACATGGCCGTCGTCAAGAATCTGCAACAAAATGTTGAAGATGTCTGGATGGGCTTTTTCGATTTCGTCGAAGAGGATGACGGAGTAGGGCTTTCGGCGGATGGTCTCGGTAAGTTGGCCGGCTTCGTCGTAGCCAACATATCCAGGAGGGGAGCCGATCATTTTGCTGATGGCGTGTTTTTCCATGAACTCGGACATGTCGACGCGGACGAGGGCGTCTTCGTCGTTGAACATGAACTCTGCCAGAGCTTTGGCGAGCTCGGTTTTTCCGACACCGGTAGGGCCGAGGAACATGAAGGAGCCGATGGGTTTGTTCTCCTCGTTAATGCCGGCTCGGGAGCGTCTGAGGGCGTTTGAGACGGCGGAGAGGGCTCTTGATTGGCCGATGACGCGGCCGGCGAGGTTTGCCTCCATTTTGCTTAAGCGCTCCATTTCGCTCTGGAGCATTTTGACGACAGGGATGTGGGTCCAGCGGCTGACGACGGTTGCGATGTCTTCTTCTGAGATGTGCTCTTTGAGGAGGCCGCGTTCTGCTTGGAATTTCTTGAGTTCGTCTTGGAGTCTTTCGAGGCTTTCTCGTAGGGCGGGAATGTCGTTGTAGCGGATTTGGGCGACTTTTTGGAGGTCACCTCGACGTTCGGCAATTTCTGCTTCGTTTGAGAGTTTATCGGTTTCGTCTTTTAGGGATCGGATTTGTTCGATGAGAGATTTTTCGTTTTTCCAGCGGAGTTCGAGTTCGTTTGACTCTTCCTTGATGTCGGCGATTTGTTTTTCGATTTCTTTTTTCCGAGATTTGGATTTTTTACTATCCTCCTTGAGGAGTGATTGGCGTTCGATTTCCAGGCGCATGATGTCGCGTTTGTAGCGGTCGAGTTCTTCTGGCATGGAATCGATTTGCATGCGGAGGCCAGCGCTTGCTTCGTCCATGAGGTCAATGGCTTTGTCTGGGAGTTGGCGAGTGGTGATGTAGCGGTTTGAAAGTTCGGCGGCAGAAATGATTGCTTCGTCAGTGATGCGGATGCCGTGGTGGATTTCGTATTTTTCTTTGATTCCGCGGAGGATCGCGATGGTGTCTTTAACGGTTGGTTCTTTGATCATGACGGTTTGGAATCGGCGTTCAAAGGCGGCGTCTTTTTCGATGTATTTTTGGTATTCCTTGAGCGTCGTTGCGCCGACAACGCGAAGTTCACCGCGGGCGAGGGCGGGTTTGAGCATGTTTGATGCGTCCATGGGGGACTCGTCACCTTTTCCTGCGCCGACGAGGGAATGGAGTTCATCGATGAAGAGGATGATTTGGCCGTTTGAGGCTTCGATTTCGCGGATGACAGCCTTGAGTCGTTCTTCGAATTCTCCTCGAAATTTGGTTCCGGCGACAAGGGCGCCAAGGTCTAGTGAAACGATTTCTTTGTCTTTGAGCATTTCTGGGACGTCGCCAGTAGCAATGCGTTGTGCGAGCCCTTCTGCGACGGCTGTTTTTCCGACGCCGGCTTCGCCGATAAGGACAGGGTTATTCTTGGTTCGGCGGACGAGGACCTGCATGGTTCGGCGGATTTCTTCGTCACGGCCGATGATCGGGTCGATTTTTCCTTGGCGCGCTGCCTCGGTGACGTTGACAGAGTATTTTTCTAGGGCTTGGAATTTGGCTTCTGGATTGGCAGAATCGACTTTTTGGTTTCCGCGAACGTCTTTGAGCGCTTCGAGGATCGCTTCTTCGTTGACGCGATGTTGGTTGAGAAGTTTGGAAATTGGGCCGTCGTGAAGGAGGCCGAGAAGCATGTGCTCGGTGGAGATGAATTCATCGCCAAAGTCTTTAGCGCGGTTGCCGGATTCTTGGAGGACTTTTGCGAGGTTTGGAGAAAGGAGGACCTGGCCAATACCGCCGGTTGCGAATCCTTGTGTTTTTGGAAGGCGTTCGAGAATGCGGTTGATGGACATGCGTAGGTTTTCTACGTCGATGTTCATTTTGAGAAGAGTGGAAATGACAATGCCGTCTTCTTGGTTGAGAAGGGCAGAGATGAGGTGAATGGGTTCAACGCCTTGCTGACCGTTTTCGTTGGCGAGCATTTGGGCGAATTGGATGGCTTGTTGTGATTTTGAGGTGAAATTGTTGGGGATCATAATGGGAGGGTTGAATCGCTTCGCTCGTTGAATCACTCGCCTGCGGCATCGTTCGTTTAAAGCGTTGATTCCGGAATCAACGAGCGCAGCGATTCAACGAGTTTCGGCGATTAGTCGAACGATTCAACGATTTAAACGTTATTAGCAGTCTTTAGTGTAGAGTGCTAATCTGAATTTGTCAATGCGTTTTTTGGTTGAAAATTGTGGGTAAAGTTGCTACTCTTGGTTCAGATATGACAACGAAATCACTTTCATTATTTTCGATTTTTGCAATTGTTATTGCGATTGTGGGGATTTTGCATTCCGCCGGACTTGTATGGGACTTGTACGGGCTTTATGACTGGTATGACACGGTTTTGCATTTTGGTGGTGGGTTGACGGCTGGGGTGTTTGCGCTTGCTGTTTGGCGGCATTTTGGGGTTGAGGTGAAGGGCGGACACTTGAAAATTATTCGGTCGCTCGTACATTTGACATGGGTTCTTGGTGTGGTTTCGATTATTAGTATTGTTTGGGAGCTGCATGAGTATGGTCTTGATCAAATTATGCTTGGGGTAGGTGGGCAATTGCGGCAGCTTTCGACGGCAGATACAATGGGAGACTTTGTTCTTGATTTACTCGGAGGATTTGTGGCGTATGCGGTCTTCCGAAATGGACGGGTTTAAGGTTTTTGGGGTGCGGGTCGACGCCGTTGACGCGGCGGTTTTTGATTCTTTGATGATGGAGTGGCTTCAGGGTGATCGGTTGAAGCGGATTGTGACGCCGAATGCGGAGATGGTTCTTGCTGCGCGAAATGATGTGGTATTTACGTCGGCGCTTGTTGGGGCGGATTTGGCGCTTCCTGATGCGGTGAGTTTGGAGTTTGCGGCGCGTGCGTTTGGTCATCAGAATTTTGCGCATCGGTATACGGGGGTGGATGCGGTGATTAGGCTTGCGGAGTTATGTAGAGATCAGAATAAGCGGATGATGTTGTTTGGTGGCGTTGATAATGTTGCTGCACTTGCGGCGGAGGAATTGCGTGGGAGATATCAGCATCTTGATGTGCTTGGAGTGAATCCTGGAGATGTGCATGTGGATGGGGGAGGGAAGTGCACGGTGCATATGGAGGCGATTCGGCAGGTGCGAGAGTTTAAGCCGGATGTGATGGTTGTTGCGCTTGGGCATCGGAAGCAGGAGTTGTTTATGGAGGGGTTTCGGGCTTGGTTTCCGTCGATTCGCATTGCGATTGGGGCTGGTGGGGCGCTTGATATGATTGCGGGCGTGATTCCGCGATCGCCTCGATGGATGCGGAAGCGTGGATTTGAATGGGTTTGGCGGGCCCTCCGGCAGCCGAGTCGGATTGGGAGGATTGTGCAGGCTAGCCTTGTTTTTCCGCTGTTTGTGGCGTACGATTGCGCTAAACAAGGACGATTTATTCAAGCATGTCGCGACGTGATTCCGGCGGTTATTGAGCGGACGCGCGGCTAACATCAACACTATGGGACATCGAACACGAATTGCTCCGTCACCGACGGGGTATATGCATATTGGAACGCTGCGGACTGCACTTTTTGATTATTTTGTTTCACGGCAGTCTGGTGGAGCGTTTGTGCTTCGTGTTGAGGATACGGATCGGAATCGGATGGTTGAGGGGGCGACGGAATCGCTTTTGCGGACATTTAAGAAGATGGGGATTCAGGCAGATGAGGGGTTGTTTATTGATGAGGATGGAGCGGTTCAATCACGAGGAGAGTTTGGGCCGTATGTGCAGAGTGAGCGGTTAGGGATTTATGAGGATTTTATTCGGACGCTTCTTGAGCAGGATGATGCGTATTACTGTTTTTGTTCGAAGGAGCGGCTCGATGAGGTTCGGGAGGCGCAGAAGATGACGAAGCAGACGACGAAGTATGATCGGGCGTGTTTGGGGTTGGATGCGGATGACATCAAAACGCGTTTGGATGCTGGGGAGAGTCATGTGGTGCGGATGCGGGTTCCTGAGGGGGAGACGGTGTTTGAGGATGTCGTCCGGGGGCGTGTGCGTGTTTCTAATCAGGAAGTGGATGATCAGGTTTTGATCAAGGCGGATGGGTTTCCGACGTATCATTTTGCGGTGGTCGTGGATGATCATTTGATGAAGATTTCTCACATTTTGCGAGGAGAAGAATGGATCAGCTCGACGCCAAAGCAAGTTATTTTGTATGGTATGTTTGGATGGGATGTGCCGAAGTTTGCGCATACGCCGAATTTGTTGAATGCAGATAAGACGAAGTTGTCTAAGCGTCAGGGAGATGTTGCTGTTGAGGATTATTTGGAAAAGGGGTATTTGCCTGAAGCGCTGATTAATTTTGTTGGGACGCTTGGGTTTAATCCTCGTGGGGATCGGGAGATTTATACGCTTGAAGAGCTTGTGGAGATGTTTGATTTGTCGAAAGTGAAGCCGGCTGGGGCGGTGATGAATGTGGAGAAGCTTGATTGGATGAATAATCAGTATTTGAGCAAGTTGGAGATTGACGAAGTGAAACGTGTGGCTGAGCCGTTTGTGGGAGAGCTTTCTGATGAGCGGTTGCGCGCCGCGTTTGTGGAGGTGAAGCGGGTGGATCGGCTGGATCAGCTTGAAGAGCGGTTGGCGTCTTATGGTGATGTCGGGGGGTATGATGGTGAGATTTTGGTTTGGAAAAAGTCTGATGCTGCTGCGGCTAAAGCGGCGCTTGAGCATGTGCGAGCTTTTATTGATTCGCTTGATGATGCGGTGTTTGAGGATGCCGAGAAGCTTGAAAGTGAGATTTTGCGACACATCGAAGAGAGAGGGGTAGGGAAAGGGGAGGTTTTGTGGCCCCTTCGCGTTTCACTTTCGGGATTGCAGAAATCGCCGAGCCCGTTTGAATTGTTGTGGGTGCATGGGAAGGATGGTTCAGTTGCGCGGATTGATGACGGAATTGTAAAATTGTAATCATGATATAATCGTCTGTGTATATGCATGGACGATTTTTTGTTTCTCCGCGTGTTTTGATCATGATGATGGTCATGGCGGTTTTTTTGGTTGTTTCTCCGCGTGTTTCGCTTGGGAATGCGAGCAATGAGATTAATCAGCTTCAGGATCAGATTGAGCAGACGGAGTCTCGAATGGATAGTTTGGATTCTCAGGTGGATGCGTATCGGCAAAAAGTTCAGGAAAGTGCGGCGAAGTCGGCGAGTTTAGTGAATGATGTTGAGTTGATTGAGAACCAGGCGGCGTTGACGGAGCTTGATATTGTGGTGACTCAGGTTGAGATTGAGCATCAGGAGTTGCAAATTGATTTGCTTACGGAGAAGATTTCTGCCCTTAGTTTGGAGCTTGAGCAGCAGCAGAAGATCATGGCGGAGCTGATGTTTACGTTGTATCGGAAGGATCGTATGGGGCTTGTTGAGGTGCTTTTTGGGTCAAATACGTTTGATGGGTTTTTTAATCAGGTTGAAGAGCTTGAAAGTGTAAATAGTGATTTGAGTAATACGGTTGAACGTACGAGGGTGACACGGATGTCGCTTGCGGATGATCGTGCTGAGCAGGAGGTGCGTCTTGGGGATCTTGTGGATTTGGAGGGCGAGCTTGAGAGTCAGCTCGCGATTCTTGATAGTCAGCTTGAGGCGAAGGAAACGCTTTTGGTTGAAACGCAGAGTTCCGAGGCGCAGTATCGGGTTTTGATGAGTGAGTTGCGTCAGGAGCGTCAGGCGATTACGTCGGCGCTTGCGAGTTTGCAGGCTGAAGTTGAAGAGAAGATTCGTCAGGCGGATATGTTTGAGGATGCGGCGGTGATTTCGATGCCGGTGCATGATTACGTGCTGACAGCGTACTACCATGACCCAACGTATCCGTTTCGACATTTGTTTGAACATTCTGGGATTGATCTTGCTGCTTGGCGTGGTACGCCGGTTTATGCGGCGGCTCCGGGTGTTGTCGCTTGGGCGCGCACAGGGCGATCTTACGGAAATTACGTTATGATAATTCATAGTGGAGGCCTTGCGACGCTCTACGCGCATTTGGATGCTATGTACGTGGTTTCTGATCAGTTCGTATCTCGTGGAGAACAGATTGGAGCTGTGGGAAGTACGGGGTTTTCTACGGGACCGCATTTGCACTTTGAGGTTCGGTTGAATGGGATTCCGGTGGATCCGTATGCGTATTTGATTGACTAGGGTGTAGACAGGGGAGGGATGGTTGTAAAGGCTCTGTCGCGGCTTGTCTTGTGTGCCGTTTGTTTGTACGGCATCGTGTCGAATGTTAGACGCTCTGTTATTCATTGAGTGACCTTGATTGAGAGTTACTCACCTACCTTTCCCCGATTGATTCGTTTTACGACACATTATTTTCTTTGTGCATGGATTGAGAGACGTTTGTGTCTTGTTAAATCACGGTTCCGATCATGGCGGGGCGGGTGAGCGTTTCATTATTGTTTATAGATATTTTCGCAGATTTCTTCTTAAGGAGATTTTTGGTCTAGCCTCACGGTTTTGAGTCCTTTATTGAGGTGTTCGTAGAACGGTGTTTTGTTTTTAGATGACCTCTATTACCCCCTATTGACGGGTTTGTATTCTGTAGTGTCGTATAAGATATATTGTGCGACGCCAAGGATTTGTCAGATGGTTGATGGGTGATGAGAGGGTCATGAGGATTTGAAATTGGTTTAGGTGCTTACCTCTCCCTTCTATGTCTTGCTGCGTTTGAAAGATGTTCTGTCAATGGATTTGGATGATCGTTTCTGCGTGGTGGACTCAGGGTTTGTGCTTTATTGTTGTTTTGGATTGTGCCTTGCGCCCTTCCCCTCCCTGGGGTGAATGCAGTTTTGTGTCGCAAAATAAAGAGCGCCTGTTTGGGCGCTAGAGTCTTTGGACGCGTTCGTTGGCGGGGATTGCAACGAGTGTGCCTCTGTTTTGTACGTTGACGGCTTTTTCCTTGCCGTGTTTTTGCCAGACAATCTCACTGTTCCCTGCCCTGACGAAAAACGTTCCAGACGTGATGTCTGAAAATTTTACGTTGTGGATGGGTGCTTCACACATGTAAGCCTCTAATGAACGAGATCACTATAACTTGATTGTGTAGGCATGCCAAATCCGATTTATTTGATGTAGACGTGATCGCCAAATCGAAGATCAATATATTCTAATGCTGCTGGATCTTCTTGTTCGCGTATGAGCACCTGGAGACGCTCTAGTTGGGATTTGATGTCATCTTCAATAGTGAACAGGATATAATATTCTGGGAGGCTGATCTCTGCCCATGCTTCGGTGGGAGTTTCTATCCTGAATCGTAGTGGCGTGATTTGCATTTGGCGTGCAACTGTGTCGATTTTGATGAATGCTTGTGTGCGTTCGGGTGAGATTATTTTTGTGTTTGTTTCTATTGAGGCTGGGTTTTTATGGTCAATGATTGGGATTTGATCGTGAAGTGTTGTGCTTTCGATGATTGGTTCATTCGGCTTCATTCGACTTTGGATACTTGCACGTTCTTCATCTGTGAGATTTCGGATGGCGATGCCGTTTAAATCTGTCAGGATATATTGGTCTCCTGAGGTCCAGACGACCCCTGTGACGCGTTCTGTGATGTCGATGTGGAGATTGTGTTTATCAATATTGATTTGAATGGTTTCGAAGGCGTATGCCTCCATGAGTTCATCATGAAGTGCCTGTGTATTGAATACGGGTTTGAATGACTGTTTGAGGCCGTATCTTCTTGAATTCAATTGTGTTTGTGCAATAGAGATGATTTCCTCTTTGGTTGCGGATTTGATGTCTGATGCGGTGATTGAATTGATTCTGAGAATGCCTGAGGTGACAATGGCAGCAAAGGTAAATATTAAAAGTAGTATAAAGCCAAGGAGGGTGACGAGCGGTCGCCATTTTTGCCAAAGTGATGGCTCGTTAGAAAAATAGGGATTGTTGAATTTCCCTTTGTTATACTCTTTGGCTCGTTGTTTTTTGAAAAAGTTCCTCCGTTTCATGGGGTTTGGTTAGATTGAGATGGGATCAGGACGCGCGGGATGTTTTCTCTGATACGTGTCGTGATTTCGTAATTGATTGTTTTGAGTCGTTCGGCCATGGAATCTGCCGTGAATTCGTGCATACCTTGTTTGCCAAGTAGCGTGACAGGGTCGCTGACGTTGATTTTTGGAACGGTGCTGATGTCGATCATGCACATGTTCATGCATATTCTACCAACAATTGAGCAGAGTTGTCCTTTGACAAGGACGTTTCCGTTTGAGGAGAGCCCCCTGTCGTAGCCATCGTAATAGCCTATTGGGAGAACGGCGATGCGGATTGGGCGGTTAGGTTTGTAGAACCTGCCGTAGCCGATGGATGCACCTGAGGGAACGTCTTTTATTTGGGCGATGCGCGTTTTCCAGGTGAGAGCTGGCTTGAGTATGAGTGATGGATTTTTGCTCCGTAGACGTTTTTTGATGCTTTCTGACGGCCAGAGTCCGTAGAGGGCAATGCCAAGTCGGCTCATGCTGAGATGTGTTTCTGGGTTGAGGATTGCGGCAGCTGAGCAGGCGATGTGTTTGTATGGTGGGTTGAAGCCGAGGTTGGTGATTTGGTCGATGGAGCCTGCGAATGTGCGAAATTGAGATTTTGTGAAGCTTGGGTCGGTGATGTTTTCGGCGTCGGCGAAGTGTGTAGAAATACCAATGAGTTCTAAGGCGTCTGCGGCTTGTTTGATGGTGATGAGGGTTTGACGGAGATGGTTTAGTCCAACACCTTGGCGTTGTGTCCCTGTTTCGATTTTGAGATTGATGAATCCTCGTTTTTTTTGTTCTCTGGCCTTGAGGGCCATGAGCATGATGGATTCCTCGTTGTAGACGGTTTGGATGAGATGGTATTTGATGACATCGTCTAGTCGTTCTGGGACGGTGTAGCCGAGAATGAAGATGATGTGTTCTGGGTGGAGTTTTCTGATGGCGATTGCTTCATCGACAGAGTCGACGCCAATTTCGGTAATCCCCTGCTCTGCGACGATGTTCGAGACGATATCTGTGCCATGCCCGTAGGCATTTGCTTTGAGGATGGCGCAAAAGACGCTTCCTTCTGAAAGCGTGCCTTTGAGTTTTTTGATGTTGTTTATGAGCGCTGCTTCATCGATTTCCACCCATGTCTTCGCTCCATGCATAGTTTTATCGAGGTTCGATGACTGTTTTGCCTCCCATGTATGGTTGTAAGACGGTTGGGATTTTGACGGTGCCGTCTTTTTGTTGGTTGTTTTCGAGAATGGCGACCAAAAGGCGTCCGATAGCGATTGCGGTGGCGTCGTTCATGTGGGCGAATTCGGAGGTGCCGTCTTCGTGTTTGATTTTGGTTCCAAGGCGCCTTGATTGGTAGTTGGTCATGTAATCGGCGGTGTGGGTCTCTCGATAGGTCTCTTGTGTTGGAATCCAGGTTTCGATATCGATTTGTTTGGCGTCTGGCGTTCCCGTGTCACCGGTGCACATTTCGATTATTTGGTATGGGAGCTCCAGTTGATTGAGGAGATATTCTTGGATTGCGACGAAAAATAGCTGTTCGGTCTCCCCTGCTTCTGATGTGGTGAAGGATTCCATTTCGAGTTTGTCGAATTGGTGGACGCGGATGATGCCCTTTGTATCTTTTCCGTATGAGCCAGCTTCTCGGCGAAATGCTGAAGAGTAGCCGATCATGCGGATTGGGAGGTCGGCTTCGGGGATGGATGTTTTCATGTACATTGGGCCGAGGGCGTGCTCGGCGCTTCCAACGAGATAGACGTTGTCTTTTTTGAGGTAATAGCGCTCATCGGCGTTTTCGGCATCAAGACGAGCCATTTTTTGCATGACGTCTGGTTTGATCATGACCGGTGGGAGGACGGGGGTGAACGGTTTTGCGTTGCATTCGAGGCCGGCGGATTTGATGATGGACTCAAGCGTTGATTTATTGGTTAGGGTTGCCATCACGAGCTGCACGAGTGCGAATTGCATTAATACGGCATCGCCTTTGAGGTATGCAAAGCGTGAGCCGCTGACTTTTGCTGCGGTTTTGATGTCGATAATGTCGAGTATCTCTCCGAGTTCAACGTGGTCTTTTGGTGTGAATGTGAATGCAGGTTTGTCGCCAACTGTTTTGATGACGGTGTTTTCTGTTTCGTCTTTTCCGATTTTGACACTGTCTAAACAGGGGTTTGGAATTTTCCAAAGAAGGTCGTTTAGTTCATCTTGAATGGGTGTGAGCTTTGTCTTGAGTTCTTCTTCCTTCTTCCCTACCATTTTCATTTCCTCGATCATGCGGTCTCGCTCTCCTCCGTGGGCGCTTGCGATATGTTCAGAGGCTTGGTTTTTTTGTGCGGCAAGAGATTCAATTTCTTGTTTGAGAGATCGGACTTCTTTGTCGAGTTTGAGGATTGTGTCTACTTCAATCGTTTTGTTTTTTGCTTTTGCGGCAGCTTGGACCTTATTTGGGTCGTCGCGGAGGAGTTTGATGTCGATCATAGTAAGGAGGATTTGTATTTTGTTGGTTCAATGGGGTTGATGGTGACGAGTTTTATATCAAGGTTGTTTTTTTTGAGCCATGTTTTGAGATCTGCTTTGAGTTCTTCTTGATCGTATCCGAGTGCGATGATGTGGGGTTTGACTTGCTTGATGACGGTGTATGTTCCTAGCTCTGTATCGCCAATGCGTACTTCATTGATGTTTGGGAGGTTTTTTATGGCTTTGATCCGATCTCGGATTTGATTTTTAGGCGCCTTGCCCTTCAATTTTTTTACGATTTCGTCTGGGGGGAGAACGACGGTTATGTATGTTCCGAGATATCTTGCTTTTTGCAAGAAGTATTCATGGCCGGGGTGCAGGCCGTCGAATGTGCCAAAAACGAGGATTTTAATCAGTTTTTTCATCTTGTTCTCCGTGGTTTGATTCGGGTCTGAGTGTTGGGAAAATGATGACTTCTTTAATACTATGCGAGCCTGAAAGAAGCGCGCAGATCCGATCGATGCCCATGCCGTAGCCTGATGCTGGTGGCATACCGATTTTGAGCGCTTCTAAGAAGTCTTCGTCGACTTGGTGTGCCTCGTCGTTTCCTCGTTCTCTGAGTTTTTCTTGTTCACGGAAGCGGGCCTCTTGTTCCAATGGGTCGTTTAGCTCATCCCAGCCGTTTAGAACTTCCATGCCTTTGATGAGAAGTTGAACGTTGGATGATTTGTGAGCGTCATCTTTACTTACTTTTGCTAGTGGTTTCATGGAGGCTGGATAGCCTATGACAAATGTGGGTTGAATAATATTGGGACGTACTTTTGTCTTCCAAAGACTGTCGGTTAGCTCGCCATAGCCAATAATGCCATCTGTATTGATTTTGGCTTTGTTCATTGCTGCGCGGAGTTCTTCCTCTGTCTTGAGCGTTCCTAGATCGATGTTGGTTTTTTCCTTGATGAGTTCGAAAAATTCTTTTCTTGGGATTGGTGTGTTGAAGTCTAACTCGCAATCTTCGTGGGTGATTTTTGTTCCACCGCCGGTGACTGTTTTTACGATATGCGCAATGAGTCGTTCGAGGTGGTCAAGCATTTGGTCTCTGTCGGTGTAAGCGGCGTAGACTTCCACTTGGGTGAACTCTGGGTTGTGTTGGAAGCTGATGCCTTCGTTTCGGAAGCATCGAGCGAATTCAAAAACACGTTCAAATCCTCCCACCATGCAGCGTTTGAGGAAAAGTTCTGGAGCGATGCGGAGATAGAAGTCGGCATCGAGGGCGTTGTGGTGTGTTTTGAATGGTCGTGCTTCTGCGCCGCCAGCTTGTGCTTGGAGGATTGGTGTTTCGACTTCCATGTAGCCCTCTTGATGGAAGAGATCGCGCATTGCATGGATGATTTTTGAACGTAATGCGATTTTTGTCTTTGCTTCTGGGTTTGCAATGAGGTCGAGATAACGTTTTCGGTAGCGTTTTTCGACATCTGTAAGACCGTGCCATTTTTCTGGAAGTGGGAGGAGGGTTTTGGTGAGCATTTTGATGCTGTCGAGTGCAACGGACATTTCGCCTTTTTTTGTTTTGATTGCTGTCCCCTGCCCTTCAACGATGTCACCAATGTCGTAAAGGTCGTGGAAGCCATTGTAGGTATCGATGCCGATATGGTCACGATGCATCATGAGCTGGATTTTTCCGGATTGATCTTCGAGTACGCAAAAAGTTACTCCGCCGTGTTTTCGGATCGCGCGAAGGCGACCGCTAACGGTGAGTTTTTCTTTTGTTGTTTCTAATGTTGAGAAGGTGTCGATTACTTCCTTTGCCATGTGTGTTCTTGATGACCCGATTGGGTAGGGTTCAACTCCAGCTTCTCGGAGGTTTTTGAGGCGTTCTCGGCGAGCGATCTCTTCTGGGATCATAGCTATGTGATTGAAATAACTTTGTAGGTTGTGATTCCTGATGGTGTTTTGATTTCGACGTCGGTTCCAACTTCTTTTCCGAGGAAGGCTTTTCCAAATGGTGATTCATTGCTGATTTTGCCAGTCATCGGATCGGTTTCTGTGGCGCCAACAAGTTCGTAAGGACGTTCGTTTCCGTTTGCATCTGCGGCGACAAATTTTGTGCCGAGATTGATCGTGGACTCCCCTTCTCTTGCTTCTACGATGACGGCGTTTTTGAGGAGGTCGTTGAGTTCGTGAATGCGCGCTTCATTTTGTCCTTGCATTTCTTTTGCGGCATGATATTCAAAGTTTTCTGAAAGATCACCCTGTTCTTTGGCAACGCCAATTTTTTCGGAAATTTCTTTTCGGAGGGTTTTTGTTCGGTGGTTGTATTCTTCTTTAATCTTTTCGAGTCCTTCCGGAGATACGAAGTGTTGGTTGTTCATAATGCAATCATATCAGACGCTCAATGAGCGTCTTTTCGTTAGTGATCGTAGCATATGAAGTCTATTGATACCAGTAGTCGAGAATGTCTTTTGTGATGGGTACGGCGAGGTAATCGTCCCCGCCTTCTTCTATCAAGACGGTGATAACGATTTCTGGATTTTCGTAAGGCGCGAAGCCAGTAAACCACGAATGAGGTGGTTTTGTGGACGACCATTGAGCTGTTCCTGTTTTCCCAGCAACTTCAACAGCGACACTTTGGAGCATCTGTGCAGATCCTTGAGTTATTGTGCGTCGCATGCCGGTGGCGACGATGTTCACGATTTCTGTTGAAATTACTCGTGAAGAGGATGTTTCAAGGGAGTTGTTTACATGTGGTGTTACTAGATGTCCGTCATTGGCAAACATCGCCGTCGCTCTTGCGATCTGTAAAGGTGTTGCAAGGAAGTCTCCTTGACCAATTGCGGCGTGATACGTGTCGCCGATGTACCACGGTTCCCCTTTTGCCTCAATTTTCCATTCTTTTGTTGGAAGGAACCCGTCTTGTTCACCTGCAATGTCTAAGCCTGTTTGTGAACCGAAGCCATAGCTGGCTGCATATTCCATCATTTTTTCGATTCCTAGGCCGTCGAAGTGTTCATTTCCGCCGCCGATGAGGTAGAAAAATGTATTTACTGAGTCGGCGATTGCGTGGTAAACGTTTGTATTTCCGTGTCCATCTGCTCGCCAATCAGGGAAATACCAGATCCCAATTTGTATTCCCCCTGTTGAGATAAAGGAGGTTTCCGGAGTGATGATGCCTTCGATTAGCGCAGAAGCGGCGTTCATGGGTTTAATTGTGGATCCAGATGGGAATTCTCCTGAGAAGGCTCTTGCAAAGAGTGGGCGGTCCTCATCTTCAATAAGGGCTCTGTATGATGCTGTATCGATTCCTCCGGTGAACGCGTTTGCGTCGTACGCTGGCCAGGAAACGAGTGCATAAATTTCTCCATTTTTTGGGTTCATCGCGATGACGGAGGCTTTTGATGCTGGGGTTCCTTCGAGTCGTGTTTTTAACACTTCTTCAATGTATTTCTGAAATGCGGCATCTACGGTGAGTGTAATGTTTTGTCCTTGAGTTGGTTCAGTTTTTGAAACAACTCTTCCGATGGATCCAAGGGCGTTTATTTCTAAGAGTTCAAGTCCGAATTGTCCTCGAAGACGTTGTTCGTAGGCTTGTTCGATCCCCATTTTTCCAATGGAGTCAAAGGGACGATATCCTTCTGATTTTTTTTCTTCATATTCGTCTTCGTTTAAGCCTCCTGAATAGCCGATGATGTGTGAAAGCGATGGAATTTCGTTTGTGATGTATCCTCGTTTTGATGAGAGTTCTGTGGTGATGCCTGGGAAAGACGTTGGGCTTGATTCGACAGTGAGCGCGAGTTCGTATGGGACGTTTGCTGCAAGAAGGATTGATGTTTTAGGTTCCGTTGTGTCTGATTCTTCAAGAGCGATGTACAATTCGTTGATCGGAGTCTCTGAATTTTTTGCAATATGTGACAATATTTGATGTTGATGTTCACGGTCTTTTGTCATTGATGCAGGTGTTGCAAGGAGGTTAAATACTGCTTCGTTCCAAGCAAGCTCAGTTCCTGTGCGATCATAGATAATGCCACGTTGAGACGGTAGAATATGATTCCAAAGTCTGTTTTGTTCTGCTTGCGTTCGGTATTCTTGACCTTTTACAATTTGTAAATATCCGGATTTTCCAAGGAGTATTGCAATGATGAAGCCGGTGATAATAAATGACAGTTTAAAGCGTTTTGCATGAATTGCTGGTCCGATGAAGGATGTGTTTGTGTCATCGCTTGGATTTTTGGCATCGGAAAAAATGTCGGCGAAGATTTCTTCGTTTTGTATCTCTCGATTTTTTGATAGATCGATTGATGGGGGAAGTGGGAATAAACTGTTTTGTTTTTTTACCATGATTATGTTGCTGTTCTTGGCAAGAACTGGTTTTTTGCATCTTGCCATTTTCTGGCAGTAATTTGGGCGATGTAAAGCCCTGTAATGAGCCATGCAAGTATGACAATTTGTTCAGAAAAAAATGGCTTAAAGAACGCATCGTGGATTGTGTCTCGATTGAAAAATTGAAATAGGATCGTGGGCAGGGTTTGCGCCAATGATCCTACGACGAACATGGAAATGCCAAGTCCTTGAAGCCCCCATAGCGATCGTTGTGCGAAGATGCGTAAGCAAAGTGGAATCGCAGCGCAAAGCATCAGAGTGTAGATTCCGCTTGGTATTGTAGGGAACCCGGTGAGCTTGATGAAGATGACGCATGTTAATGTCCAGATGATGCCAAGCGGGATTGTTGTTCTATGAAGAAGTGTTGTGCCAATGATGAGCGGGAGGGGGATGAGGTTAAGAGGAGTTGGAAGGCTGCCAATAAGACTTGTTTGTATGAGTGCGATAATGAGTGCACTTAGGGCGACGATAACTTCTTTCATACATCAGATTGAGGGAGATGTTTCAATCAGGACCCTTGAGATTGTATTTACGTCAATGAGAGGTTCTATGTTAGCTGTTTGAAATAGAGCCGTTTCGTTTTTTATGATTTCTCGAATAATGCCGATTATCAAGCCTGCCGGGATGTCGTCTTGAAGGCCAGAAGTAAGAATGAGCGTTCCTTCAGTGATGATTTTTTCTTGAGGGATGAACCCTAGTTCAAGATAGAATCCCTCTTTCCCTTCAACGATGCCGATTGTTGCTTCGTCGGATTGAAGCATGGCGGTGATTTTGCTTTCCGGACTAGACAAAAGTTGCGCAGTGGATGTGTTTTGTGTTGTTTTGCTAATGGTGCCAATGATATGGCCGTTTTCTGCGATAACAGGCATGCCGATGTTGATTCCGGCTCGTTCTCCTTGATTGATGAGGATCTTTGCGTCTTCTTTGATGTTTTTCGCGAGGACGTGCGCGAGGACGAGATTTGCATCGACAGATTGTTTGTAGTTTAGTAATTCTTCAAGCTCTGCGATTCTTGATTCCAAAATGGTCACATACGCTTTGTCACTTGCGAGAGCATTTCGGTCGGATTCACATATCTGCAATTGTCCCGCAAGACTTTCTGGCGATGCCGTATTTACCTCATAGATTGTGTAAAATGTTGTTCCAATTGTTGAAAATGTTGATTGAATGAAGTTAATCGATGCTGATATAGGGCCCCAGTTTCTGAAAAGAAGAATGAGAATAAGTGAAATGGTAAAAGTGATCAGCTTTTTAGCGATTTGTTTATTTTGTTTTGTAATGCGTTGGCGGGATACTGGCATGTTATGCGAAGCCGTCTTCTGATGTCGAAGGAAGCGTGACGTCTTTGAGGAGCTCTTCGTTGCTGAGCAAAATTCCGTTCCCTCTCACGACGGCTGTGAGTGGGTCGTTTGCGATTGTGACGGGAATGTCTGTAGCTTTTGACATGAGCGTGTCGAGTCCCTTTAGAAGCGCGCCTCCGCCTGCGAGCACGATGCCGTGTTCGTAAATGTCTGCGACCAATTCCGGGGGAGTCATTTCAATTGTAACTTTGACGTTTTCGATGATTGCTTGGACGGATTTTTGGAGTGCTTCTCTGATTTCATTGTCGCTTACGATGACTTGTTTTGGTAAACCTGTGATGAGGTCTCTCCCCCGCATTTCGATTTGTAGCGGTTCTGCGGGTTCCACCGCTGTTCCGATGGACCACTTTACGATTTCGGCAACGCGTTCGCCGATGAGAAGGTTGAAGACGTCTCGTGCATATTGGACAATATTTTTTGTCATTTCCTCTCCGGCGATGGACATGGTTTTTGAAGTGACAACGCCGCTTAGAGCGATGACGGCAATCTCGGTTGTTCCTCCGCCGATGTCAACGATCATGCTGCCCGTTGACTCTGTGACTGGAAGAGATGCTCCAATGGCTGCTGAAATGGGTTCTTCGATAAGAAAAACTTGTCTTGCGCCGGCGCTTATTGCCGCGTCTTCAACTGCTTTTTGTTCCACTTCCGTGATTTCTAGAGGAACTCCGATGACGATTCTGGGTCTTGGTATGATTGTGAATGATTCTTCATGAATTTTGTCGATAAAGAATTTGAGCATGCGTTCTGCGATTTCGAAATCTGAGATAACGCCTTTTGTTAGTGGTCGCGAAGTTTTGATGTGTGGCGGTGTTTTGCCAAGCATGTCTTTAGCTGAGTGGCCGACGGCGATGATTTGGTTTGTTCTGACGTTTAAAGAGACGATTGAGGGTTCGTTCATGACGATCCCTTTCTTTTTGATGTAGATAAGCGTGTTTGCGGTGCCAAGATCTACAGCGACATCTTCTGAGAATTTTCCTAGGAATTTATTCAGCATACGGGGTCATGAGATGTTATCTTAACAAAAAAAATTCTGTATGCAAGCAGAATTTTGTTGTTTTATTGATGCTTGCTATGTGTTGCGGCGAGGAAAATGTATTCAATGGTGCTTATTACAGCGATGCAAACGAGAAGAAGCCACCATGAAAGTAGGTTTGATTTGAGGAGTATGAGCGTGGTTACGATGAGGATGGTGAGAATGATGGCTTGTCTTAGTGATGTTTTTACGATTTCGTCGATTTTGCGATTTGGATATTTGTTGATACGGATGAGGGTACCGCAACTCGTGAAGAGTCCGGCGGATGCGGTGAAAAGCGTGATATAAAAGCTGCTTATCGTAAAGCTGTTTGCGTTTATTGGATTGATGCCAAAAAGTACAATAATCCAGGCGAGCGCGGCCAAGAGTGTTCCCGAGAATAAGGCGATGATGTATTGCTTGACGGTCATGAGTGCATTATATCACGCTGGATGCGAAGGTCTGCTTGGGAATTAGGGTCGATAAAGGTAAAAATTTCGATGATATTTGATTGTGGAAATTCACGTTTGAGACCATCGAGGAGAGGCTGCTTGAATCTATTCATTAGTGATTTTGCTTGTGTGTTGAGACAGGCGATGCGGATTTGATCGTGCAGGAACGACCGGATTTCGATGTCTTGCTTGGCACGTTCTGGGAGCATGTTAAATAGAATCATTTCTGCTTTTTTGACGATCATTGCAGCGGTGACAGATCTGCCGATGTTGTGGCGCGCAAGTGTTTGATTGATGAGACTGGAAAAGGTGTCCATATTACGTTTGAGCGAATTCGCAGATGTCTTTGAAGTCACAGTAGTTGCATCCGAAGCCTGGTGTTGGCTTGAAGTCACTTGATTTGATGGCTTCTACGGATGATTTGATTTCTTCAATGAGACGTTCTTTGAGTTTGTCTTTTGGTTCAAAGGAAACGGTGCTGTTGTTTTCGAGATAGTGATATTCGAGTTCTGTGACGTGAAGTGGAGGGTCAAAGCATTTTTCGGCTGCGATAGCGTAGAGAATCAACTGTTTTTTGTCGTCCCAATTCAGTTTACCATCTTTTTTTGGATTACCGGTTTTGTAGTCGACGATTTTGTAGGCGTTGTTAATTTTGTCTATTCTGTCGATGCGTCCCTTGATGGTGATGTCGCCGATCTTGATCGTGAAAGGTTTTTCGATGAAGGCGACGGTTGGCGGGGTTGCTGTGATCTGGGTGTGGTATTCAATGAGCGATTCCCTTCCTTTTTTGCGATACTCATCTCGAATAGCGTCTGAGGGGTACCACTCATTAATCCAGTTTTGATCATACAGAGCGAGGAGATTTTTGAGAGATGGGATGTCTGACTGGGGAGCGCTTTCGAATAGCGATGTTTGTGTATCCCCTGCCCCGGATTCGAAAAAGTGTTGCAAGGTGTTGTGCATGGTTTTTCCGAAACTCATTTGGTGTTTGCCGAAGATGGGAATGCGGAGGATATGAGCGAATTTGTATTGGAGTGGGCATTTGGCGAAGGCGGCGAGTTGGGTGAAGCTGACGCGTTTGAGTTCATGCCCTTTTTGGCTAGACGGGAGTGGAGTTTCGATGGTCGTTTGGGTGGTGATGTCTTTTTGAGATTCGCCTTCGTCTGCTTGGATGTTGAGTTCTTGTAAGAATCTTGATGGTTTTCGTGTGCGTTTGCCGCCGTAGTCTTTTGCAGCGAGGAGATAGAGGCCTTCTTTGGCGCGAGTGATGGCGACGTAAAAAAGGCGTCGTTCTTCTTCGACGTGGTCGTGGTCTATGTTTGATGTGATGAGTTCTTGCGGGAGCGGGATCGCGTCTGGACGCGCACGAGATGGGAAACGTTGTTCGATGAGGTTGATGATGAATACGTAAGGAAATTCGAGGCCTTTTGATCCATGGATGGTCATGATGTTGATGGCGTCGTTATGATCGGTTTCTGATGTTGAGAGGGCGCCTGTCTCCCCTGCTTGGCGTTCATGTTCGAATTCTTCGAGGAAATGTGTGAGGGTTTTGTCCCCGGTGTTTGATTCGAAGGATTTTAGGCGGGTGAGAAATTGTTGCAAATAATCGTACTGTTCGGCCTGTTGGATTTCCGGGAGGGTGCCTACGTGTCCGAGGATACCGGTTTGTTTGAGGACTTCTAGATACAGTTCGGTGATTGGGGCTCGGCGGGATTTTGTATGGAGCTGGTCGATTGTTGTTGTGATGGATTGGAGGCGTTTTGCGGTACCCGTGTCTTCTGGTGTTTTAGCGGTCATTGCTTTGTAGAGTGAGGAGCCGTCTTGTTTGGCGGTGAGCGCGATGTTTGCGATGTCTTTGTGCGCAAGGCCGAGTTCTGGGTGCGCAAGGATGCGGTAGATGGAGATGCTGTCATGGTGGAAGGCGATGGCGCGGAAGTAGGCGAGAATATCGAGGATGATTGGCTGGGTGTAGAGGCCGGCTCTTGCTTGGAATGTGTATGGAGCACCGATTTGGTCTAGTTTGTTGACGAGTTCTGTGGCGTGGGCATTTGCTCGAACGAGGATAGCGAAGTCTCCCCAGTTTGTTTCTGAAGCTTCTTTTTTGGTGAGGATTTCTTGAATGGTGAAATCGATTTCGTCTTCGAGGGTTGGGAATATTAGATGTCGAACAAAGCCCTCCCCTTCTTTGTGGGGTTTGAGTTCTTTGTTGAGGCCTTCGCGGGCTTCGAGACGGTTTGGATTGTTGTTTTGGATGAGGCTATAGGCGGCGTTTAGGATGCTGGCTTTTGATCTGTAGTTTGTGGTGAGGACAACGGTGGTGGTTTGGGGGAAGTCGGATTTAAAAGAGAGGATATTTGAGAGGGATGCGCCGCGGAATTTGTAAATGGATTGGTCGTCATCTCCGACGATGGTGATGTTTTGTTCTTTGTTTATCAAGAGCTTTACGAGTTCGTATTGTGAGCTGTTGGTGTCTTGGAATTCGTCGACGAGGATGTGTTTGAATTGGGTTTGATAGTGCTCGCGGATGTTTGGGCGTGTTTTGAGGAGTTCGAGGGTGTAAGCGATCAGGTCGGCGAAATCAAGCGCGTTGTTTTCGAGCATGATTTGTTGATAGGTGTGGTAGGCGCTTGCGAGTTCTTGATATTTGGCCGGTTCCGAGAGTGCCTTGTCTGCTTCGGCAATGTCGTCATTTAGCCGGAGAGACTCGGCAAAGGTGTGGTAGTCGTTTGGGGTGACGCCTTCGTCTTTTGCTCTTGAGATGTGATTGATGATGGCTTTGATGAATCGGGTTGGATTGGATTTTGGTTTGTAGTAGTCCAGGGTGAATTTATCGAGATTGCGGTTGATGGTGAGGAGGGTTTGGACTTCGTCGAGGAGCGTAAAGTCGTTTGCGAGGCCGATTTCTACGGCGTGGGCACGGAGGACGCGTTCGCAAAAGGCATGAAATGTGGAGATCCATGTTTCTAGGTAGCCGATTGGGAGGAGTTCGTCGATACGTTCTTCCATTTCTGTGGCGGCTTTTTCGGTGAATGTGAGTGCAAGGATTTCTTCTGGTTTTGCGCCTTGTTCGATGAGCCAGGCGACGCGTTTGGTGATGACGGTGGTCTTCCCTGTTCCAGCACCGGCGATAATCATGAGTGGACCGGTTTTGTGTGTGACGGCGGTGTGTTGTTCTGGGTTTAGGGCGGAGAGGTCGATTGGCATAGGTTAATGTTGTTTGCCCCAGGCGACGATGAGGGCATGGTATTCGTTGAAGAGGGCTGCGTCGTTATCAAGATTTGAAGTGAAGAGATGCTTGTATTCGTCGTAGGTTGACAATGTTAGCCTTTTTGATGCGCAGAGGCGTTTGGTGTAGGTGTCGATGACGAATTCTGGGCGATTTCCGGCGTAGAGAAGAATAGAATCGGCCGTTTCTGGGCCGATCCCCCATTGTGCAAGGACATGGTTTCTTGATGCGGATTCTGCGAAGTGTTTGGCCGATTGCCAGTTGTTCGTGATTTCTGCGGCGATGAGACGGAGTTTTTTGGCTTTTTGGTTGTAGTATCCGCTTGGCTTGATGGCGGCTTTGAGATCGTCTTCTGGGAGGGTTAGGAGTGCTTGTGGTGATAACGCCTTGCGTGTTTTTAGGTTTGCGATGGCTTTTTCGACATTTTTCCAAGTGGTGTTTTGGGTGAGGATGGTGCCGATGATGATTTCGAAGGCGGGATCCTGTTTTGATGTGGTTGGCCACCAGTGCTGCGGGCCGAATTCATCAAGTAGCTCTTGGTAGGTCTGGTTGATGTCCATGTTGTGGGGGCGTTTAAGTCGTTGAATCACTCCCGGCGGGGCCGGGTTGTTCGTTTAAGGCGTTGATTTCGGAATGAACGAGCGGAGTCACGTCGTTCGCGAACGACGTGGCGGAGCGATTAAACGAGTTAGGGCGTTAGCCCACGATTCAACGACTTAAACGTTTTCAGCTCGCGGGCTGCATGGAGACGTTTCCTTCTTCGTCGATGTCGGCGATGAGGGTGATGATGTTGAGGTTTGGGTAGCGGACAGCGAGGGTTTGTTTGGCAGACATTAGCTCGCTTTGATGGTGTTTGTATTCTTCTTCTTTTGATGGAAATGCCGCTCTTCCGCCGTAGCCTCCGCAGTCTGTGTGGTTGATGAGAATGAGGTCTTGGATGTCGTGTAATTGTTTTGAGAGGGCGATTTGGTTTTCGACGGAGCTGTCTGCTGGGTCGTTGACGCCTTTTGTGGCACCAGCAATGGAGATGATATCGGCGTCGCCACAGATGTCGTGGGATGTGAGGTAGTCGTGGATCGCGTGTTCGAGTCGGAAGTCCATGCATCGGACGAGAGCTGCTTTGCATGAGGCCATATGATTTTGTGAGTGTTTATTGGAGGTAGTTTAGCATCTTTAATAGAAAAACACCCACGTTTTGACGTGGATGGTGTGACTAGTTGATGGTGAAGATCTCGTTGATCTTCGGGATCAGGACTCGTCTGTCTGTGATCCCGCTGTCGCGGAGCTCGGTGAGGCCCGCGATCGTGTCGACAGCATCGGTGCGAGCACGTCGGATGGCGTCGTTGAAGATAGCTGGATAGTTCGACGGCGAGTCAGCCCACAGGGCGGATTCGAGCATTGCGACGATGCGTCGTCTGGGAGAAAATGGTGCCGGAGTTGTTCTGGTTTTTGCGAGCGCGGCCATGAGATCCTCTTGATGAAAACGAAAAGAACGACATGCGGCGGATGATAGCGCAAAATGTCGTTCTTGTCAATGCTGGGTTGTCATCATTCCCATCTCGAGCATCGTTGAGAGATCTGATGGGGGCAGGGCTGCAAGATCTCTCCACAAGGTCCCCACTTTGCAGAATGCTTCGTTAGGGGTAGGCGAGATGGGAGAGCGGTTTTTTTGATTATTGTTTTCCTACATCGCGGTATTTCCCTTTTCGCGCGATACGTAGACGGGCCATTTCTCTTTCTAGCATCATCATGGCATCTGCGTGGTCGGTTCCGGATTCTTTTGCTTTTTTGATGCGTTCTTCTGCGAGTTGTTTAGCTTTTTCGATTTCTTCGAGGATGAGCTCGTCGGATCGTTCTGCGGTGTCGGCAAGGATCATGACTTGGTTGCCGGTTTTTACCTCGAGAAGTCCGGTTGAGATGGCGAAGACTTGGTTATCGATTCGCACCTCCCCTGCCCTCAAAAGTGAGGCAAGCGGGACGTGGCCTGGGAGGATGGTGACTTCGCCGGTTTCTGTCATGACAGAAATTGAAGATGACTCGCCTTCGAAAAGCGTGCGTTCTGGGGTGACGATTTTGATTGTTAGCATAGGCGGAGTTTAAATCGTTGAATCACTCGCCGACGGCATCGTTCGTTTAAGGCGTTGATTCCGGAATCAACGAGCGGAGCGATTAAACGAGTTTGGGCGATTAGTCCACGATTCAACGATTTAAACGTTATTGTGTTACTTCGTCGATACCTCCCTTCATGTAGAAGCTTTGTTCTGGGATTGCGTCGTGTTTTCCGTCGAGGATTTCTTTGAATGCTCGGACGGTTTCTTTGATGGAGACGTATTTTCCTGGAGATCCGGTGAATTGTTCTGCTACGTGGAATGGCTGTGAGAGGAATTTTTGGATTTTTCGTGCTCGGGCAACGGTGAGCTTGTCTTCTTCTGAGAGTTCGTCCATTCCAAGGATGGCAATGATGTCTTGGAGGTCTTTGTAGCGTTGGAGAACTTTTTGAACGCCACGAGCGACTTGGTAGTGCTCTTCTCCCACGATGTTTGGATCAAGAATGGTTGAGTTGGAGTCTAGTGGATCAACCGCTGGGTAAATCGCGAGCTCGGCAAGAGATCGTGAAAGTACCACGGTGGAATCAAGATGGCCGAATGTTGTCGCTGGCGCCGGGTCGGTAAGGTCATCTGCTGGCACGTAGACGGCTTGGATGGAGGTGATGGATCCTTTTTGCGTTGAGGTGATTCGTTCTTGGAGCGCTCCCATCTCTGTTGCAAGGTTTGGTTGATATCCTACAGCGGAAGGCATGCGTCCGAGGAGGGATGAAACTTCTGATCCAGCTTGAGTGAATCGGAAGATGTTGTCGACGAACATGAGAACGTCTCGGTTTTCGTCATCTCGGAAATATTCTGCCATGGTGAGGCCGGTGAGGGCGACGCGAGCTCGGGCTCCTGGTGGTTCGTTCATTTGTCCGAAGACGAGAACGGTTTTGTCGAGGACGCCTGATTCTTTCATTTCGTGGTAGAGATCATTTCCCTCTCGTGTGCGCTCCCCTACTCCAGCGAATACGGAGTATCCACCGTGTTCTTTTGCGAGGTTGTGGATCATTTCTTGAATGAGGACGGTTTTTCCAACTCCAGCTCCGCCGAAGAGTCCTGTTTTTCCACCCTTCAAGATTGGACAGATCAAATCAATCACCTTGATTCCTGTTTCGAAGACTTCCATTTCTGTTGATTGATCGACGAAATCTGGAGATTCTCTGTGGATTGGATCTTTGCGGTTGGTTTTGATGTCTTCTTTTCCGTCGATCGCGTCTCCTGTAACGGAGAACATGCGTCCGAGGGTTTCTGGTCCAACAGAGACGCGGATTGGTTTTCCTGTAGAGATGACGTCGAGTCCTCGTTGGAGGCCGTCTGTTGATCCCATCGCGATTGTTCTTACGACGCCTTTCCCGAGCTGTTGCGCAACTTCAAGAACGAGCTTTTCTTCGCCGTTTTTTACTTCTAGCGCGGTGAGGATGTCTGGGATTGATTCTGAGAATCGGACATCGACAACGGCGCCGATAATTGATGAAATTGTTCCAGTTGTTTGAGACATATGTTATTCGATTGCAGCGGCTCCTGAGGAGATTTCCGCGATTTCTTGGGTGATTCCGGCTTGGCGGATTCGGTTATAGGTAAGTTTGAGATCTCCTAGCATGTCCTTTGCGTTTTCTGTGGCGTTTTTCATGGCGACCATTCTTGCAGCGTGTTCGGATGCGGCGGATTCGAGGAGGGCCTGGAAGACCATGGTTTCTGCAATCTTTGGCAGGATGTAGTTTAGGACGTCTGGCGCGGAAGGTTCGAATACATGGTCGGAAATTTGTGTTTGCTCTGTTTCCGATGATTGATTGGTTTCCCCGAGCTCTGTATCTGGTTTTGATAGCGGGAGGAGTTCGATGACTCTGGCCTTTTGCGTGAGTCCAGAGATGTAGTCTGTGTAGGCGATGAAGACTTTTTCGTAAGCGCCTTTGCCGTATTCGTTTAAGATGAGTTTTCCGACCGGGATAATATCTTCTGCTTTTGGTTTGCTTGTGAAGCCTTCGAATTGGGCGATGATTGGGATATCTTGGCGTGTCAGTGCTGCAGTTCCGCGCTTTCCGATGGTAATGGCTTCGACAGGTTTTTCGAGTGATTTGATTTTTGTTGTTGCTTCTTTGAGGACGTTTGTATTGAGTCCGCCTGCAAGTCCTCTGTCTGCGGTGAAGAGGACGATGAGGTGTTTGGGGGCGGTTTCGTTTGCTTGCAGGAGCGGATGCGTGACGTCGGGCGCTGATGCGGTGACAGATTTGACCATGTCCCATGCTGCTTTGGCGTATGGTCGCGCGTTAAGCACGGCGCTTGTTGCTCGGCGCATTTTGGATGCGGCAACAAGTTCCATTGCTTTGGTGATTTTCATCGTGTTGGCAATGGATTTGATGCGGCGTTTTACTACTTTTGCGTTGGCAGCCATGGGGATTATTCAGCGGTTTCTGAGGGGGCGTTGGTTTTTTTATAGTCTTCTGCAGCGGTGAGGATTCTTGCTTTCATTTCATCGTCGACTTTTCGTTCGTCGTGGATTTTGTTGATGATTTCTGGTGTCTGTGTTTTGAGATGCTTCAAGAATGACTTTTCGAAGTCTTGGATGTTTTCTGGCTTTACAGAGTCGAGCGCTCCTTCGTTCAAGAGGAGGATCATGACAGATTGTTCCGCGAAGTCGATTGGTGAGTACTGTGGTTGCTTCATGAGTTCCATGGCGCGTTTTCCTCGGTCGAGTTGTTTCTTTGTTGCTTCGTCGAGATCTGTTGCGAATTGCGCAAAAGCTTCGAGCTCTCGGAATTGCGCGAGGTCGACTTTGAGGGTTTTTGCAACGGACTTCATTGCTTTTGTTTGCGCAGCTGATCCGACACGTGAGACAGATAGTCCAACGTTGAGTGCTGGGCGTTGACCTTTGTAGAATAGATCAGATTCAAGATAGATTTGTCCGTCGGTAATTGAAATCACGTTTGTTGGGATGTATGCGGAAACATCGCCAGCTTGCGTTTCGATGATTGGAAGGGCGGTGATGGACCCTCCACCTGCTTCGTCGTTTAGCTTTGCTGCGCGTTCGAGAAGGCGTGAGTGGAGGTAGAAGACGTCTCCTGGGTAAGCCTCTCGTCCTGGTGGACGACGGAGCAAGAGGGAGATTTCTCGGTAGGCCCATGCGTGCTTGGAAAGATCATCATAAATGATGAGGACGTCGTCTCCTTTTGCCATGAAGTATTCTGCGATGGCGCAGCCGGCGTATGGGGCGATGTAGCTTAGTGATGCTGGATCTGATGCACCGGCAAGGACGACGGTGGTGTATTCCATCGCGCCTGCTTTTTCTAGGCGTGAAACGATGTTTGCAATTTTTGATTCTTTTTGTCCGATGGCGACATAAACACACTTCATTCCTTCATCTTTTTGGTTGATGATGGTGTCGATCGCGATGGCGGTTTTTCCTGTTTGTCGGTCGCCAATGATGAGCTCTCGTTGTCCTCGTCCGATTGGGATGAGGGCGTCGATTGCTTTGATTCCTGTGTGAAGTGGTTCGTCAACTGATTTACGCGCGATAACTCCTGGAGCGATTTTTTCGATTGGTTGGTCTGTGTCGCCTTTGATCTCTCCCTTTCCATCGATGGCTTTTCCGAGTGGGTCAACAACGCGGCCGATGACGTCGTTGCTTACGGAGAGTGAAAGGATTTTTCCTGTCGATTTTGCGGCTTGTCCTTCTTTGAGGGTATTTGCCTGTCCAAGGACGATGGCTCCAACGGTTTCTTCTTCGATGTTAAGTGCAACGCCAACGACGCCTGATTCAAATTCAATCAGCTCCATGGATTTGACGTCTGCAAGTCCGCTCATGCGAACAACGCCGTCTGTGACGGAGAGGATGGTTCCGACGGATTCGACGCTTGCCTTTGATTGGAAGGCGTCGACTTGTTCGCGGAGTTCTTTGATGATGTCTGCTTTTGTGGTCATACGTTAGCTGAGAGCGTGGTGAATTTTTTTGATGGCGCCTTTTGTGGATCCGTCGATGCGCTTGTCGTCAATGCGGAGGATGATGCCTCCGATGAGGTTTTCGTTGACAGCCTCTGTGAAGTCGGCACCGTTTGCGATTGATTTGAGTTTTTCTCGAAGGGATTCTGGGATTTTATGTGCAGAAATGGCATGAATTACGCTTGCACCGTATTTGCGTTTCCAGGCTTCGTGCAGGGCTGCTTCCAGGTCGCGCCAGCTTGAGAGGACCTGTTCTTTTGCCATGGTTTCTACAACGGCGGCGATGGTCTCTGCGCGATCAGTTGGTGACTGTTTTTCTGTTTTTGTCATGATCCAGTCTGCGAGATTGTTCCAGTTTTGTTTCATACTAGGTCATTTTTCTTACAATTTCCTCCGCAAGGGACTGGGATCGTTTTTCGTCGATGGCATCTTCGGCGATCTTGGTGACTGCTACTGTGATGATGCCGACGATTTCTTTGCGAACTTCTTTGAGCATTGCTTGGCGCTCTGCGTCGAGTTGCGCTTTCCCTTTTGTAATAACGCGCTCTACTTCCCTCTTTGCTGCTTCTACCATTTCTTCACGGCGTTTTTCTTGATCGCCGTGTGCTTTTTCGATGATGGTTTGCGCTTCTTTCTTTGCCGTGGTGATGATCTGATCTTTTTCTGTCTCGATTGCTTTTACGCGTTCTTCTATTGCGTTTGCTTGTTTGACGCTTTCTTCGATTTTCTTTTCACGGTCATCGAGGGCTTTCATGATGGGTTTGTATGCCCATTTCCAGAGAACGATGAGGACGATGGCGAAGTTGATGAGCTGCGCAATAAAGATGTCGGTTTTGAGACCGAATTGTCCTGCGACGGCGCCGATGCCGTCTGCTTCTGCGTGTCCTGTTTCTGAATATGTTTCTTCTTGTTGTGTGTCTTGTGCCATACCTAATGTAGTCAGCCCTGAAGATGAGGTTCATCTTCAGAATGAGTGCATTAAATTGTGAATGCAACCACAAGTGCGTAAATCGCGATCGCCTCAGCGAACGCCATTCCAAGAAGCATTGGAACGAATAGTTTTCCCGCTGCTTCTGGGTTTCGTCCGATTGCCTCCATTGCTCTTGCTCCGATAATTCCGATTCCAAGAGCAGGACCAAGACTTCCTAGTCCGATGGTGATTGCTTTTGCAAGCGCTGCCATTGTTTCTACTTCCATAGAGTTTGGTTAATAAATTAATGGAGTGATCACTGAGATCAATTAGTTGATTTCAGTGGCACGCCACTAGTGTGCTGGTGCGAGCGTTTTTTGATTTTGATGTGTGTCGCCTTCGTGTTCTTCGTGATCGTCGTGTCCGTGGTCCATGGTTGATACGGTTAGGAATGCGAGTGTGAGCATTGCGAATACGGTTGCTTGGATGACGCCGACAAGAAGTTCCATGAAGATGAACGGGATTGGGAGGAAGTACGAGAAGAGACTCAGCATGACGTGAATGAGGACTTCTCCGGCGAAAATGTTTCCAAAGAGTCGGAGGGATAGTGATAAGGTTTTTGCGAATTCTCCAATTAGTTCGATGAGGCCGACAAAGAATTCGATGATGGCGACAACGATATCGATGGGTTTCTTTTTGAAAGACTTGAAGATGCCGCGAATGTTGAAGAATTTACTGACGTGGTTGATGACGCCGAGTTTCTTCATGCCCACGAAGTGTGTGGTGAGAATGGCGACCGCGGCGATGCCGAGCGTCAGGTTTAGGTCACTTGATGCTGGGCGGAGGATCGGGATGAGTTCGAAGTGTCCGTGGAGCCAACCCCAAACGCCGATGGAGCCCGTTCCAGGGATTTGACCTAACCAGTTTGCAAAAAGAATGAAGAAAAAGATGGTGGCAACAAGGGGAAAAAAGGCTTTTGCGAGCTTTCTGTCGCCCGTGACTTTTTCGATTTCTTTGAGAGCGAATTCAACGATTGCTTCAAATACGTTATGAATGCCTTTTGGGACAATGGATTTTCGTCTACTTGCGATGATGGCGATGATGATGAAGAAAATGACGGAAATGTAACTGTTGAATAGCGCGTTTGTGATGGTGAAATCTCCGATTTGGAAAATTGGCTCTGCGGCGAGCGGGATGGAGGCGAGAAATCGGTGATTTAGTTTATTCATAAAGTTTCGCGTAGTGTTTTGCCTTTTTGATGATGAATAGTGCCGTGATGGCAAATGTGACGACCAGACAGAAGATGAGGAGTGCTGGCTCTGAGCCGAGCCATTCATCGAGTCGTTGTCCGAGGAGTGCGGCGAGAATTGCCGGGATGCCTATTGTGGCCCCGAAATCAACAGCGATTCGGATGGCAAGCCAGTAATAGTAGCGATCTGATCGAGATTTTTTAGCCTCCTCAGGTTTTGACATATAACGAGTGAATTGGCGGCCATTATATCCCTGGCGGCTTTAAAAGTCAATAAAATGTTGGATTAAAACGTTAGTCCAAAGAGATTTTTGGCATTATGCGTGGTTGCTTCTGCGACTTCGTCGATGGTGATGTTTTTGATATCTGCGATTTTTTGGGCGATGTGTTTGACGTACTGTGGTTCGTTTCGTTTTCCTCGATGGGGTTCTGGTGTGAGGTAGGGTGCATCGGTCTCGATCATGATTTGTTCGAGTGGGATGTTTTTGACGACGTTTTGTAGGGATTTGGCAAAAGTGACGATGCCTGTGATGGAAACGAGGACGTTTATTGACCGGTAGCGCTCAGCGTCTTCCTCTGTTCCGGTGAAGCAGTGGATGACGCCACGTTTTGATAGGCCGCCTGCCTTGATTTCTTCTGACAAGAGTTGGAATTGATCTTCGTGAGCATCTCGGCAGTGAATGACGACGGGTTTATTTGTTTTTGAGGCGAATTTGAGTTGTTCCCGAACCGACGCTTCTTGGTCTGACTTGATGGTTTTGATGTCTGATCCCTCTGGGATGCGGTAATAATCTAGGCCAAATTCTCCTATTGCGACAACTTTGGGGTGATTTACGAGGGTTTCGTAGTAGGCTGGGTCAAACGCTTCTGCCCGTGTTTTGATTTTGTGAAGATTTTCTTCGGTTGGTTCGAGTTCTTCTTTGTCGAAAAATTCTTGTTTGTGCAGGTGGTTTGGGTGAAGGCCGATGGTTGCCCAGACTCCGTCGTATTGCTCGGCAAGTTCGATGCCGGTTTTGGATGTGGTGGATTGTGTGCCGACGGTGATCATGCCAACCCCCTCTTCTAAAGAGCGTTTAACGACGTCGTGGACGTCGTTTTTGTAGGCATTGAAGTGAACGTGGCAGTGTGTGTCGATGAATTTCATAGATTCTTTCCCATCTCGACCGCGGTGGAGAGATCTCTCGACTACGCTCGAGATGGGAGTGATAGGAGTTTGATATTTGCTAAACGGCTACAGAGATAATGGTTGGAAGTGCCCAGTTGATGATGTCGTTTGCGAAGCCGATCCAGCCGAAATATTTTGATGCTTCGATTTCTGTGAGAATGGTGCTTTCTTGGAGGAAGTTATAGGCAAGGTAGCGTGTGATGCCTAGGATGACGATTCCTTCGACGAATCCTATCGCTCCACCGAAGAGCCTGTTTAGCGAGCCGATGAATGGGAGGAATGAGATGGCTTTCCAAATGCTATGGAGAACATCGACAAGCCAGCCTGCGAGACGGCTGACGAAGATGGCGATGAAGAGAAAGACGATGATGGCGATGACGGGATCTGTGAGGGCGCCGACGTGTGGTTGGAGATAGTAGATGCCGTATCCGCCAGCGACGACACCGAGAATGAGTCCTAGGACGCCTCCGAGGGTTTTGATGAGGCCGTTGTAGAAGCCAAGTGTGATGGTGATGCCTAGGATGGCGAGGAAGAAAATGTCAGCGAGGTTTTCCATAGATTAGTCCCGTCTTGGGAAGAGCGGGTCTCCGGTTAAAATCTTTTCTCCATTATACCTTGTTTGAATTTCTTTTGCTGTTTCGGGGATGATGATTTCAAGAGCGTTTGCCGCCCATCGAATCATGTCGGCTGTTTCTGATAGGGCTTTTTTTGCTGCGGCTTCGTCGGTTTTGATGAGTTTGAACGGTTGGGTATTCTCGATATGTTCGTTGGCTTTTCGGACGATGTCGAAGACTTGGTCGATGTAGAGCTTGAAGTCGTAGTTATCCATTGCTTTTTCGATGTCGTCGGTTGATGCTACCCAAGTATCCTTGTCGAGAACGCCGTCGAAGTATTTGTTTGCCATAGTTGCTACGCGGCCGACGAGGTTGCCAAGTTGGTTAGCGAGTTCGGCGTAGCGTTCTTCCATGCGCGTCTTGGAATAGTCTCCGTCGCCGTGAGATGGGATTTCTCGAAGGAAGAAGTAGCGGACGGCATCGACGCCGTATTCGTTTACGAGTTCTTTTGGATGGTAGACATTGCCGATGGATTTGGACATTTTCTCCCCTTCTACGGTGATGTAGCCGTGAATGAAGAGTTCGTGTGGCAATGGCACACCTGCGGATAGGAGCATCGCTGGCCAGTAGACCGCGTGGAAACGAGAGATGCCTTTTCCGATGACGTGGATGCGCTTGACGTCGTCTGCGGTCCAGAATGTTTGGTAGAGATCGGCGTCTTCGTGATAATCAAGCGCTGTTATGTAGTTTGAGAGTGCGTCGAACCAGACGTACATCACTTGGGACCCATCTCCTGGCACGGGGACGCCCCAGTGTTTTGCGCGTTCTTGGGATCGGGAAATGGAGAAGTCTTCGAGGCCTCCACGGATGAAGGAGAGGACTTCGTTCTTTTTTGATTCTGGAATGAGCTTGTAGGTATCGGATGCAATGAGGTCTTCTAACTGTTTTTGATAATTTGAAAGTTTGAAGAAGTAGTTTTCTTCCTCGATGTTTTCTAGAGGTTTTTTGTGATCTGGGCAGATGCCGTCTGGGCATTCTTTTTCTGTGTAGAAGATTTCGCATCCTACGCAGTACATGCCTTTGTAGGTTTTTTTGTAAATGTCTTCTGGTTTGCAGGCGGCCCAGAGTTTTTGTGCGCCTTTGATGTGGCGGTCTTCTCGGGTGCGGATGAATGCGTTGTAGGACAGGTTGAGGTCCGTTTGAAGGGATTCGAATTCTTTTGCAAGCTTTTCGACAAATGTCGCCGTCTCCTCCCCTGCTGCCTCTGCGGCACGAACGTTTTTGAGGCTGTTTTCATCGGTTCCTCGGAGGGCAAAAACGTTGTCATCACCGAGTTTTGATCGGTAGTAGCGCGCGAGAGCGTCTGCTTGGATGAGTTCCATGGCAAAGCCGATGTGCGGTGCGGCGTTGACGTATGGGATAGCGGTGGTGATGATGGCTTTTTTCATATGCATGGATTGTATCATTTGGCGTTCATGACGATAGTGAATTCTCCTTTTGTTGAGGAGGATTCTAGAGCTGTGATGATGTCGGCGGCAATTCCTCTGTAGTGTGTTTCGAATTGTTTTGTGAGTTCCCTTGCGACGAAGAGTTTTCGGTTTTGCGGGAGGGCTTGCAGGGTTTTGATGATGCGGTGTTTTGATTCATACATCACGACGGTGTGATTTGTGTTGGTGATGTTTTCGAAGAATTTTGCTCTTCCCTTTTTGTGTGGAGGGAATCCATAGAATGTGGCGGGGATTGGGTTGAAGCCTGAGAGCGAAAGTGCTGCCACGAGGGCGCTTGGGCCGGGGATGGCTTCGATGTTGATGTCAGACTTGATCGCGGCTTTGACGAGTTCTGTTCCGGGATCGGAAATGCATGGGGTGCCGGCGTCGGTGATGTAGGCAATGGACTTGCCTGTTTTGATAAGGCCGATGAGTTTATTGATCTTTGACGTGTTCGAATGTTCGTGAAGAGATTCTGTCTTTGTTGTTATCTCGAGTGATGAAAGAAGTTTTCGGCTCACACGCGTATCTTCACAAGCAATAAGATCCACTTGAGAGAGGATCTTGATTGCTCGGGTGCTTATGTCTTCGAGATTTCCGATTGGTGTGGCGACGATGTATAGCATGAGTTTATTCTAGATTTCCTTCGATATCGACTTTCGGCATTTCGATTTCGGGGATGTGAGTACTTGCACACATCCAGAACATAGATTTTGTTGGGATGAGTTCTAGTTGTGTTCCTGTTTTGTCTCCGGAAATAGCATATCCTTCTGAACTCCAGACTGAACCAGTTTCGGTGTCTGTGATTTCTTTGGTGTCAAAATTGTATGTAAGGGTGATGCCTGGTGATGCGAATGCGCGTGTGACGTCGGTTGAGTAGTTGTAGAGTGTGACAAAGTCTCCTGTATCGATTGCGCCGAAGCCCTTGATGATTTCTTGTGGGAAGACGTGTGTGTCATTGACGGTTTCTGCAATCCATTTAAATGGCACGCGGTCATCGATTGTTGAAAGTGGGAAGTAAATAGCGTCTGATGTGTCGTATCCTCCGAGTGGGTGCGCAGTATAGTCTCGTTCGAAACCTGTCTCTGTTGAAAGTGCCGTGCCGTTTGGGTGGAGTTCGAACCAGGTTGACCACGTCATTCTTGCAGATGGGTATTGTTCCAGTGTTTCACCTAGACGGTCACCAGATACGGCGATGCCGAGAATTTGACTCCAAAGCGATTCGGAGTTTTGATCTTTGAGAAGGAAGTTGTTTTGGTAGATTCGGCCATCAACTTCGAATTGGTCGTTTGTGCTGTTTTGGTAGACGATGCCGGATTGGCAGAGTGGACAGCTTGTTACAAGGAGGTTTCGTCCGTTGAATTCGTCTTGCACGATGTGATGCCAGTTGAGAATTTGATAGGAGTAGAATCGGTGCTCTCCGTTTACTTCAACGGCGATTCCGGCAACATCGTCTGCAAGAAATGCATCAGCTGCGGCTGCTGAGACGAATACTGGGTCGGTGATGGTTGGGAGGTCTTCTGCGGTGAGGCCGGAGTCATGGATTTGTTCTGGAGGGATATTGTAGCTCTCCCCTTCTGATTTTTGGATGTCTGCGCAGAGTCCGGCGGTTGTTTCGCATGAGACGTATCCTGCTTCAATGTTTTCTATGCCGGATGTTCGAATTTTTGAGAATGCAAAAACGAGGATCGCGATTGCGATAACAGCGATGATCAGTTTGGTGATGTTTGACATAACGCCTACAGCATGACCGAGTTTGGGGGTTTTTGCAAATTTTCCTGAGAGAATTTATAGTTGTATCTTATATTGAACTATTTTTATGCAACAGTACGATCCAAAGCCACTTCCTTATACATTAAGTCTTGAGGGGATTTCCGATAAGACGATGGAGATTCATCATGACAAGCTTTATGTTGGATATGTCAAGAAAATGTTAGAGATTGGTGGTGAATTAGCGAAATTCGTCAGCGGTGAGAAAGAAATTAAGGGGAATCAGACGTATAGCGAGCTTCGCGCGCTTCGTCAGGGGGAGACGTTTGCGAAGAATGGCGTGTATCTCCATGAGTATTACTTTTCTGTTTTGGGTGGAAATGGTGAGGCTGGTGAGGGGAAGTTGGTATCAGCGATTAATGAGACGTATGGGTCTTTGGATCGTTTCAAGGAATATTTTTCCGCAAGTGCGATGGCGGCTCGAGGATGGGTTGTGCTCGCCTGGGATGTTCAGCAGAAACGTTTGACGGTTGTTGGGTGTGATGCGCATAACCAAGGGGGTATTTGGGGATGTTTACCGGTTCTTGTTCTTGATGTTTATGAGCATGCGTATTATCTCGACTATGGCTCTAACCGATCAGCCTATGTCGAAGATTTTTGGAAGAATTTGGATTGGGCGGCTGCTGAGAAGCATTTTGCGCGATGGACGGGTTCTGACAACAGTTAATTTATATTGATTTTTGACTATGCTACAGATTGACTCCCCTGCCCCGGATTTTGATGGGGTGATGACGTATTATCGTGGAGAGTTTACAAAGACAAGTTTGCGAGATTTTAGAGGGCGATGGGTTTGTTTGTTTTTCTATCCTCGTGACTTTACGTTCGTGTGTCCTACTGAGATGAAGGCGTTTGGGCGTGCGGAGGGAGAGTTTGAGGCGTTAAATTGTGCGGTTGTTGCGTGTTCGACCGATAGTGAGTGGTCGCATAAGGCTTGGATTGAACGAGATTTGTCAGAGGTTCGGTATCGAGTTCTGGCTGATACAAATCATGCGGTTAGTCGTGATTATCATGTGTTGAATGCTGCAGGAGCTAGTGAGCGAGGATTGTTTTTGATTGATCCTGAAGGTGCTCTTCGATATCATCTCGTGTCTGCTGGATCTGTCGGACGAAGCGTGAAGGAGACGATGCGTGTTTTGAGAGCGATTCAGAGTGGAGAGCTTTGCCCTGTTGAGTGGGAGCATGGTCAGGCGACATTAGGTAGCGCTTAGGAGTATGACGTTAGATGATATTGTAGAATACAAACGAGTACTCGCTCTATTGCCGGTTTATGAGAAGAGGCAATATGATGATTTGTTCAAATTTCATCCTGATGAATTTTTTGCATCTGTGAAGCGGTTCGTTGCGAAGAGGGATGCGCTTCGTGTTGGTGGAGATGTGGCGGATTCGGTTATTCAAGATGAGATGGTTATTCAGAAAGACTTTGTTTCCCAGTTAGATTCATTTTCAACGATATGAGCAAGTTTGATAGACGTTCCTCCTGGGATGGGCACGAAGTTTTATCTGGTTATAAGAAGGTACATGAGGCTGAGCGTTTGATTCGATTGGAGGTCCGTGACTCTTGTCGGCGATTTTTACAGAAGTGTTCAGAGCGAATTCCAGATTTTGTGATGAAAATTCTTGTTTTGAGCCAGTTGTTTGGCGCGGAAACGGTAATGGCTGAAACAAGTCTCAAGAGACTTCCGTCTGGTGTTGAAGGGCCAAAGGAGGTGGCTGAGAGTCAATTTGAGACAGGTGATGTTAATTTGAGTCCGGAAACGCGTAAATTTCTTGATGATTTTTTCAAACAAAATCCTGAGATGCGGGTTGGGGTTCATTCATATTCAGCAGCGGATGGATCAGTTATTGAAACTAAGTTGGGCCCGAAGGATTTCGTGGATGGGAAGGTTCTTCAAACCGACGGACGAATTTTCCAGTGGGCGTTTCAGCGGGAGCTCCCCGTTGCGGCATTGGGAGAGTTCCCTCGTGATGAATCTTGGCTTCATTATTCGGATGAGGAAGAGAAAACCGAAACTTGGGTAGGAGTTTGTATAGATACAGGGTTCTCAGATGTGGATGTTTATCGTCAGCACAAGCGAGGCGAGTCTTTTTTTTCAGAATTTTTGCACGTGGTTCCAAATCCAGCCGTCTCTGGAGATTCCGTGTCGCACGAAATTGATTTAAGAGGTATTGGCGGGCCTGAACGGTTTTTGCTGTTTGAAGGTGGGGGCTTGGAAGAGGTTGATGTTAGTGTTGAATTTGATGTCTTCCAGCACGGAATGGATGCTCAGCTGTTTATAGAAGAGAATCCTGTTTTGTTTGATCAAATTGCGGCTGCGTATACGTCCTCCAAGGCTTTGTATGGAGACCTGCTCCTGTCTTCAAAGTTTATTTTTTCTGGCAATAAATTTGAACTAGCTGGTGCCTCTCGAGCATCTTTTAGTGCTCCTGACGCTTCAGGGGCTGTTATATTGCATGAGGGTATCTTTTCGGAAGCTAAGAAGCACGGCGATTCGGTTTTTTTGGAGGAGGTTGTTGAGCATGAGTTGATTCATTTGATTGAGCGCACACATGAGCACGGATTTTTAATGTTTAAGCTTGTGTATTATCGTGCATCTTCAGATGCGGTTGGTGAGTTCAACGAATCAAATTTTTTTGGATTTGATATGGGTGGTCATGGTGAAGACAATGCAACTGAATTTTTTGCATCTTTTGTTAACAGTTTGGATCATGATGATTGGGCTCGTCGTGTTGGAGAGCTTTCGCCTGAAGCTCAACAGCTTGCCGTTGATATGCTTGAAGCTTTAATTGATGATCTTGATGAGATAAAGCGACAAGGCAAGGATGCTGCAGTTTTACGGTTGTTGTTTGAAAAGAGACTAGCAGAATTAACCTAAAAAGAGCCATATGGCTCTTTTTAGGTTGTGAGATATTCGACGAGTGTTCGTACGCCAAATCCGGTTGCGCCTTTGCCGAGGTAGGACGTGTATCCTCTTCCTGCGAAGGCTGGGCCGGCGATGTCCATGTGGGCCCATGTTTGGCCTTCTGGAACGAACGCGGAGAGGAATAGGCCTGCTGTGATCGCGCCTCCGTAGCGGACGGTAGCGATGTTGCGGAGGTCAGCTATCTGAGAGTCGAGGAGTTTCATGTAGTTTTGTTCGAGCGGCATTTCCCAGAGTTTTTCTCCCGCGTCTGCGCCTGCTTTGAGGAGGGCTTGAGCGAAGGTTGGTTCGTTCGACATGAGGGTCGTGATTTCTTCGCCGAGGCCGACCATGGAAGCGCCTGTGAGGGTGGCGAGGTCGATGATTTCATCGACGTTTTGTTTTGCTGCGAAGTCGATGGCGTCTGCGAGGGTGAGGCGTCCTTCTGCGTCGGTGTTGAGGATTTCGATGGTTTTGCCGTTTGCTGCGGTCACGATGTCACCAGGACGCGTCGCTTTTCCGTTTGGCATGTTCTCTGTCGCTGCAATGATGCCATGGACTTCCACTGATGGTTTTAGGCTAGCAAGTGTTGCGAAGGTTCCGATGACGGTGGCGGCTCCGGCCATGTCGCACTTCATGGTTTCCATGCTGCTTGATGGTTTGAGGGAGAGTCCACCTGAATCGAAGGTGATTCCTTTTCCGACAAGAGCGATTTTTTTCTTTGGGTTATCGGTTGGTGTATAAACGAGATGGATGAAGTATGGTGGTTCGTCAGATCCTGCGGCAACGGAGAGATATGAGCCCATCCCCATGCGTTCACATTGCGCGCGGTCGTAGATATGAGCGCGAATGAGGCCGTTTGAGCGTGCAGCGATGTCCTGTGCTTCGTCCGCGAGCGTGACTGGTTTTACGATGTTTGCTGGCGCGTTAACAAGGTCGCGTGTTTTAGTGATGCCTTCATTAATTTGCTGTGTGGTCGTAATGGTTGATTGTGCGGATTCCTCCTGCGTGATGAGGGCGACTTCTTGCAGTTCGAGTGTCTCTTTTGGTTTTTTGAAGGTTGTGTAGTTGTAGTTTGCGAGAAGGAGGCCTTCGGTAAGGGGCTTAATGGCATGTTCTGTTCGTGGATCTATCGCGATACGTATTGCACCTAGTTTTGCTTGAAGGGCAAGGATTGATCCAGCCAATGATCGGAAATTCTCCGCAGTTCCTTTCCCTACGCCTGCAATGATGATGTGTTCGTTTGTTTTTGTGCTTGAGAAGATGAGGGTTTTTCCCGCATTGCCTTTGAATTTTGTTGCAGTCATGCGTTTTTCGAGTGCACCTTGAAGAAGGCTATTTGCTTGTGCAAGCGCCGGGGTTGAAACATCTTCGTCTTTTTTGATTGCAATGACTTTGATGTCGGCTGCAATATCGAAGATGGATTGGTTTTTTGCAATGATGTTCATAGGCTTGTTTTGCTATGTTTTACTTTGTTTTTTGTGTTTAGGCAAATAAAAAATCACGCAAGTCTATGATGGACTTGCGTGACCGGTGGTACGCGCTGCGGTGCGCAGCTGAGCTGAGCTATGCAATGCGTATATAGAATTGACTAAAACTCATGTTTTGTCAAGGTATAAAAGTAAAAAGCTGCGTTATGCAGCTTGTTTTGCTTCGATTTTGGCCATGCGTTTCGCTTTCTTTTTGCGACGAGTTGTTTCTGCGACGATGTCTTTTTGTCGCTGGATTGCTCGACGTTTTTTTCGTGGCATTTGATGTCGTGTAGGCATAGGTTTGCGTTTGAGAGGATGTTACGTTGTTTTTTTGATTTTGTCTAGGCTTTCTGGTGGTAAACGGTTTGTGTTGGGTAGGCAAAGTTTATTTTTTGTTTTTCGAACCATGTCTTCATGTCCATGTTTACTTCGTGTTGGATGCGGACGAAGTCCAGATAGTCGTTTGATTCGATGTAATAGACAAGTTCAAATTCTAACGCCGATGAGCCAAATGATTTGAAATGGATGCGGTCAAAACTTGCGTCTTGTACATTGTCGATGATTTTTTGGAGTGCCTCTGGGAGTTTGTTTAATTTTTTGTTCGAAGTTTCGTATGTAAGTGTGAGGTTGTCTAGTACTCGGCGACGCTTGAGGGTTCCAAAGTTTTGGATGATTCCGTTTGTGAGTTCGCGGTTGGAGACGATGATTTCTTCTCCTCGGAGCGATCTGATACGTGTGGTCTTGAGGCCAATTTTTTCGACTTCCCCTTCTTGATCTCCGGTGATGATGTAGTCGCCGACGGCGAATGGTTTATCGAAATAGATGGAGAAGCTGGAGAAAAGATCAGAAAGAATGTTCTGGAGTGCGAGCGCGATGGCGATTCCTCCAACGCCGAGTCCTGCCACGATGGAGCTGACGTTGTACCCTAGCGTTGCCATGATCATGACGCCGCCGCCGAGCCAGAGGATGATTTTGACGATTTTGCGAAGGGTGTGGATAGCGGATGCTCCCTTCTTTCCTCCCTTGATGTTGGAGATGATGTGTTCGAATATCACGCGGGAGGCTCTTGTGAGTTGGTGCGTGATGATGAGGATGATGAGGATTTTGATGGCGGCGACACCCTCGAATGTCATGCCTGCGTAGTGCCAGCCGATCAAGAAGGCGATGGTGAGGGCGAACGCGATGTTGAGGGATTTGATGACGTCAATGATGACATCGTCGAATTTGTTGCGTGTGCGTTTTGAGAGCACAACAAGCCTTCCAATGACAAATGCGCGTAGGATGTAAAACACAAAAACGGTCGCGGCAAATGCGTAGATACCGTTTTGATATTGTGTAATCCAAGATTGGATGTCCTCCATAGTGTTCACCTATGACGCCATGAGCTCTTTGAGATCATTCAGAACTTGCTCGGCGTGTTCTGTGGGTTTAACTTTTTTGTAGATTTTGGCGATGTTTCCTTCTGGGTCGACGAGATATGAGTGGCGCAAGATTCCCATGTATTTGCGTCCGTACATATTTTTTTCTGCCCAAACTCCATACAATTGTAACATGTCTTTTGATTCGTCGCTGAGGAGTGAGAATGGGAGGTTTTCTTTTTCGATGAATTTTTGGTGGCGTTCTGGAGAATCGGCACTGATACCCCAGACGGTTGCGTTGATTTGTTTGAAGGCGTCGTAATTATCACGAAGTGCGCAGGCTTCTTTGGTGCAGCCCGGGGTCATGTCTTTTGGGTAGAAGTAGATGAGGACCCAGTTGCCTTTTTGTGAGGATAGTGATTGAGATGCACTGTTTTGATCTGGGAGGGTGAATTCTGGGGCTCTGTCCCCGATTGAAAGGTTTTGCATAGATTAATCTCTTGCGCCGAGGGTTACGAATAGGTTGATGGTGTTGCCTTCGCGGTTGATGGTGAACTCGATTTGATCTCCGATAGTGAGACGTTCGATGATGCTTGAGAGTGAGTGTCGTGGGCTTAGTTCTTGACTTCCTATGTGTGTAATGACGTCTCCTTCGAGGAGGCCGGCTTCATCTGCTGGTGAGTTTTCAACAATGCCTGGAGATTCTTCTGACCCGATAATGAGGACGCCGGTGGATACGTTTAGTTCATACTTATTTTCAATGTGTGCATTTACAGGCACGTACTGAATGCCAATATACGGTCGTGCGACTTTTCCGAATTCGATGATTTGGTCGACGGATGATTGCACGGCATTTGACGGGAGGGAGAATGCAATGTTTTCTGATCCGTCTGCAACAGCGACGTTTACGCCAATGACTTCTGCTTGCATGTTGAGGAGTGGACCACCAGAGTTTCCAGAGTTGATCGCGGCATCTGTTTGAAGGACATCTCGGAGTTCTGAGGTGCCTGTTTCGTCTGCGGCGAGGATCGTTCTTGAAAGACCAGAGATAACGCCGGTGGAGACGGTGTTTGAGTAGGCACCGAGGGCGTTCCCGATGGCGATGACAGATTCGCCGACTTGGACTTGGTCTGAATTTCCAAATGTGAGGAAGTCTGTGTTTTTGGCATCGATTTTGAGGACCGCGGTGTCGATCATTTTATCAAAGCCGATGATTTTTGCTTCGTATGCCTCTCCTGTGTTTAAGATGACGGTGTAGTTTGCGTCGATATCGTTTACGACGTGGAGGTTTGTGACGAGGTATCCATCATCGGAAATGAAGAATGCTGATCCGCCGCCGATTTCGACAGTTTCGTATTCTCCGCTTTCACGTACACGCGGTATGCGGAATCTGCTGAGTGGGCCGCCTATTTCTTCGAAGTATTGTTCGAGGATTGGAACTTCTTCTGTAATGAGGATAGAGGCGACAGCGGGGTTTGTGTCGTTGACGATGTCTACAACCGCAGATGGTGATGAATAGGTGTACGTCGTTGATTGGTTTGGCGCAATTAGACGGACATAGCCGATCGTGAGGATGACTCCTATGATGCCGGTTGCTAGTGCTCCGGTGATGAACGTCATGAGGGACGTTAGGTCTTTTTTGGATGTTTTAGATGTCATATGCGTATGAAAATAGCATTAATCTGTGGATAATTCAATATGACTTTTGGTTGTTGAGATGAGTTTGTCTTTGGTCAGTCTTGCGATCATTTCTTCGATCCATCGCTGGTCTTTTTTGGTGAATGTTTTGTCGATTTGTGGGCCGATCGCATTGATCTCGACTCTCCCCTGCTCTTTTGCGAGTGAGAGAATGCGGCCGCGGTAGATTCTGTCGGGGTGTTTTTTGCCTTTTTGGATGCGTTCTTTTGGTTTTTTTGTCATGCGTTTTGGTGGCTGTACTTGGCCGCTGATGAAGTCGTCTGCTAAAGCGCAATGTTCTCGCATGGGGCATTCTTCGCAATCTGGGACTTTTTTGCAGACCATGGTGGCAAGGTCGAAGATTGCTTGAGGGATGTTTTGGAAGTTCGGTGTATGAAAAAGTGGTTTTGCTGCGGTTTTGATCTCTGCGTCGTTTTTTGGGTCTGGGTAATAGTCGGCGAGGAAGATTCTGCCGATGACGCGTCGGATGTTGGTATCTACTGGGATGGCTGGTTTGCCGAGGCTGAAGACGGTGAGGGCGGCTGCGGTGTAGTCCCCTACCCCTTTGAGTTTTTTCCAGTTTTCTTCTGATTGCGGGACGCCTGTTTTGATGATTTCACGGGCAATATCGCGGAGCATCAGTGCGCGTCTGTTGTAGCCAAGGCCGCTCCAGGCTTTGATGACATCGGCGTTTGAGGCTTTTGATAGCGATTGCCAGTCTGGGAATTCTTCAAGCCATCTATCAAAAAACACCAGGCCACGGGAGACCTGGGTTTGTTGGAGCATGATTTCGCTGACGAGGATTTTGTAGGGATCAGTCGTGCCTCGCCATGGGAGATCTCTGCCGCAATGTTCGTACCATTCAAGGAGAGATTCGGATGGGGTCATGTCTATTGAATCGCGAATTGTTTGACGACAGCTGCGTAGGTGTCGTCTTCGAGGATGATGACGGATGGGTCGCAGATGACGCCTTGGAGGGTTTCTTTGATGACGTTTAGGGGTTCTGATGTGGTGCCGTCGATGCCGATGGTTTGGCGGGTGATGTGGCCGTTACCGCAGCTATAGACGGCGACTTGTGCTGGTTCTACCACAGCGCCGGGGATTCCTGTGGCGTCGATTGGGGCGCTGCCCACGAAGTTTGTTTCTGAGATTCCTGATGAAAGCGCGATGGATCCTGTGGTGTGGTCAGCGAAGAAAAGGATTGGGCCTTTGTGGGTGACGACGACGTCTGGGTCAGTGATGGTGTTTTCTGATTCAAAGACGACGCCTTCGTAGGTGAAGTTGATCCCGTCTGATGAGGTCGCTGAGTGGAATTGGTAGGTCTTGTAATTTGGATTTGCTGGGTTGCGGCCGAAGTCGAAATAATACATGCGGAGCGTGCCATCTTCTGTTTGAACGAGTGAAGGGTCTACGGCGACGTGGGTGGATGGCATGTCGGTGATTGTTGTTTCGATGCGGTTTGACCAGGTTTGACCTTTGTCTGTGGAGTAGATCAGCCGCGGGGCTCTGTTGGTGTCGTGGTCTTCGGTGCCGTCGACGAAGTATGTGAGAAGGGTGCCCTCTTCGAAATGTTCGGTTGCTGATGTGAGCTCGATGATGTCTGGGACAGAGGCTGATTTAGCGATTGGATCGCCGAGGTCGGTCCAGGTGATGCCGTCTGGAGACGTCGAGAAAAACGTTTGATGTCGTGCGAGTTCAAAGGAATAGTCTACGTTGATGTCTTCGTAGGCTGTGCCGGAGAGGTCGACTGTCGGTGTTGTGATGTCTGAGGGGCTGCAGCCGAATCCTGTGAGGACGAGTAGGCCTGCGGCGAGGAGGGCGCGGTACATATTAGTTGAGTGTGAGGTAGCCGATGTAGAGGACGAGGATGAGGTACATGGCGGTCCAGCCTTTTGTGAGCGGGAAATAACGGGAAAAGGCGCGGAAGTTTTTGATGAACCATTTTTCGCCGCCGAGCCAGGCCATACTGGAGGCGATGAGGCTATCTAAAAGAAGAACGATGAAGATGATGACTTCGGGGGTGTATTGCATATGGGGGCATGATACCATGTGGGTATACTCGCATCTGGACTGAAATGGAGAGATTTGATCGAACATTACGTCGGTAGAATCTCTCCACAAGGTCGAGATGGGAAAAACTTAACGTCATTTATTTTATGCGAAGATTTGAGGCCCCGCGACCGCGGGTTGAGACGCCGGAAATGGGGCGCGAGGAGTTACGACGAAAATGGGCGTTTGAGGGATTGATGAGTTGGTCTTCGAAGTTGTTTGAGGTTTTAAAAAACGTTGATTTGCCCGAAAAGTTAAAGCCAAGTGCAGCTGTTGTGCCTGCACTTTTTATGAATACGATGATTGGATGTGCTCCAGGGAAAATTGTTGAATGCACTGAGTCTCAAGCGGGACTCATTCAGGCGTCACGTGATTATTATGTTGATCATACGGATGAGATTCAGGCGGAGTATGCTCAGTTGCAGCCAGGGGTTCGTGTCACTGCGCAAGATATCTCGGATACATTGTATACGGCAGAGATCCATTGTACGACGGACAGACGGCGTCATGTAGAGGATGGCACGTCCGGTGTTGAGTATCGGAATGAGATTTATGTGTTTGTTGATGAAGGAGCGTTTAAAGACGCTGTGGAGGCTTATGAGATCGGCGGGTGGACGGCGGAGTATAGCTTGGAAGAGTTAGCTCAAGTCGCCCATGTTGATGAGGCTTATGCTAAGTATAAAGATGATTTGATCAAGTATTATGCGGCTTTGTATGAGGGGGTTGGGCTTTTGGGTCATGAGGCTTCGCATTTGATTATGGGTTCGCATGATAAGGAGATTGAGAAGGAGTTGGAGGACACAGTGGAGCTTGATAAGGATGCGTTAACGGATTTAGCGAAGAAGGACCCGATGTATGCTTGGTCTTTAGCCGGTCGGAATGCGGTGACGGATACGACGACTGAGTCGCTTGATTTGTATCGTGGGTATTATCAACAGCAATCAATATGAATGAGAATAAGAAGGGTTTTTTGGAGATGCTCGCTCGACTTTTGGTCTTTGCACGAGTTGGGAGTTATTTAGTTTTGATTGGGCTTTTGTTGGCCGCGGCGGTGGTTTATGTGACTGAAGATGGGGGTGTTTTGCAGGTGATTTTGATTGGGGGTTTTGGGGTTTTGTTGTTTGGGGTGATGCGTTTGGGGATTTGGTTTGGGGAGAAGGAGATATTGAAAGGGATTTCGAAATAATTCTTTAAATTTCGATTTTTGTCGATTGCGTTTGGTTATTATTGACATTTTCGCTTGTTTTCGCTATATTCTGATTATTATGGCTAGAAAAGAGATGGAAGAAGTTACATTCGACAGCCTGGGGCTTAGCTCCGGGCTTTTAAAGCGGGTTGCTGAACTTGGCTTTAAGCACCCTACGCCTATTCAGGCGAAGGCTATTCCTGTTGCGAATAAAGGAGAAGACGTTGTTGGGATTGCGCAGACTGGAAGTGGTAAAACGCTAAGTTTTAGCTTGCCAATGCTTCAGCATGTTTCGAAGACTGGGAAGATTGGGCTTGTGCTCCTCCCTACTCGAGAGCTTGCGGTTCAGGTTCAGGAAACGCTTGAGAAGGTTGCTGGGTATGCAGGGCTTAAAACAGCGCTTGTTATTGGAGGGGCGAACCCGCGGCCTCAGATTCGTAAGTTGAAGGCTCGTCCGCATATTATTGTTGCGACTCCTGGGCGGCTTATCGATCATGTTGAGCAGAAGAACGTGAATTTAGGTCATGTTGGTATTTTGGTTTTGGATGAGGCAGATCGGATGCTTGATATGGGATTTGCGCCTCAGTTGAAGAAAATTTTGTCATTTATTCCTGACGATCGTCAGACGATGCTTTTTAGTGCGACGATGCCGGATGAGATTGCATCGATTGCGCGTAATTACATGAAGGCGCCTGTGCGTATTGAGGTTGCTCGGCCTGGGACAGTTGCGGATAAGATTGATCAGGAGATTATTTTGATCGATCATGGGGGTAAGATGGATTTACTTGTGAAGATTTTGAAGGAGACTGAGGGGTCTGCGCTTGTGTTTAGTCGAACGAAGCATGGGGCGAAGAAGATTGCGTTTAAGCTTCGAAAGGCTCGAATTTCTTCCGATGAATTACACTCTAATCGGTCACAGAACCAGCGTCAGAAGGCGTTGAAGGCGTTTGCTTCTCAGAGAGTACGCGTGCTTGTTGCGACTGATATTGCTGCGCGTGGAATTGATGTGGATCATATTAAGCTTGTGGTGAACTTTGACTTGCCGGATCAGCTTGAGGATTATGTTCATCGAATTGGACGAACGGGACGTGCTGGACGGTCTGGAAAGGCAATTAGTTTTGCGTGTCCGGATGAGAAGGGTGATGTGGCGGCGATTCAGAAGCTTATTAAGAAGACGCTTGCGATCAAATCTCCGTCTGGTGATGAGTTGCCAGAGATTACGAGTAGAGATCATCCTCGACGGAAGAAGAAGCAAGGTGGTGGAGGTCGAGGCCGCGGCGGACGTGGAGGGTCTCGTGGTGGAGGAGGTGGAGGAATTCGTGGGAAGCGGACGTATCGGCGGCGAAGTTAAAAATAGGCTCAATGCCTATTTTTTGTTTTATATTTTTTTTTGAACCATTCTCGCAGATCTGTAGCTGGTTGTTTTCTGATTTCTGGATCGGATTTTTGAGCTTTGTCATGTTCGAGGTTCCATTGGTCTTCGTCGAATCTTGGGATGACGTGCATGTGATAATGGAAGGCGTGCTGGGAGCTTGCAGGTTCGTTGTTTTGCATGATCGTGACGCCGTCGCAGTTGCGGACTTCTTTGAGGGCGAGCGCGGTCTGCTTGGCGATGTCGAATACGTGATGGCCTAGTTCTTCTGGGAGGTCGTAGATGCATTCGTAGTGTTTGCGCGGGACGATGAGGGGGTGGTTTTCGTTGCCTTTGATTTTTTTGGAGCTGATGAAGCCGAGGACGAGGTCGTCGGCGTAGAAGAAGTCGTCTTGGACGATCCAGGTGTCGTTGTTCTCGATACCTGCGATTGCTGGACAGATTGGGCAGATGTAGCCTTTGGGAGCGATTTGGTTCATATGCGATGATGGTATCAGGGTTGATGTTTGCTGTCATTTGTGATAAGTTCGAGGCGTTCTTTGGAGGTTCTTTGCGTCCTGATCGTATTGTTGTGAAATGGATTTCTGATATCCCACGGGGGAAGACACCGCTTTGTGGAGTGGTGCATGCGGGGCGGAGGGTTGGTCAGACGATCAATTATCGATACATGATCGGTGATGGCATCGCCGCGTTTCGAGAGGCGTATGATGACTTTGTTACGCATTTGAGGTCGTCGTATCCAAATGTTCGTATCGTAATTAGCGCGTCCATTCGACGTCACATGGAGAGTTTAGAGTAGCCGCGCAGAATGCGTGGTTTTTTGTCACTTATTTTCGTGTCATGTGGTAGGATTGGAGCAAATATTTCTATGAAAACACAATACGTCATTGCGCTTTTTTCTACGATTTTGATCATTGTCGCTGGATCGATTATATATTTTGCTTTTTCTGATGAGAATTCTTCATCTGATCCCGATGTTTCATCTGATCCGACTCCTTCTGAGGTGTTGACTCCTGGGCCTGTGGACGAAGTTCGGTCTGATTGGCCTATTTATCTTACGAGCATGACGCATCTTGAGGGGAACTGGACAGATGCTGCTGAGAATAAGGATTATTTTGGAATTGTTGCGAGTAATATTCGTGCGCTTCTTGATACGGCTGAGGACTATGGCGCTGTTATGACGATTGAGAGCGAAACTCCTTTTGCTATTGGATCTGATCGATTTGGTGATAATGTTTTGAAAGAAGTTGTGAGGCGTGGTCATGGAGTTGGAACGCATTGTGATGTTGCGCCAAGTGTTGATTTGCCCGACGCTCTTCTTGTGCAAGAGATGCGTGAAAAAAAAGAGGCTGTTGATGCGTTGGTTGGGAGTAGTCACAATTTAGGCTGTTCTGGTGCTGGGGGTCTTTCTGATTGGTATGCGGGGGCAACTGGTGTAGGATTTCAATATTTGGATGGAATTGTTGGGTTTCATCTACTTGCGCTAGAAATGCGTGACCGAACGATGAATTGGACGAATGATGCAATTTTTGGCGGGTTGCTTCATGATGATCCCCTGCCCTTTGCGCAGCGGTACTACCCGTTTTTGATTAGTGAGCTTGGGTTTGTGGAGGATGCTCGTGGTGATTTGTTGATTTCATCTGGAACGGTTGCGCAGGTTGCGTCGCTTTCTGAGGTTTTGAGCGGTGATAATGATGTTTGTGAACGAAATTGTTCATTTGATCAAGCAGATACTGATGCTGCTGTTGCATTTGTTCGTGATTTTGCTGCTAAGCATGACGGATTGAGGCCTGCGAAATTGGATTTTTACATTCCTCTTTCCACTGATTTGGATGGACTTGAGATATTTTTCGGAGCTTTGGAGGGCTTAGTTGACGAGGGATTAGTGATTTGGGCGAGTCAGAAAGAGGTTTATGAGGAAGCGGTGGCGTATTATGACAGCTTGTAGGCTTGATTTGTTGGAAGGTTCATGCTAGCGTTTTGGTGTTCTTTGGAGGCTTGAATGCCTGACCGTGTAGAAAAAATTGTCATTTATTACGAGGCGCATAGACTTCCGTGGCTTCCCGGCTCTGTTCGCGCGCATCTTCACGTTGGAGCGAAGGGGCGTTTAGTGGATTCGTCGAGGCGTGCTGATCGTGCGGCAACGTACGTGGACTTTGTCCGCTCTACTGAGACGTACGTCGCTTATTTCAAGAAGCAGTATCCTGATGCTGTCATCTCTTTTGCGCAGAGTTTTGAGAATCGAAAGGAAGGGCTTCGGAGGAAGGCTCTCGGTGGAGGGCATCGTCGCTAGGAAGCGGCGATTTTTTTGTATGCCTCTCGGAGATCGTTTGCACCCAGTGCTTCTTGGTGCCATGCGTAGGTAAATTCCATGTCATCTTCCCAATATTGAACGAGTTGTTTGTTTTTTACGGCTTCTCGGAGCTGATTCGTTGGCTGCCAATTGAGATTGAATTCCTCAAAAAATGGTTTGAATTGGTAGCACATTTGAGTCATCCACATGTGCTTTTGTTTTTCGAAGTTCCAGGATTTGCAGATTTGAAATTCTCTACTTGCAGATTTGAAGATGGTGTCTTTGATTTTGAGAAGCTCTTCGTCGTTTGATATATGCTTTCCGTCTACTTCGACATTGATGCGAGAGAGTTTTTCTATGAGGTTTTGTTTATAGTCCATGTGGCATCCGATGTAATGTGCATTAGAATCTAGATCTTTATAGGTCGCGTAGATCTTGATGGATGTGTATGGAAATGCTCTGTTTGGCCAAAGTTCGGTTGGATTTAGATTTTGGTATTCTCTGACCCAAAATGTTTCTGATGTATTGATTGGATATGGACCGTATACATCGAAACTGAGGTCTGTTGCGAAATCGTTGTATAGCGCGTGGACGAGCATTCCGCAGCCGGCGGAGATTTTTGCTGCTGTTTTTGCTGTATCGGTTGTGGCGGGTTGGAGATGCTTGGTGAATTGTTGGGGATTTTGATATTTTTTGATGAGATTATCAGCCCACCACGTTTCGTTTACTGCTCTTTGCTTGATAGCTGACACGAAGAAATTTGTGATCTTTACGACAATCTCTGGGTCGGTTTTTGCCTGCGAGAACATGTAGGCAAGGAGGAATACGTTGAATTTTAATGAGCTGTGGCCTGGGAGGGCGTGGATAATGTCTTGAATTGACTTGCCTGATTTTGTAAATGCGTCGATTGGCCCCATCAAAAATGAAACCCATTCTGGTACATAGTGTGGCATGAGCATAAAGCCATCAAACGGCAGATGTGTTGATGGGTCATGACTTGCTGAGAGTTTGTAGACGGCTTTGGCATAGCCGTCGATCCATGGTGGATATGTGGTTGGCATATTAGGCGTCGAAGACTTCTCCAGTCGAACCGTTCACGCTGATGATTTGATTGTTTCTGAGGGTGGTTGTTCCTGTTTTAGTGGCGACGATGCATGGAAGGCCCATTTCCCTGCTGACGATTGCTGCGTGGCTTGTGAGGCCGCCTGTGTCGCAGATGATTGCGGCTGCTTTGCCCATGACGACGATCATGGAGGGGTCTGTCATGGTTGTGACAAGGATGTCGCCTTCGTTGAATGTATCTGCGTTTTGCATGTCGGTGAGAATTTTTACCGGGCCTTTGGCTGTGCCGGCTCCGGCGGGGGTACCCGTTAAAATTGGATTCATAGTTTTCAGCTTGATGTAAGACGTTGTAACACGTTGTTGTCAATTTGATATGTTTTGTTGCGAAGGGTTACCTCTACGGTAGCGTTTCCTTGGTTGTCTGTGGTCACGCGACTTTCCCAATTGTCTAGTGTGCCAAGGCTTCCTCCGATTTGTTGGAGGGAGGTGATTGATTCTCCGGTTTCTGCATCAATCAAGACTCCAGATATGAGGAAGGGTTCGGTGATGGTTTTGTGTGTCGCATGCAAGAGATCGATGTTTGAGTCGGGTTTTAGTTTTTTTGCCATTTTTTCGTGACGCATTTCGAAGATTTGGGCAAAGTCGCTCGCTGCTTGGGCTGGTGAGTATGCCTTTGCGGTTGATGAGTTTGGATTTTCTAGCCAGTTTGTAATGACGCTTTCTTCTGCTTCTTCCGCGACGGTTTCTTGTTCATCTGATGAAAGTTGCTCCATGCTTCTGCCTGCTAAGACGTTGTCTCGTGATTCGGCGAAAGCTGCTGCATAGCTTGTGAGAAATTCTTTTGGAGGATCGCCGATGAGCTCGTATCGCATGCGTTCTGTTCTGATTTTGACCCCAGTATTTTCTTTTTCGTAGCCTTTTACGATGGTTTGGGCGGTTTCGGATGTTCGTGATGCGGGACTGACATATGTTTTGATGCCATCTGGCGCTGCCTTGATTGATTCACCAAAAGCCTTGGCATCTTTTTCGCCTTTTTTTGAAATTGAGGATGTTGACATGCCGGTTCCTTCTTTATTTGCGACTTCCCCGCTCTGTTTTTGTGCGTGACGGATCCAGATGTTTCTGATTGTGACGTTTGTGCCGTTTTCTTTTTGTTCGATTTCTCTGTTTTTTGGTGTTTCCATATGGCAAAACTATAGCATGCGCGCGGTGTTTTCTGCGATCATGTCGCCGACTTGAGTTCTGTTGAGGTTTAGCAGGAGTGCGCCAAATTTTGATTTATTTCCGAGTGATTCTGCGAGGGCCCTTATGTATGTGCCGGCTGTGACGGTTAGGGTGATGTTTGCGGTGATGAGTTGTTGTTTTTTGATTGCATTCCAGCTTTTGATGATTTCTGTTTGGCGGAAGTTTCCGTTGACGAGGTCGATGGTATTGATAATGGTTGGTCTAATTGTGTCGATGTTTACTGTTTTGATGATTGGGGTTGAGGCGGCTAAGACTGTCATTTGTTTGTTTGGGATGGTGATTTCATCGAGGCGGTCTTGCTGTACCCACCAATGAAGTGGTTTCCCTTTCACTTTGAAGGCTGAGTATGGAGGGAATGGGAGTGTGAAGGTTTTTTTGATTTTTGTTAGTGTTTTTTTGATGATTTCTGTGTTTGGCGCCCTTCCCTGTTTGATGATACCGAGGGCATCGTACGTATCAGAACTGAGCCCAAAGAGGAATTGAGCTTCGTAGGTTTTGTCTAGATTTTGATAGGTTTTTTGGCTGTATCGATTTTCTCCTGAGAGGATGATGAGTTGTCCTTCTGCCATGGGGTCTAGGCGGCCGGCGTAGACCATGGGGACATCGATTAGTGATGGATTGTTTCGTTTTAAGGCTTTGATACAGTCGAGTGGGGTCCAGCCTTTTGGTTTATAGACTTGATGAATTGGCATAGTTTGGCTAGAATCGGCTTATATATGCCTAGACTAGCGAATAAATTGTCAAAAGAACAGTGTTTAGCTCTTGTGGAGGCTGAGAATTTTACACGTACGTCGATAAGTTTTTATCGGTACGTGCGTATTGATGATCCTGAGGCGCTTCGCGATGAGCTTTATCGAGAATGGTCTGAGCTTGGCGTGCTTGGGCGTATTTATGTTGCTTCTGAGGGGATTAATGCGCAACTGAGTGTGCCTTCGCATCATGTTGATCGGTTTCGTGCCGCGGTTGATGCTCGTGATGAATTCAGTGGCGTGTCGTTTAAGGTTGGGCTGAGTGAGCGCGGGGTTTCTTTTTGGAAGTTGACGATCAAAGCGCGTGATTACATCTTGGCGGACGGTCTTGATCAGGGTGAGTATGATGTGACAAATGTGGGAACGCACTTGTCTGCTCGGGAGTTTAATGAGGCGATTGATGATGGTGCGGTTGTTGTTGATATGCGGAATGCGTATGAAAGTGAGATTGGGCATTTTGAGGGGGCGATTTGCCCAGACGTGAAGACGTTTAAAGAAGAGCTGCCTGTTGTGCTTGAGGAGCTTCGTGGGCGTGAGGATGAGAAGGTGCTTTTGTACTGCACGGGCGGGATTCGTTGTGAGAAGACGAGTGCGTATTTGAAGCATCATGGGTTTCAAGATGTGAATCAGCTCCATGGTGGAATCATTGATTATAAACATCAGATTGATGCGCAGGGGCTTGAGACGAAATATAAAGGCGTGAATTTTGTGTTTGATGGGCGCGATCCGGAGGTACTTACGGATGATGTGCTTGGGAAGTGCTATCGATGCAAAAAACCGGCGAATGTGCCGGTTGATTGCGTTAATGTGGTTTGTAGTTTGATGTTTTTACAGTGCGGTGAGTGTGAAATTGTTTTTCGATCAACGTGTTCGAATGATTGTTCAGATATTATTTTTTCTTTTTAAGGCTTATGGCAAGAATGTAGTAGAGCGCAAGCGGTGCTCCCCAATTTGCCCAGCGTTCAACAAAGTCCCAGAATGGGTCTGGGCCGATTGGCCATCTGATGAGTGCGGTGAATAATCCCCAGAGTGCCATCCATAGAAGGATCTGCCTGTTTGGTTTGAACAGAATGATGAGTGCGAGTGCGATGTCGAGGATTCCGACGAAAAGCAAAATGGTAATCATGGTTTGCTCATCGGTTATGCCAAATGGAGTGAAATATTTGAACCACCCCTCCTTACCTTGAAGGGCGAAGACTCCGTGGCCAATGAATTCTCCAGCAACAGCGAGACGTAGGACCCACTCAGTTTTTTTGAGAGGATTCAATGAAAAAAAGTTTTTCAACATACAAAAAAGGTTATTTTCGATGGGTTAAGTATAGCAGATTTGTGTTTATGTTTCTGATTTATGTTCGTGAGTTTAGTTTTGTGTATTTTTCCACATTATTTTGTTATTTATGTTGTATATTTATCGCTAACTTTAGTTTATTTTTGTAGATTTGTTAATGTTTTTACGGTAAAGACTTGACAGAATTTGATGTGCGTGGTAGACTGCTTTCTCGTGATGGGCAAGCGATAACATTCGCGCTCAAAAACGGAGGATTCATTCTTGAATATTGGCCTCGTAGTGTAGACGAACCCCAGCGTTTGCAGTGCGAGCCGAAATTCGAGAAGGAGGCTTTGCTAAATTCTTGATGGTTCTGCCCGACGGGGCTAAACGCGCTAAGATGGATGTTCCCTTGTGCAATTAGGCGTGCAAGGTTGTGTACTGAAGTCGAAGCAGTCTTTATCACCCGCCTCGCTTGGCCATATGGGGCCATGTCGACGATTGATCAACGTTATAGATTGTGTGCCGAGCGCTACTCGGATGTCACCTGGGGAAGCTATGGAAAGCTTTGTGACAGAGAGCTACGGCGAAATTCGCCACGGTCGGGTGTGGTTTACCACGTCCCCTGCCGAGCTCAAACAGCGGCGTAAGCCGTCCACCCCTGCCGGAAAGAAGGTTGTTGTTACGCGACGCAACGGCCAAGAGATCCGGCGGGTCGTCAGCAGCTAGTCGCGACCTCTGGGCAAAGAGGGGTTCCAACTTACTACTGGGGTACCTCTTCTAGAGTAGATGATTTTGATCATCAGTTCTAGAAGCTTGATCATGAGAATGGTCGAGTGCATCACCTGGGGCCAGCAAGAGCCCTGTTTTTTTGTTGGAGAATGATATGACTCGTTACTTTGGTTTCGCATTCAGCGCTTCCATGCTTCCCTCTGGCCTCGTCAACCTGCGCAAGCAGGACCTGACGGTCGAGCAGGTTCGGGAGATGATCCCGTCCTGTGAGATGTGCCTCAACCCGTTCCATCGGGCAACGGTCGACGCGGCTTGTTCGCGGTTCGACCTCCCGATCTCGATTCCTGATCGCCCTGCGCGCATCAGCCTCGGCGTCGGCGACAGTGTCGTTGTCATGCAGGTCCGAGGCCTTCCGAGGCTGCAGGACCGCCGTGAGTACACGGACGAGGAGATCGAGAACGCCAACTTCTCCTTCATGGAGATCACTGTGGTTTAGGCCACAAAGGATGTGGGGAGCCTTAGATTCGTCTGGGGACTCTTCCAAGGAGTGTTCTGCATTTCTTGGAAGAGTTTTTTGTTTATTTGATTGATCTGGATAAGATTGCATTGCATAGTGATATACTAGGAATAAATCGAGATGCTGTTCGGTGCATCATATTTATCATGAGAGTGATGAGATTAACGTATGGATTTAGACATTGAATTAGGGAGGCATGAGCTTAGCGATGAACGTAAAGAGATTTTACAACAGGGGGATGAGGCTATTGAGCATGCTAGGGTGCGAGAAGGAGCTATTAGACATCTTAATATCGAACTTGGAGGGTTCAGTTTAACGATGAGTTCCGTCGCACGTTATGAGCGTCTTATTGAAAAGCAAGGATACGAGATCGAGCGACTTGAGGCTGAAGACGACGGCTCAAGAGCTCAAGAAATTGCTGATGCGTATATTGATTATGAAAATTTAGATTCTGCTCTTGAGAAAGCTAGGGCTCGTTTGGAGAGGGTTGCTGTTGAGATTGATCGGCTGCTCGCTATTGAGCAAGCCGAAGAAGGAAAGGATGAGGAAGCGTTTGCTTCGCTTGAGCGCGCCATGGCAACGACTCGATACATGATTACGCGCGAGGAGACGCGAAATGGGATTATTTTGGAGCGTATAACGTCTGAATTGACTGAGGCTTCGGGGGAGATTCCGGATTTTTTGTCAGCGTTTAATGAAGCATTTGAGGATTTAAAAAATGCAGATGCGAGCATTGAGGCGGATTCGCTTGTTGAATTGGGTGCGACGAGTGTTCATTTAAGGGCCGTTGATTACGATTCTTTTCTCGCAACACACTACGGCGAGCATGATGTGAGGTCCACGGAAGCTTCCGCCCACCTTGATCGGTTGGTTCATGAGAAGCTTCCACAGTCGATGCGTGATGAGATTGATGATCATATGCAAAAAGCTCTTCAAAAAGATGAACTTATGATTGATGAGGTGCCGGATGAATTTGAAATTGACATGTCCAACGAAGATGTTTCTGAGGGTGAGCGTGTGAGAAGAAGCGCTGCTTTGATGAACGGTGCGTCAGCGCGGGTCAGGCAAGCGAAGAAGGATAAGCCGCGGTTTTATGCATCAAAAGAAAAGAAGGCTGCTTGGAAAGAGCGCTTTGATGAAGCTTGGGAGTTTTATCGAGAGCAGTATACGTATCATTCCTTGGCAAAGATTGAGCGCGCGTATGTGAAGAAGTTGTTTGATGATGCGCGTGAAGAGGTGCGTGTTTGTGCTGAGATTTCGAAGGCGTCTACAAAGGCTCGGGATCGAATGGCTCCACTGCTTGGTTCGATACGAAGGGCTGATAAACTCACGGGGAAGATGAATCAATTATCGAATCTGGGTGATTCTGAAAATGTTCGGCATCGTCAGAAGATTCTAGATTCTGTTGGTCGAATGCGTGTTCAGCCGAATAATAAACATTTGCAAAGATTTCTGGAGAGGCACAAAGGAAAAAAGTAACACGGACTCCCGTGTTACTTTTTTCGTGCGGTTTTGTTTGCAATGGCTTTATTCTTTTTTAGCGCGTCTGTAGATTTCCGCGCGTTGTCTGCGTCGATTTTTTTTCTGAGGTTTGTTACTTTTCTTGCGAGGGCTGCTTTTTGTTTCTTGAATAGCTTCAGGTCTTCTAATATTGAGGCGTATTCTTTTTCCAGTGCTCGTTTTTCTTTATTGAGCTGTCCTTTATTTGATGATTTTGGCATATAAAATCATTATAGCAGGCTTTTGTGATTTCGTTTGATGTGCGATTTCTTTGAAGTGTTATAATGATGTTGTAACAATTGTGCGTGGAGGTCCATGCTGGAAATCGTTTTATGGTCGTAGATATTGAGGTGAAAAACCATGAGCTTAGTTCAGATGAGTTAAAAGATCTGGAAAGAGGGAGTGAGGCGATGGCGATGGCGCAGGCTCGTGAATTGTTTTTTAAGCGCTTCAACCTGTCTCTTGATTTGTACTCGCGTACATTGAAGGGTGTTCAGGATTTTAGTGAGAGTGTTTTATCAATTGAGCAGGATATTGATGCGTTGGTCGAGCAGGATGAAAACGGTGTTCATGCGCAACGGATTGCGGATCTTCGTGATAGGGCTGTCGAGACTGATAAATTTTTAGATGCTTCGCATGAACGTTTGGCTGCATTGGCTGTGAGGATTGATGCGTACATTGCTGTGATGCAGGATATTGAGGGTAGTTCTAGCGATGCGCTTTTGTCGCTTGATCGAGCACGCGCGACTGCTGTTGCGGTGCGTGAGGATCAGGAGTTACGAAGGGCTCGGTATTTACAGCGGCTTAGCAGAGAGATTGATCCGATGCAGAAAGAGCTGCAGGAAGATTTGCGTGTCATTGAAGTTGCATTTGAGGACATCGTCACGTATGACGATGAAGTGTCGGAAGATGATTTTGCGGAGATGGATGGATACAACCCTGCTGATGGTCTGGATACTTGTGAGTCTTTTTTGGCAGATCGTCTAGACGTTCTCAATCCACGATTAGATGAGGCTAGTGAAGCGGTTGAGCTTTTAGAGACAAGGGATCTGGATTTGGCTGAGGCGGGTGAGCTACGTGCGCTGATGGATGAAGTTATGCGTAAAGATGTGTATGCGGTAGACGATGTTCCGCGAGAGTTTAGTGTCCGAATGTCGTTTCCGGATATTGTGGAAGATAGGCGCTTGCAGCGGGCAAAGGCTGGTAGCGTAGGGGCGGGCCGTGCATTTAGACAGGAGAAAAAAAGGAAGCCGCGGTTTTATGAATCAAAAGAAAAAAAAGCTGCTTGGAAGAAGCGGGTTGATGCCGCATATAATTTTTTCCGAGAACAGCGTACTTATCAGCTTTTGGCAGCTGTAGAGCAGGATTTTGTGAAACGGATTGTTAAAAAAACGGAAGGGGTTCGTGCTGAGTTGCGTGTGTGTGTTGAATCTACTGAATTAGCATTAAATAAAGTTCGTCGTTTGCAGGACAGGGCTTATGTGTTGAAAGAAAAGTTGGTAGAATTCGGAGAGATTGAGGATATTGCAACAGATCATGATGACTATGTTGGCGATACTATGGAAGCAATTACGCGCCTGCATGTCGACGTTGATTCTGATTTGTTGGAGCGTTTCTTGGAGCATGTTAAGCAAGAAAAAAAGGACGTTCGTAGCCCTTGAAATTTTCTAGTGAATCGTTCGTTTTTTTGTGATGAGGAATGCGAAAATCCCTGAGAGCGCAGAGGCGGCGAGGATAAAGATCATTGGAAGAACTATTGATGATGTTTTTTCTACGGCTTCGTTTTGCTCTTGAAGATTGTATTTTGCTGCTTTGAAGATGTCGACTCTTCCGTTGCTCCCGCTATAGACATATTCCCAAGCAATTTCTTTGCTTTCAGTGACTTCAACGAGGCGCCCCTCTGTTCCTTCCGTGATGAGCGTGTTTCCGTTTGGAAGTCTTTGCGCTCCACTGATTCTGTCCGCTGCGAGGTCGCTCGCACGGTATTCCCAGACGATCTGGTTTGTGTTTGGATCTACCTCGACGGCGCGTGACCATCCCCTACTCTCTCCATTATCGAATATAAGGACGTTCCCGTTGTCGAGGAGTGATGGGTCGTGAGGGCCGTCCAGCTCGCCAGATCCCCATTGCCAATCAATTTCGTTTGTTTCTAGGTTTAAGATGAAGATGTCGCTTAGCGTGCGGCTACTGAAGATAGCTGAGGCCGCGCCGTTGAAGGAGTTTGATGCTGGGATGTATTCGAGTGAGTTGACATGTGAGAGTTCTTTTTGACCTCTTGTGACGTTTACTTTTTGAAGGTTTAGGTGGTCTTGCAGGCTCCACTGCCAGATGATGTTTTGTGTGTCATAGTCGATTTCGACAATTTTGTCTGACCAGAATTCTTGTGAGATGCCGAGTGTTGATTTGTTAGTTTCGGACACGGGTTCCCAAAGAATGGCGAGGACGTTGCCCTCAGGTGTCATGTCAAAATCGTGGTGAAAGAATTTGTTTTTGTATTCCCAAAGTGTCTCCCCTTCCCAGTTTAGATGCATGATTGATGCAGGTATGTCATCGAATAGATCCACTGGTTGTGCTTTTGCATTTAGACGGTAAAGAATGGTTTTGTCGGGTTGGAGTTCGGCGAATTGGCCGCCTGCTAGATCCAGTGTCCATGTATTGATCGGGGCTCCGCTGTTATCGATGAGGTAGAACTCGTTTGTACCTTCCGGGCTATTTGAGCCTGACTGAGGCGTGATGAGTGCCGCGCCTTCAAAGGCGTTGGAGGTGTTTATGGCTACACTCGCGATCGCGGTGGTTGGGATTAACAGAAGTATTGCGATCATTATTGAATATTTTTGCATAGACTATTCTGCAACGTCTGCCGCTGCCTTGTTTACAAGTACGGTTTGAATCGCTTCACGTAAAGCGTCCTGCATAGTTTGTTGATCAAATCCGTCGAAGCCGACTTGATTTAGAGCGACATAAGATTTATCTGGGGTATCGCATGTGATTTTTGCTTTTTCTCCCCATGAGGCACCGTCATCTGTTGGCATGTTCAAGGTGAGGGTGATGTCGCTTTCTTCGTCTCCATCGATGTAGGCGTGGATGAAATTGTCTTCGGTTTCGATGACGAGGTCGGCTAGGAGTTCTTGATATCTGTCTGCGAAGTCTTTGTCGGCCTTCATTCGGTCGGAGACGACTTCATCAAAAAATGCGGTGTGCCCTTCCCCGTCTTTGTAGGGAAAGCTGTTCAGAAGGTCGGTCGTGATGCCTGCATTTCGTAGGTCATATGTGGTCGTTGGTGTATTTTCGTCATCCTCTTCGTTTTCTGTCCATGTACGTTCTGATTCATCAAGTGCATGAATAGCTTTTTGTAGTGCTTTTTTTGCTGTTTTGATTTCTTTTTTGTTTGGTTTTCTGGCTTCTTGAGTGCTTGTTTGCTGGTCTAAGCATCCGAGTTCGTGCGCTGCACTAATTGCGAGACTTCCTGCGAGCGCGATGTAAAGCAAGGGTGATTTTTCTTTGACTTCTTTTTGTTCTTGCGGTCGAGGTTTGCGTTCGTGTTTTTTCATATTGTTTTGTTTGAGTTGTTACACAGAATAGCATTCGGTGATGGTTGTGGCTATCGTTGCGTTCATTTGATTGATGATTTATGGTTGACCGGGAGGCGATATGTCCGTTCATTCGTTTTGTGCTCATGTGCTGCTCATGGTTTGCGGTGTTGTCGGCATGTGTCATTGGATGCTGCCGAATCAATTGATGTTTGTGGTTAGTGGTGGCTGCTGTTGTAACCCCGTTTGTCCTTACGTGATCTCCGGGATCGCGTTTTTTGTTTTTTTATTTGTGAAATGTTTCGGTTTTTGAGAACATATGATTATATGAGTAATTCATTTGAAAGCCTTCCGTCGGTCGAAGTTGAGAAGAGATCTAATGTTGTGTTTGATTCGATGGAAAAACGAGAGAGGATTGTGGCGAGATCTCTTGAGATTGTTGATGATATAGCTGCTCGTAATTCAAAAATTATCGTTTTTCCAGATCGATCTGCAAGACCTATTTCTTGGATGATTCGTGAAGCTTGGAAGGCTCGTTTTCCAGACGAAGCCGCGCCAAAGATGTTGTTTGTGAATATTGGGCGAGAAAAGGTTGCTTGGGCTGATGGGTATCTTCCAGGTATGAGCGGACACAAACTTTGGTCTTCTGATGAGGAGTTTTTTGAAGATTTTGACGATGAGTTCAACGTTGGTCCGTATTTGAAGGCTATTCAGGGTAGTATTGATGCACTCGATGAGGAAGCTGAGAATATGGAGGCTCGAGCAGAATTGACGGATGAGAATGAGCCTCACTTGCTTGTACTTGATGATTTTGCGAATACAAATCTCAGTGTAGGTTTGACCATGGCGTTTTTTCGACATCATTTTCCCAATATTGAGGTTAAACACGACATCTTTTTTGAAAACGTCGACGATCGTATATTTGCGAAGAAGGGTTGGGACGGCGCTTTTATGCCTTGGTATGAGGACAAGTCTTACACGCTTTTGTCTGAAGAAGATGGGGAGTTTATTGCTGAGGACACGACGGTTCCTTCTGGTACGACGACGGCTATTACAGCTGAGGTTGAGCGTGATGTTGAGAGACGGAAGAAGGGGTTAGATTTGAAGCGAGAAATTCGTGAATTGTTTGCGGGTGTTCACGTTTCGTCAATTTAGTTGAAATCAAAAGCCCCCACAGCGGGGTGAGGACTTAGAAAGTAGTCTCCATGAGTTTCATGGGGCCTCCTTGAGGTTAGCGCCAGTCGTTGCGATGGCGAGTTTTGGAACGGGTGGCCTTCTTGCCTCTTCTGGAGGCGCGGAAGGTGTTTTTGATCATGCTGTCCGTGACGGAATCGGGGTTGTCCCGGAGGGCGTTGCGGAGCTGGAGGATCCTCGGGATGAGGGTCCGTTCGTTGTAGCCGTGCGCGAGGGTGACGATCTCGCGGATGTCCGACGTGTCTCGGAGCAGGAGCTCCTTGGCGAGATGCCGGAAGTTGCGGACGTTCTTGGCTGCGCGCACGTCCTCGATGGTGACGATGTCGTGCTTTTTGCGGTTGCGTTTGGCCTCGGCCTCTGCGTTGAGTTGATCGAGTGCGTCTGACTCTGCAGCCTGACGATCATCGAGGATTCCGCTTTCGCGGAGTAGTCTTGCGAATGACATTGCTTTCACCTCCTTGATTGGAAAGCTGGCTAATAATAGCACAAAAATATCGTTTTGTCAATAGGGCTATCGCATTGAATGTATCAAAAAATCAGCCATAAGCTGATTTTTCTTTTAAAAACTAAGTCCATCTTTTTCTAGGAGTTTCAGAATGCGATCAAGTTTCTTGTTTATGCTTTTGATCTCTTCTTTGAGCGTTGGACCGATTGCTTGTTTTGGTTTAAACGCCTTCTTTTCATGATGCTTTCGTGGTCCTCGTGGCCCCGCGTCTCCCCCATCAAAACAGTCACGGCAAAGAACTGGCTTGCTGCCATTTGGTTTGAACGGAACGGTACAACTTTTTCTGCACTGGCTGCACGTTGTTTTGAAGTTGATTTTTTCTTGGCTGAATTTCTGTCCTCCACCTTTTTTTGCGTACTTCCCTGGCCCTCGTTTTCCAGTGCCTGATTTCTTAAAATATGCCATGTTGTGTTTTGATTTGCTAAGTTGGAAGACTACATGGAATATGGGGGTGTGTCAAGTGTTTTGGTAGATAAAATGTGCATCATGAGTTTAGAGTAAGATTACTATGATGCTGATGATGGCTATGATAAGGATCACGAGCGGGCCCGTGTGTTTGTTTTTTGTTTTTGTCTGAATGGGTTGGTTGATCTTTGGTTTTTGGGCGTCTCGCTTTGATTCCGCTGCCATGACTCGGTGGTCCATGTTTGGGAATTGCAGTTTTGCGTTGATGATGTCCCCTGTTTTCCCGTTAAAATATGTTTGATTGAGTTTATCGAGCCGTTCTTGGTGTGCCTCGATGGATTCGTATGAGGTGAAATAGAAGTCATGATAATCGCACATGACGAATTTTGCTTGAGGATGCTTTATTAAGCACTCAGCTACTTTTCTCGCTGTTTGCAAAAAAGATTCGGTCTGTATTTCTGCATTTTTTCTGTCTCTGAAGTCTGGTGTCGTTAGGTGTTGGATGAGTTGTTCTTTTGTTGGCTCATCTAAATTTGCAATTTCAATGATTGACTCTCTTGTTGTGCACGTGGTTCTTGGAAGGAGAAATTTATTATCATTTAATTCGTCGAATTTCTCGTTTATCCTGCCTGCTGAGCTTGGGTACTCGCATGGGGTCATTTTTACGGTGCCGTAAACCACGTCGGCATGCCGTAGATGATTTGCTCTTTCTTCCCCCTCGCTTTTTTGTGTGTAGTAAATCCAAAGAAGCTCATCAGGTAGGTCGCCGTCGTTTTGGCGAGTTTTTATGGCCGCCATTTCGGACGCGAGTTCTTGCCATTTTTGATCGGCTTGTTTTTCGTCGTAGACGATGTAGTGCATGTCTGATCCCATATCAGGTGTTGTTGTGACCTTTATGTGTTTTCGCCAATGTTTTAACGATGGGGATTGAGGACAGTTTCATAACCAATGATCTCTGTTAGTTTTGAAATGAGTTGGTGCTCATTTGCGTATTCGTGAATTTGTTTTGTTATTGTTGCGATGGATGATGATACGGTCCTATCGGTTTTATGAATTGCAATGATTGGAAGATTTATTGAGTTTGCCCAGCCGAGTTCAATACCTAGGCCTGTTGAGGGATGTGAAACCTCTGCGATGAATAGGTTCATTGTTTTCAGTTTTTCTTGCGTATTCGTTGGTGCGATCGAATGTTCGTGCGGGAGGATGATTTCGTGTTTGGTATTTAGTTCTGAGTTTTTGATTGGCTGGTAGAGATCTTTTTTGTAATCAAAGCTTGATGAATGGCCGACGTATATTTTCATGATTCTAGTGTATAAGAAAACCCGCTTTGAGGTCGAGCGATATGTTATTGGTTTTGCGAGATTTTTATCAGCAATGAAAAACACCACCGCGAACGGTGATGTTTTCTTGGCTCCGGGGGTGGGATTCGAACCCACGACCAATTGGTTACACATTATCCTGATGTTTCCATCGGGGGTGGACTATATCATCATCCCTTTGGGATGCGAGGCGCTTCGAACTGATTTTTCAGCCCTACTCCTTGCGGATAGTCTCTGAACCTTCCCTTTCGGGCTTGGCTGCTGATTGCCCTGTCTTTCGATTTAGGTTTCCAGCAATTCACCTCGTTTTCACTCCAACGTTGCCGATGGAGGCTGCGTGATGCCAGCATGAATTTCTCTATGGCAGTTTGCACAAATTAGAACACATTTGTCGAGCTCTTTTTTCACCCTTTCCCGCGATCGAGTCAGTCCATCTTGAGATATTCCAAACTCTTTTTTTGATGGGTCAAGATGATGAAAGTCGAGTGCACTCCCGCATTTTTTATAGCTGCAGATCGTGCACTGGCGCCGAGATATTCGACAGCCATTTGTCTGACTTTTTTGCGCCTTTTTGAAACTGCTTTTTTGAGATACTCAGCTCTGTCGGCGTATTTTCTCTTGTCTGGCATGGTTTTCGTATACCTGACGTGTTTCACAGCCAACTGCTCTGCCACTGAGCTACCCCGGATTACTTACGTCTTGCGACGGAAATAAGATATCATGATGAATGAAACTTATCAATAGTATGAGCAATGAACAGCCTGGCTTTGTCTTCAACACAAACAAGTCGCCTGCCCTTGCATGGGCTCGGCTTGATCTTGTGATTGTTGATCGTGGGTCGAAATATAGTGTTACTGCTGGGCGGGTTGGGTCTGATGAAGACATACGCGCTTTTATGAAGTGCGTATATCAGGATCGTGATTATCAACAAGCGACGCATAACAGCTATGCGGCTCGGTTTCGTGATCGTGGGATGGTTATTGATCGAAAGGCGGACGATGGCGAAGATGGAGCTGGGATGGTGATTTTGCGAGAGTTGCGACGGGTGGAGATGGTGGACGTAATTTGTGTGGTGACGCGGTGGTTTGGGGGGACGATGTTGTATGCGGATCGGTTTAAGCATTTGCGAGATGGGGCGCGGATGGGGATTGAGGCTTGTTTGAAGGTATGAAGAAATGGAGTGTTTATATGTTAAGATGCGGTGATGGGAGTTTGTATACCGGGATAGCCATCGATGTTGAAAAGAGACTTAATGCTCACCGGTCAGGAAAAGGTGCGAAGTATACGCGTGGTCGATTGCCGCTTGAGGTTGTTTGGCGCGAAAACGATTTGTATGAGGGTGAAGCGAAGAGGCGTGAGATTGAGGTTAAGAAAATGTCGAGGCGCGATAAAGAGTTGCTAATAAAAAATGCCCTATTGGGCTAGTTTTTCTTCTTTCGTTTTTTCTTCTTTCCGAATTCACTCAGCGGTGGACGAATGGTGCCGTGGATGATGTCTCCCTCGGTCACATTGAGGTTGATGCCTTCGATGCGACCGACGAGTCCGATGAGAAGGTCGGTGGCAAGAAGGACTTCGCCTCCCTTGAAGAGCGTGAATTTGAGAAATCTACCGGTGAGATTCGGTCGGTTCAGTTTGCGTGCGCCGCTTTCGGAAAGCTGGCCCTCGCTCGGTTTGCCTTTTATGATGTTCAGCTTGGTCTTGGGTTTTGGCTTTGGGTTCTCCCGACCTGTGAGTTCTGGAAAGCCGATGTCGTAGAGTTGTCCGATGCTCACGAAACCTCCGAATAAAAGGGTCCCGCGGTGTTTCAGCGGGCTAGAATGGAAGACCGACAGAAATGGTCTGTGGGTCGATTCCGTCAGCGCTGATTGGCAGTTCTGAGGCGATGATTTGGCCTCGAGAACGAACCGCTCGGGCTGATGGGGTGCGGCATGGTGCCGCTGAGAGGGTGAAGCCGACCGGGGCATGTGCCATGCCGGGTTCATCCATTGCGACTGCGGCAGCTTCGGTGAGGAAGCCGGTGCAGCGTGTTCCACGGAGCTTGAATGCTTCTTGGTTTGAGAGCATGTATAGACCTCCGCGACAAAGTATATCATGTCGCGGAGTTGTGCTTGGGGATAGATCATGCCGCCATCTCGAGCGAAGACATCTCCCATCTCGAGCGAAGTCGAGAGATCTCTCCGCTCCGGTCGAGATGGCTGCGATTTTGATGATCTATTTATTGGCTAGTCGACCAAGATCTAGCTCTAGGTTGAAATCAATTTGGCTCACGAAGTGCTCGTCGTGACTGACCATGATGATGGCGCCTTCGAATTTTGAGAGCGCTTCTGCAATCACAGGTAGGTGACGGAAGTTCACGTGGTTTGTTGGCTCGTCCAAGATAAGCATGTTTGGTTTTTGGAGAACGAAGCGCGCAAAGGACAAGAGGGCTTTCTGTCCTTCGCTGAGGGCTCCGACGGGGTTTTGAAGGACGGCGCCGCGGAGGAGGAATCTTGCCGCTGTCGAGAAGATGGTTTCTGGGTCGTCGACCTCGGTGATTTCTTTGAGGGAGTCGTAGGCGGATTGGGAGAAATCAAGACCAGAGAAGTCTTGTCGGTAGTAGCCGATCGTGAGGTCTTCTGGGATTTCGGCCCCCTGCTCTGTCCGTTTTGCGAGACGTTCGAGGAGGGTTGTTTTTCCAATGCCGTTTGGCCCTTTTACGATGAGGCGGTCGCCTTTGCGCATTTCGATTTCGACGGGTTTTTGTACGCACTCGTTGTTTTGCCAGATTCCTGCTGATGAGAGGATGAGGTGTTTTTTCGTGTAGTTTCCTGCCTCGATGGTGAATGGCGAGATGGTTTTGTCGTCTTCCTTGACTCTGACCATGCCGGATTCTGCCGAGTCGATCTCATCCTTCAGCTTTGAGGCGAGTTTTCGCATCTTTCCCCCTTTGTGCGCAAAGAAGTTGACCTTGTCTTTTTTGTCTTGAATTTCTTTTCGGAGTTGAGCGTTTTTGCGTTGCTCGGCTTCGATTCGGGCTTTGATTTTTTCGACAACGTCGTAGTAGTCGCCGACGTATTGGTCGACTTCTCTTGTCATGATGTCGAGGTAGATGACGCCGTCGGTGAAGGTGCTGAGAAAGTCGGCATCGTGAGAAATGACAACGACCGTCTTTGGATACATCATCAAAAAGGTCATGAGATGACCGATACCTTCTGCATCGAGGTTGTTTGTTGGCTCGTCGAGGAGGAGGATGTCTGGTTCTTGAATGAGGGCGTATGCGAGAAGAAGTCGTGCCTGTTGACCTCCTGAGAGGTTACTGATTGGCGCCTGGTGGTCGATTTGGAAATTTACGGCGTCTAGGGCCTTGCTGATGAGTGCGGGGATGTTGCGCGGGATCTCGTCGAAGGCTGTTTCAAAATACTCGCGGACGGTCTTTTCTTGGTTCTCTCGGCTCATGACTTGCCTTGCGATGCCGATGGTAGCGCCGTTTTTGATGTGGATCGTGCCTTTTTTCGGCTGGAGTTCGCCTGTGATGAGCTTGAAAATGGTGGACTTCCCTGCCCCGTTTTGGCCCATGAGGGTGATCTTGGTATTTTCACGTATAGAAAAATTTGCGTCTTTGAGAAGCGGTTTCTTTTCTACGAATTCAAATGTGACGTCGTCAAAACGGACGATGACTTCTTTTTTGTCGCTCATAATGACGCGATAGTAGCCTAATTATTGATTATTGTCCATCCTCTTTTCCTTCCCATCTTGAGCGAAGTCGAGAGATCTGATCACGGCAGGGCTGCGAGATCTCTCCACAAGGTCGAGATGGGACTGGAATTAGTGTCCGTGACCTACTGATGCGGTAACTGCCATGATAGCGATTCCGATAACGAAGGCGATGAAGTGGATGATGGCTTTCTTTCTGCTTTCTTCGTGTTTGAGTTCTGGAAGTAGGTCAGCTGCGGCGATGTAGATAAAGCTTCCTGCAGCGAATGGGAGGAGCATAGAGACAGCGCCTTCGACTTGGTTTGCGAGGTAGAATCCCGCGACACCACCGGCAAAGACGGTCATGGCGACGAGATAGTTGACGAGAAGGGCCTTTTTGCGATCCCAACCGCCGTGGACGAGGACGGCGTAGTCGCCGAGTTCTTGCGGGACTTCGTGGAGAGCGATCGCGAGCGCTGTGCTGATTCCGAGGGCTGGGTTGGCGATGAAGGCGCCGGCGATAATGAGACCGTCGATGAAATTATGGACGGCATCTGTGTAGAGGACGAGATGGGAGTAGGATTTGTGCTGGTGTTTTTCTGAGTGTTCGTTGCTGTGGCAGTGGTGCCAGTTGAAAAATTGTTCGAATAGGAAGGAAATGACGAATCCTCCTGCAAAAATCATGAGCATGTGCATGATGTCTCCTCCGTGTTCTTCTGCGTGTTCGAAGGATTCTGGGAGGAGATGGAAGATGCTATTTCCGAGCATCGCTCCTGCGGAGAGAGCGACGAGGGAGAGCATGAGTTTGTTTGTGGTTTTTTCTGCCTTGTAGAAGATCGCGATGCCGATGAGGGAGAGGGTCGCAATGGCGATGGTGGCGATGGAAATGTAGAGAAGGGTCATACGACGCAGTTAAAACAGAGTTTTATGAGTTCTAAGTTGTGGATTGGGAGATGTTTTGCGGGACACGGGATGCATTTGATGATTTCGCATTTTTTACAGATGCTGTGGTCATGGTGCTTTTTTGATGCGAGTTCGTAGTGAGTCTTGCCGTCGTGGACGTGGGCTTGTTTGATGATGTCGGCTTTGGTGAGTTTGGTGAGATTGCGGTAGATGGTGCTGAGGTCTCCCCCAAGCTCGGCGTGAAGCTGGGCCGCCGTCCATGTGCGGCTTGATTGGAATTGATCGATGATACGCTTTCGATCTTTGGTCATTCGCATATGACACTATTATTGCAAATGCATTTGCATTTGGCAAATCCTGTTCTCTCTCCTCCCCTGTTTTTATTGATTCAATTTCCTCCTTGATACAAATGTGCTCCGTACGGACCATTTTTGTATCAAGGAGATGTTCGATGTTTTATGGCAAAAAAATAGTCCTCCCGTTTTTGCGGGAGGGAGTGTTTTCTAGTGACCTCCTTGCCTAGAGCGTCTTGCGCGATCTCTGGAGATTAGGGGCTTGACGTAGTTCCAGTTGATTTCTGTCTGTTCTTCAATGAGTGTTGAGAGTTCTTCGAAGAGGTCGACGGGTAGTCTTTGGATGTGCGTTAGCGTTGCTCGCTCCTTGATGGAGCGTGCAAGCACGTTGCCAATTGTGACGCCCTTGGCGCGCGCTGCTTGCGCGGCGCGTAAAACGGCATTCAAGTCCATGCCGTTCAGAAATGGACTGAATTGCACGTGGGTGAAGAGTATTTGCGCGGATGCAATGAGTGCCTCGCGGCGGTCGCTGATGTGCAGTCGTTCAGAGATTTGGGTGAAAAAGACCATTCTCGCACTGACAGCGATTAGTCCTTCGAAGATTTCGGCTGCTCGATCGCGGATGTCTGGAGCAGCTAGATAAGCGCGGCTCATAAGCTCTTCATTTCGCGTCTGCCGCGCAATGTCGATTGCCTCCTGCCAGGCTTCGAGGGCAATGAGGCGATTGATGAGTTCAATCGCGAATGAAGAGGAGAGGTCACTCTGCATTGGTTCGACGAGAAGACCTGCATCATTGCAGACTCTTGTGACCATGGAAAACAGTGATCGATTTCGACTGAGTGCTTCACGTGGGGTGACTTGATGATCGGGGTCTAGTCTTGTGAGCATTCCAGGTATATCTGATTTGTAGTGGTCGCATAGGCGGCTGACGATGCGATCGTTGAGGAGTGCTTCTCGGATGGTGGCCGGGTCTTGCAGCAGAATGCAGATACCTGCGGAGGCCATGCTTGCCTTTGCAAATGTCATCAGCTGAGCATCATCACCGATAAATTCTTGCACTGCCGGCTGATTTGGTCCAAGTATGATTTCATCGGTTTCGACCAGTCGGAGAATCAGCTCGGCCTTGCTGCCGATGTGTGGGTCTTGTTCAATGGATTGGACGTTGGTTGGGATGCTTGCAATTCCCCACCTTCCCCCGCGAAGTACTCTGACGCGAGCTTTGCTTGGAGTTTGCGAGATGAGGAGACCGATGCGTTCGTAGTTTGTGCCATAGCGAACGCCTGCACCGATGGGGATTGCCTCATCCTCTGCCACGCCGAGGCGCTGGAGGCCGGCGAGATACATTGCCTGAAGTTCGGCTTCGGCGTGTTCGCGTTGCTTGGGTGTGATGTCGTGCGTCTTGACGTCGATCCGGAGGTGGATGCTGACGTCACCGGGCCTTGCTGGGTCCTTCTTGTGCGGGACGCGGTCGGTGATGTGGCCGCTCGGGTGGACGATGGACCAGCGGATGAGAGAGGTGTCGGTGTCTTGCGAGTACATGAGGGCTCCATCTCGCCTCGGCGAGATTTGGAAGGTACAAGGACGTCTCCAGGTTCCTGGCTGATGAATTCAGACAGGCAGACGGGTTTTAGCCCGTTTTTCAATCCTTTCGGAACGATTGACCTTGCGGTCCAGCTTCTTCTGACGTCTCAGGGAGAAGAGGTTGAGGGTAGCAGTGATGGTGAGGGGCGTCAATTAAAAAACCACGGAGAATGAGGTCTACGTGGGTTCGGGATCGGCCGTTTTGGTTCGGGTGGCGATCTCGTCGCGGATTTGTTGAAGTGTGATGCGCGAGCCTGGGAGACAGACTCGGTCTGGGTCTGGATGTCTTTGCGTGTAGACAAGGATCGACTCGACTGCCGTTAGGCCGTCGAGGGCGGCATCTTTGAGGGGTACGATGTCCTGCTCCCAATATGTCATCGCATCGCTGAGATGCTTTGAAGCGTGTGGGAGTCTCTGGGACGCGGCGAGACGAGTCCAGGCTTGAACCTGTTCAGCAAAGTCTAGCATCGCTACGACTTTGTACAATGAGGATGGGCTCGTGTCGCGCGCTTCGAGCGTAGTCGCTAGTACGCGAATGGCGGCCTTGCTCAGTTGCGGGATACGAGGATGCGGGCTTGTTCCGTCAATGTCGCGCAACGCAATCCAGATTCCGAGACGGTCTTTCTGCTTGCTTTTGGGAAGGTGATGGTAGATAGACGTCTGACAATTGCCGTCGCTTTTGTTGATCAAAAAGTCAACAAGACGCTCGACGAGATCGAGCTCAATGAGTCTTTTGACGGTGTCGGAGAAGAGTTCGATGTACGTTGTATCGGTGAGGATTTCGAACATCTCTTCTGCTTGGTCGGCGCCCCATAGCGCAATTTGCGCTCCATAGATCGACTTCGGAAGCCTCAACACCAGCTTCGGGCTCAGGCCTTGTCCGATTTCGAGGAGGTTGAATAGGTTTGCGAGTTTAGATCTCACCGCGGAAAGTCTAGCGCTCCCTGCTTCATTCAGAAAGCGGTGGATAGCTCCTGGGCTGACAAGAAGTTCAATGCCATGAACTGCGCAGTCCGATGAGAGGAGCATGCAGTTTGCGAGTGTGCCTTGAGCGACGTATTGCAGCGCGTTGATTGCGGTCGGGCAGCCTGATGTTGCGAGAAGTTCGGTGAGGGCGTCGTATGATCCGTTTGGCTTGATTGGTCGAATGACGACGCGGTCCTTGGGTACTGAGCCGACTCCGAGCTTGCCGGTTCCGTCCATCATGTCGACTCGGACGGTCGTTGCGAGCTCTTCGACGACGATGCCGAAGGTGCCATCAAAAGCGATGATCGAGCCGCGGGGGAAAAGATAGCAAGGGGTATTCATGAGATCTCCATGGTTGGAAGGTGCGGCATGAGCTTACGGTTGATTTTGTTGATTGTCAATAAAAAGCCCTCACTTTCGTGAGGTTATCGAGGCCGACTCATCTGCGTGACGTGGTGCTGGAGCCAAGTCGTTTTTGATCCGTCTAATTCTTTTGCGAGCGCAGAGAGAATCGGCAGGATCTGTGCGGCGATATCTGTATGCAGCGTGAAGCACGCGATGCGAGCGAGGTTGAGGTAGAAGTCGCGAGCCTGATCTTTTCTGTAGAACGGGCTTCGGATTTGGTGCGCGGTGAGGTCGAGGAGTTGCTGGAGATCGTCGGCGCGGCGAAAGGCTCTTGCGATGGATGGATCTTGCTCGATGTAGGCGATGGCTTTTCTGGGTCGGAGTGCTGCTTTGCCGATTTTTTCGTTGTCTCGATCCTGGTGATCGATGAGCGATGTGAACGCGAGCGCACGTGCTTCGAGGGCGATGACGGCGAGTTGCGGCACGGTGCCGATGAGCATGCGGTAAGCGTAGCCGTCTGCGCGTCTTAAGGACTGTACGATCTCGAGTCCTGCGCGTGTTGCGAGTTTGCTTGCGCGTTCGAATTCCTCTTCCAACGCCGGTTCACTGTTGATGCAGAAGGCGTCGTTCAGGCGTTTATCTCGTTGATCACGCGCTTCTCGTGGCATCTTGCTGATGCTGTAGCGAGCCATCTTTGCGCCGTGAAGGAGGATGCGTGCATGAAGATGCGTCGTTGGGCAGGCGTTCGTGCCACGTCTGACGAGACGGTTTGAGCCTTGGACGAGTCGATGCCAAAGTTCGCTGTTTCGAGCGATTTGACTGGCCATGGTTCGGATTCCGCCCTGCTCGATACTCTCGAAGAGGGCGAGGAGCTGGGCGAAGGTCGATGTCTCTGGTCCGAGAATGCGTGGAAGATGCGCGCTTGTCCATGCCGCTTTTTCCGCGGCAGCTCGGAGAGCTTCTTCGCGGTTCATGTAGATGGGTCGATAAACCGTGGGGAACGAGAGGGGCATTGGCTCTCCTGTGATGAAAGAACGGCCTGAGATTAGCTTGTTTTTTTGATTTTGTAAAGATTACGGCATTTGAGCCCAATCCATCTCTTGCCTTTCGACTGCCCCGCCGTAGTTCCAGTAGCGTTCGTAGGCTAGGTCTGGGGTACCCGCTGCTTTTTTGATTCTTCCTTCTCTTGTTGCTGTCTTGATGTATTTTCTGAGTTCGTCTGCAGTACCAATGAAGCCTGGGTGACTTACGTCTTCATGGCCTCTAAAGTCGAACTGTTCGTCCTCAATGAACTGCATAATTGTTGGGTCCCAGAATATATCTTGACCGTCCTTTGTTTGGAGTCTTAGAAATCTATGCTCCAGAGATCCTTCTTGGAAGATATGGACGATTCCGAGCTTTTCGAGTTCATCTGATAATTTTTCGGTTTCTTGCACGATGTCGTGTTGATGCTGAGCTTCACGAATTTTTCTTCCCTGTTCAATTCTCGTTTGAATGTTTGCCGCGTAGGTGATACAGAGTCCGTGCCTGTAATTGGTATTGAAACTTCGTTCTCGAGCCAGCTCACTCATAAAAAATAGGAGTTTTTTGCTCATTTTTTCCACGATTGTTTTGTCGAATTGTTCAGCTTCATGTTCTGCGTAGACCTCTCGTTCCATTCCGATGAGTAGCGGCGCCATGATGTTGAGAAATGCTAACGGGTTTGAGTCAACCAGGAGCATACCTCCAAATTCTTTTTGCAGTGCCTCATCCCCTTCTTGAAAAAGTTTGAGGTATTTTTCAAATGTTGCCATGTCGTCCGAAATGTCTACTTCACGTTCGTCTGCTGCGGCTTTTAGCTCGTCTAACCTTTTGTTTATTTTTTCCGGATGCATCATGTCAGCAAATCTTTCTATTGCCTCTGTTTGATATTGATAGTAGTTGATTGGATTTTCCACCTTCCTATCCATTCTTGTTCGTGTCCCGCGGATGTCTATGACGTTATCTTCTTGCAATCTTTTCGGAATGTATTCCAATCCCCTAATGAACCGGTCGGAATAGTTTCCATCCTCTGCAAGCGTGATTGTTCTACTTGTTAGTTTTCCGATTTCTTTATCTCTTAAGCGAATGATTGATTGCGCAATCCCTTCTGTGACATCCGGTGCTTGGTTTGGGTACTTTTTTTCTTGTTTTGCGCGAAATTTTTCTTGTGTTTTGTATTTGTCCTCTAGCCTGTCCGGAGCTTTGTTAAATCCCCATTTCTTCATGTAATTCATATGCAGATATAATAACACCCTTCCGAAGAAGGGTTGAGGATCACGCGGCGGAGAGGTAGGCGGCGTGTGCGGTCAGCCAAGCTGGGCGTGGGACGCCGAGAGAGGCTGCCATTGCATCGATGCGTGGGCTCAAACGGACGACTTCATCGTCGTAGCGTGTGAAGCACGCGAGCGTGGCGATGCTGTAGAGGAAGCGATACTGCGTATGCGAGTTGTTGAACGGCGTGTGCGCCATGAAGTGCGCGAGGGTGAAGGCGCTGATGAGTCCGTCGTACTTCATGAGCTCGACGTACGCTTCTGGATGGCTCTTTAGCCAATGCAGTGCCTGCATGGGCGTGATGGGTGCCTGGGGGGTGTTGCCGGCCGTGCGCCAGAGGTCGTCGGTTCGGCAGGTGTAGGCCATGTTGATTGCACTCAGGGCGCGGCAGACCATGCCGTCGAGGCGTGGGGCGTGGGGTGGACGTGCGCGTTCGTGGGCGGCTCGCATGGCGTTGATGAGCTTGTGCGCAGCGGCGCACATGATTCTGAGGCTCAGGTCGAATTGGTCGCCGATGATGCTCTCTGATGCGATGCCGAAGCTGCGTTTGGCGCGACGATCGCGCTTGAGACGCTTGCGGCGCTCGATGCGACCGATAGCGTTCTGGCACAGCAGCGCGTTGACGCGGATGGCGTCGGCCTTGAGCTCGAGGACGATAGCGCTGTCGGGCTGTCTGTCGGCGAGTCGCAGAACGAGGTTCATCGTTCTTCTCCATCCCTCCGGGGATTTGATGATCTCCGCAGCGATGAGGCCGGTGTTGCGCGACATGGCTCGAATGATGCCATCGACAGCCCCGCGAAGGTTGCGGTAGGCGACGGCGTCGGCTCCGAGATCTTCGTGGAGCCTGGTCGCGTTGTAGAAGTTCATGTCCCGCTCGAGCGCGGCAGCGAATGCGGGGTTGAGTACTTGCAGGTCTGTGGGTGGGAAAGGACGTGGGTCCGTCATGGATTTCTCCGGGTTTTTGCCGGTTGGATCGTAGCTTTTTTTCGAAGATTGGTCAATAAAAAACCCGAGAGGTCCCTGTTGCGTTATGGCTGACGCGATTGGACTGCTCGGATGATATCGAGGTACTGCTCTAGTGATTCCACGAAGGTTCGGTTGTGACGTCCGAGGGTTGCGGCGATCTGGAGAGCGCTGAATGCTGCCTGCATGTCGCCGCAGACCATGGCGATGAGTGTGATATGGAGATATGCCCCTGCGAGGTCTGCGATGGATGTTTTTTCGGACTCGATGACTGGTTCGCGTTCTTCTCACCCTTGCAGCGCCAGGCGCGCTCGATGGCCTCCTCGAGGAGGTCCGTTGCCTTGCGGTCCAGCTTCTTCTGACGTCTCAGGGAGAAGAGGTTGAGGGTAGCAGTGATGGTGACGATCGGGGTGAGGATCACGACGAGCGCGATGTTTGCGATGTCTTTGTGCGCAAGGCCGAGTTCTGGGTGCGCAAGGATGCGGTGCAGGAATCGACGGAGCTGCGCGGGACGCCGCGATGGCGGGGGGCCGAATACAGGGTGATCGTCGTCGGCTTTGCGGGCGAAGGGGTTGGGAGGTCGCCGAAGCGACTTGAACAGGTTGGAAAGGTTGAGGTTCGTGGTCAGGTCTCCCTACGGATAAGAAACGTAATCCTTGAGTGCGGGCTGCATAGCCCTTCGAATCGTCTGCAAAAGCGCACCACGATTCTACCAACTCGATTGGTTTCAATGACCTTTTTCAGCACCGAAATGATGCGGAAAAAGCTTATTGAAACAGGAGTTAATATAGCATGTTTTTGGCATTTTGTCAACCCTGCCGTATGGTTGCGGCAGGGTTTACTTGATTTTGTTTATTTTGAGCTCTTTTTCGCCTATTTTTACCATATCCCCTGCCCTTTTTCCCATGAGTACCGAGCCAAGTGGAGATTTATGCGATATTTTCCCGTTTTTTGGATCTGCTTCTGCTTGGCCGAGAATTTGGTAGGTGAAGTCGGTTGAGAGTGTGACCATTGACCCAAGCTGAATCGTGTCTGACTTCCCTGTTTTGATGGGGATGGCGTTTTTGATGCGTTCTTCGAGCGAGAGGATTCTGCTGTTTGTGCGGCGAAGATGGCGCTTGGCGGCTTGGTATCCAGCGTTTTCTGAGAGGTCGCCCATTTCTTGGGTGTGTTGGAGCTCTTTGATGGCGCGAGGTTTTTCCGTTGTTTTGAGCCAGTCTAGGGTTTGTTTCATTTTGTCGATCTTGGCTTGCGTGAGGTGGTTGTCACGGACTGATTTGAGCTGCCGCGCCTCCTCTTCTTTTTTTCTTCTCGGAACTCGCATAGGTAAATTTAGGCCGCGTGTTGCCTTGATGATTGAGAAGCGTCGAATAAATCCACTGTTTCCTGCATTTCTTTGACTTGGTTCTCAAGATCTTCTACCGATTTCAATGCGTTTAGATACTCGGTCAACATTAATATAACTGCTTGAGCCTGTTTGTCGGTAAGCGCTGTTCCGGCCATGCGCCTTTCCAGCTGTTTCTGTAGATCTAGCTGTTCTTTCTCGGATCTTCCCCTCAGTAGTTCAAATGGGGGTAGTAGTTCTGGATTACTTGCGTTTGTTAAGCTTCTGAGGTCGTTATATTCTGAGATGATTTTTGTTTCGCGTTCTTGCCAGTCTTTTTGAAAGTCTTCGTATTCTACGAGTAAGAACATCTTAAACTGCCTTACTGTGCGCTCGTCTGCAGAAGACAGATTCCTCTCAAGCGTGTATGGCGCTGCGTTTTTTTCTTGCATGGTTACCTGTTTCAGTCTTTCGGGGTCAACATCAGCGCCATGTCGCATTCTTGCCATCAGTGTAGAGGCTTTTATTGCAGCCTTTTGAAAATATGGCCCTTTGTCCATAACGGCCTTGTTTCCAATTTTTAGGTTCAGGTCTAGTTCCGGATTTGATGCTCCTTTGTACATGCGAGCCGTGCGTTCCAGGGCCTCTGTGCTTTCTGCAACGGTTCCATCATCTTGTTTTGGTTGATCTTCAGGTTCTGCAAAATTAAACATGGTTTCATCAGATTCTACGTCAATCATATGTGATGGCTGCTCTCCTAATGTCTTTGGTTTAGAAAATGTCGTTTCGTCTTTTTTCATATACGATGATTATATCAGATGTTTTGCATAGGAAAAAATTGCCTAGTGGCAATTTTTTACATATCGATCAAAGAATCCTTTTAGAATTGCGTGTGCATGAGGTGTTGGCTGCATTGCCTCTGTTTTCTGCTTAATGATTTCCGGAGTTAGAGAATATTCTGTTGCGTAGTAGTTGAATCGATCGATCATCGCCTGTTGGTCAAGTTCTGGATGGAATGTGAAGGCGTATGTTGGCTCGCCTGGAAAGCGCCATGCTTGGACGTCTGAAAGGTCTGACGAGGCGAGGTGTGTTGCGGATGGTGGTTTGATGATGTGGTCTTTGTGACCGAGGGTAGCTTGGAAGGTTTCTGGGTAGTCCTTGAGAAGTTCATCTTCGCGGGCTTCGGGAGTTGTTTTGATTTCGTAAGTGCCGTTTTCTTTTTTGTCTTCGTCGAGGTAGACATCTCCCCCGTACAGCTTGGACATGATTTGCGCGCCGAAGCAGATGCCGAGGGTTGGCTTGCCTTGTTCTCGCGCGGTGTCGAGAACTGGTTTGAGATTTTGGATGTTTTTTGTGAGGTCACCGGCTGAAACCAAGAATGATCCTGAGCCTCCGAGGAGAACGGCGTCGTAGTTTTTGATGTCTGACGGGTCTGGGGCGCGTTCGATGAAATTCCATCGATGCATTGATTGTTCTGGGATGCCGGTGAAACGGACGAAATGTTCAAATTCGTGGTCGCTGACGTCTTGCCGTTTTCTTGTTTGAAGGAGGAGTACTTTCATAGGTTGATGTAGACGTTTACGTTATCAATTCGCTGAGAGGTTCGTCAACTTTGCGTTGACGGTTTGTTGACTGGATCTCTCCACAAGGTCGAGATGGGGCGCATGGTGGTAGATTTGTTCCCATCTCGACCTTGTGGAGAGATCTTCCCTTCCCTGTTATGATTTCCTTGTATGGATGACATCAAATCACTGGCCCAATTTGTCCTTCGCCTTGGGGATGCGAAACGTTTGGAACGGTTTCGTGGTATGCATTATTACAGCATGTATGAGAAGGAGCCGGATCGGTATGATTCGGTTGCGGATCATTCATGGCGACTTGCGTGTTTGAGTATGTTGATGGCGCCGAAATTGAGTCAGCGTGTCGACATGATGAAGATGATTCAGATTGCGCTCATGCATGATGTGCCAGAGATCATCTGTGGGGATTCTTCGCCTTTTGATGAGGATGGCGGGCTTCAGAGTTCTGATAATCGTCTTGCGAAAGCTGAGATGGAGCGGAGAGCGGCCGAGGAAGTGTTTGAGGGGCGTGGTGATCTTTTTGATCTTTGGGAGGAGTATGAAGCGCGTGAGAGTTTTGAATCACGTGTGGTGGCGGCGCTTGATAAGATTGAGGCGAGTATGGAAGTGGTGTGGATTCGTGACGGGAAGATGTTTGTGAAGCACTTTGATTTTTGCAAGGCGTATATGCGGAAATATGCGAGTGTTGACCCGGCGGTGGAGGTGCTTGCGGAGGAGGTGATTTTGATTATTCAATCTAAATTTGAGGCTTATGGAGAGTCTTGATCGGATGCAGTTGGTGCGAGATTTTTTGGCTCGCGAGTCGCTTTGTGTGATCTCGACGGTCTCCCCGTTTAAGAAGCCTCAGTCGGCGCTTGTAGCGTTTTCTGAAAACCAGGATCTGAGTCTGAATATTGGGACGTACAAGACCGCACGGAAGCACCGTAATCTTCAAGTCTTCCCTTCTGTGAGCGTGGTTGTTGGTGGGTTTGGTGAGCTCAAGATTACGGTGCAGTATGAGGGCGAGGCTCGGGAGGTCCTGCTTGAAGAGCGGGATGCGGCTATTGGTGTTCATGCTGCTAAGAATCCTGGGTCCTTGACGTATGCCTCGCATCCTGACCAGACCTATTATAGAATAGAGCCTACATGGATTCGGTATTCGGATTTTTCTGGAGATCGAGAGAATATTTTTGAGATTAAATTTTAATCGCTACTTCACTGTGAAGAAGACAGGTTTGCTCGTTTTGATTTGCGCACTTGGTCTGGGTGGTTTTTTTCTTTTTCGTGGGGGCGGGGAGGATCTCTCCACTGAGGTCGAGATGGGAGAGGGGGATGATGCAGGCGATCAGGAGATCATTAGAGGGCCGGTTGAGCAGATTGAGACTTACATCATTCAAGATGGTGATGTGTTTACGTCTGTTTGTGATGAGCTTGGGATTGGTTATGGGGATGCGCTTGTGATTGTGGAGAATGCAGAGGAGATTTTTGATTTTACGAATGTGCGGGTGGGGAAAGAGATTCGGCTTGTGAGTTTAGCTGGGGAGAAGTTACGGCTTGAGTATGAGCCGAATAAGGAGGATGTGGTCGTGGTTGATCTGGCGGATTTGGAGTTTCCGACGCGGATGGAGAAGATTGCATATGACATTACGATTGAGACGGCGGCGGTGACGATTGAAGAAAGTTTGTACGCGTCGGCGCTTGCGGCGGGGATTGAGGAGACGCTTGTTTTGGATTTTGCGGAGGTGTTTGCTTGGGAGATTGACTTTGCGACGCAGGTGCAGAAAGGCGATGCGTTTTATGCGGTGTATGAGAAGCGATGGCGAGATGGTGAGGCTGCGGGGACTGGGGACGTATTGAAGGGATCGTTTACGAACATGGGGCATACGGATTATGCGTATCGGTATGTTGATCCGGATGGGTTTGAAAGTTATTACGACGAGGATGGGAATTCGATGATTCGTCAGTTTTTGAAGGCGCCGCTTAGTTATTCGCGGATTACAAGTGGATTTACGTATGCGCGTTATCATCCTGTTTTGAACACGACGACGCCGCATCGTGCCATTGATTATGCGGCGCCGACTGGGACGCCGATTATGGCGGTGGCTGACGGGACAGTGACGCGAGCGAGTTGGAATGGGGGGTATGGGAATCATATTTCTGTGCGTCACAATGGGATGTATGACACGACGTATTCGCATTTGAGTCGGTATGCGGTTGGGGCTGGGCAGCATGTGAGTCAAGGAGAGATCATCGGGTACGTGGGAAGTACGGGGTATTCGACAGGGCCGCATTTGCATTATGAGGTTTTGGTGTACGGCGAGAAAGTGAATCCGCTTGAGGTGGACTTTCCTGAGGGAGATCCGATTCCGGAGGAGGAGATGGCGTTGTTTTATGCGCAGAAGGCGGATATTGATGCGTTGGATTGACGTTTTGCTGTTTTTTTGATATGTTTTTTTGCTATGAATACATCGTTGAGCAAGGCTCAGGAGAAGTTGATCAAGTCACTTCATACAAAAAAAGGCCGTGCAAAAAATGGTCTTTGTTTGGTTGAGGGAACAAAGTTTGTTGAGGCGGCCTTGGATTTTGTTCAGTTTCGTTTTACGCGTGATGATTCTGAACGGTTTGATGTACTGGTTACGACTGATACCCCTCAGGACGTTGCCGCTGTTTGTCGTGTACCGGAGTGGTCTGTTGCTGACGTGCTAAATCGTGATGTGGTCGTTGTCCTTGATCGCGTTCAAGATCCTGGCAATGTTGGAACGATTCTGCGACTCTGTGCAGCTTTTGATGCGAGCTTGGTACTTGTTGAGAGTGCTGATGTTTCAAGTCCAAAGGTCATTCGTTCCAGTGCTGGGCAGATGTTTGAGGTGCCGTTTTTGAAAATTCGCCGTTCTGACTTTGCCGCTTTTCGGCAAGACGCTGATCGTCATGTGTATCGACTTGAGAGGTCTGAAGGTGGTCGCAATGTTTCAACTATGCAAACGCCTTGTTTGCTCCTTGCTGGCTCTGAGGGGTGTGGGATCTTGCTTGATGTTGAAGGGGTTTCGATTTCTCTCGTACACTCCCCTTCTGTTGAGTCACTGAATGTTGGGAGCGCTATTGCAATCGTGCTCCAACATGTTTTCAACTCGTGATGCTGAACCTCCATTGGCGCCCAGGGTGGCTGATCACACCACCTAGAGCAGCAAAGGAGGTTCAGTCAAAAAAACTCCTCCACGAGGGAGGAGGAAGTGAGAAACAAGGAAAATCCCATACGTCGTCCACGTTTGTGGACGGCCGATGGGATTTTGATGTGACCTACCTCCTGGTGCATAACCAATTTTTCGAAATTGAGTATACCAGACTCACAAATTGGATTGTGGATAACGGAAATATAAGTCCCGCCGTTTGCAGGCGGGTTAGGATGCTCTTCGAGCATGAGTGGTCTCCAGTTCTTTGAGAAGTCGATCCACGACATCGTTGGGTTGGACGCCCTCACATCCCTCTGCCCTCAGTTCGAGGTCGGTGAAGGAAGATGCGGCGAAGATCGGGCCCGTGAAGCCAAGTCCGCGCCAGGCTTGAACAGCTTTGACGCATCGAGCGATCGGGCGTTCAGGGCATTCAAACGCGGCGTCGATGACGATCGCGAAAATGTTGCCCATCTTTTCGTCGAAGTGTCTACGTGCGGCAGCGAACGTTGTAATAATTACAACTTCGATGCCTCTGGTTTGAGAATGGAGACCGGCTTGTATTCTGCGTGAATATTCGCCGTCCTCCATGAGCATCAAGACGTACATGATTGCCTCCTGATGCCGCGAGTATATATTGCCGATGTTTGCTGTCAATGTGTTTAATCTTGGCAAACAAAAAACCGCGGCCGAAGCTGCGATTTTTTGCGTTTTTTGTCGTAGCGTGTTAGTCGCGTGGGCGAGCAACAGAGACGTTGATTGTTCGTCCTTCGACTTCAGACTGGTCAAGTGCCTCAATGGCAGCCTGAGCTGAAGCTTCGTCAGCGAACTCGACGAATCCGAATCCTCGGCTTCGTCCTGTGTCTCGTTCGGTTACTACTCGAGCTGATACGATTTCACCGTATGCTTCGAATAGACCTTGAAGTGCTGGGTCATCAACTGACCATGGCAGACTTCCGACAAATAGCTTGTTGTTCATAATGATGAGCAAACAAATGTATTAGAGCTGCTCTTATATGAATAACAAGAGAGCTCGCGCATAATAGCATATTTTGGCCGTTTTGTCAAACGTTTTATGGATTTGGTTGACTTTTTGTTGATTTTTTGGTTGATTTATGCACTGGAGTTACGATGATCTTTTTTGACAGCATCTCGTTTGGGTTACATGCGATCACTCGGTTGGTCGGTGAGGCTTGGTTGACGCACGTCCGCGGACCTGGTCCTCGGTATGTTCGATCTGAAACCGCTTGGTACCGCGTTCTCTCGTCAACGCTCATCGATACCTCGACATGGGAGCTGTTGATTGCGCCGATTGATGATTTGTCGGATGCGCGAGAGCTCAATCAGTATTTGCCTCGGTACACCATGCAAGTTGGCACGCGAATTTTGGATTGTTTTTCGCTTTTGAGCGGATGCGTCGCCGGTCTTATGGCTTCTCTCCTGCTCTTCTGAGCAGATGTTTTGGTTCATGATATACTGTCGATCACTAACCACAACTACACGTATGCCCAAACTTGAGGAAGTTTACAATCGCCTGCAGGTGAATAAGAAAAAGCGTTCCGAGATTGCAAAGATGTTAAAAGATGAACTTGCACATAACGCTCGATATAAAGAGATCGGCGAGGAGATGCTTGTTCTGAGGGAGGAGAAGAAATCTATTGAGATGGAGATTCGATCCCAGAGTGCGGATTTTGAAGACTTGGACGATTTGAAGATTGACATTGCGACGGATCAAGAGCTGTTGGCAGATATTGCGCTTAATATGTATGCGAATAATGAGGAGGTGGAGATTATCGATGAATGGGACAATAAGTACTATCCGCAGTTTAAAGTGAATTTTAAGAAGAGCAACTAGCTCTATACACTGAACCCCCGCCTTCCAGATGGATGGCGGGGGTTTTGAAGATGTCGAGGTCAGTGATGACTACTTCGATAGCATTGACATCATTTGATTTTCTCTGTACATTCAGTCCTCGTTCTTTGCACTGGAGAAGATCATGAATGAAGCGAAAATGTTTGGAAGGTTGTGCGGTCTTCTTATCATCGGCTATCTTGTGAGCAGCATGCTGATTCCTGTTGTGTTCCCGGAGATTCGTGAGTATGGAAAGCAGGGCTGGGTGGTGAATGCACAAGGCGCAGTTTTTGGCGTCGGCGCGTACTCGTGGTACATGCGGTATCACGCGATGTTTGGGCAATATGCAAGGCTGCATCGAAAGCGGTTTGAGATGGCGGTGTCGATCATTCCGCTGCTCGGCTTTTATGGCACGGTCGTTGGGATGATTGCGTTTTTGCCCACTTGGGGCCGTGGTCAGCCTGATATCGATCAGCTTGGATATGCGTTTTTGACGACGGCCGGCGGACTTATTCTGACGAGTGTTTTGATGCTTGCTGACGGCTTGAGTCATGACGACTCTGCCATGCAAGACTGGCGGACTCAATGAGAAACCTGTTCTACATTACGATGGCGGATCTGATGACCGGCTTTGCGTGCGTCATCCTCTTGATCGCGAGCCCGAAGTCGTCAGTTCATGAGCGCCCTCGGCCTCAACAATGGAATATTCATCCGGAAAGCAAGGCTGCCGGTGAGCCGATGGCCGTATACAGCGTTGAGGAAGATGTGTGGACGGTTCGCGTCTACGAATACCTGGGCAATTTTGATGCGGAGCTGTACTGCCTCGATGATCGCATTGCTATTTGGAAGGATCATGAGTGGCATGTTGGTCAGATTGAAGATCCTTGGACGCAGATGTTGCTGCCTGATGATCTCGTGGGCGCCTTTCGGCTTGATCATGATGCGTGCAAGAGCCATGTTGTGGACGTGATTTATCGTCGTCATGTACAGGCACGCGTGTCCTGGATGAGGCCTCCGCCTGATCGGTTCATTATGACTGTCCCGCGTGAGTTGTTTGGAGTCGATGATGCGTCCGAATGAGATCGTGACCGTTATCGTTCTGCTTTCTGTGATCAGATTTGCCACGAACAGGCCTGATTTAGTCCTGGTCTCCATTGGATTCCTTGCCGTCATTTGGCTCGTCAGTTTTTTGATCAGGCGGTTTAACGTCGTTGGCTACACCATGTTGGCGTCAATTGTTACTGGATGCGTGATTGGTTACCTAGGGCTCACTGCTGGTTGCTGGTCATGAGTTCGCATCATATTCTTGTTCTGTTTGGTGCATTGATTGCATTGAAGACAGGTCTCTTCAATGCGGCTGCGGGCGCTACGTTGATGTTTGCGCTCTGCTGGGCGATTGCCGTGTATCGTTTGTCACAATTCCTCGTTGACGATAGGCTCCATTCGATTTGCCTCGCGATTGTGTCTGCTTACCCGATTTGCCTCATTGTTATTATTGCAAGGCTCTACCCCACTCCCTGAAGTAGGGGGTTTTTTTCTTGCTAGGATAATTCGTTCGTCGTTTTCCGGTTCCATGTCGTCATTCCGTTCGAAATTCCATAAACCAATCCAAGGAGTCTGCTTGCTCAGTTTGATGTCGAATTTATCTTTAAGGAGATTGTTTAGCTGGCTTTCATCCAAGCAATGTGGGTGGGCGAGGTCTCGTTTTTGTTGTTCTGAAAAAACTTCTACGGTGAGAAGGAAGTGGCCTCCTGGTTTGAGTACACGGTGGATTTCGTTGATGGTTTTTTCCGGGTTTTCGACGTGGTCGAGAACGTTTGAGTTGATGACCATATCAAAGTGCTCAGATTCGAATGGAATTCCCTCCCCTGTTCCGGTGATGATATTTATACCTGCTGGATAGCTGTAGAGCTTCTTGTACTGCTCTGCGAGCGGGTCTAGGCCGTATTGTTGGCTTCCGATGAAGTGGAGGGCCGTGGAGATGCCGCAGCCGACATCAAGGACTCGACCTGTGGTGATGTCGATGTGTTGTTTGATGTCGTTTAAGAATCGATGCTGGTTCCAAAAGCGCTCGACGATTGCTGGATCTTGCGAAAAGCGTTTTGCCCAGCGTTCTTGATATGCGAGTTCGAAATCGTCTTTTTTGAACCATTTGTGAAGGATCTCTTCTGGGAGAGCTTTTTTGATTGATTCTCGGATAGGCTTTGGGAGTCGTTGACCTAGTTTGATGATCATATGTTTATCCCCTCCCATCTCGAGCGAAGTCGAGAGATCTCTCCACAAGGTCGAGATGGGAATGAGGTGATTAGGATTTCCATGTTGAAAGATCTTTTTGCAAAATTACTTCAACGTAGTTGATGTCTTCCGCGAACTCTTTTATGAGTTCTTGGCGTGTTTTTGGCTTCATCTTCGGGTATTCTGCATTTGATGTGAGCGGGAGGGCTTGCTTGAGTTTTCTGAGCCTCGTTTGAATTCTAAGTGGGCCGTCTGGGATTTTGTGACCAATGTTTGCAAGTGCGCGTTGCAGTGCTGGAAATTTTGGTTTGGCGAATTTGTTTATTTCTGTTTGGGTTTGGAATGTGAAGCTGGAGTCAACGTTTAGAAATTCGCATGCGGTCTTCATGAGTGCGGCTGGGCTTGACCTTAGGTCTTCAGCGGTCATGATGAGGATTTGAGTGTCTGGGAAGTATTGTTTGTACCGTTTGATGTGACCCTTGTAATGACTGACTTCTTTGTAGAGCTGCAGCCTCGGGTGATCGTCCTCAATCATTTTATCAAACGTCGGGAAGTCGTCGTTCTTAAATCCAAATCTTGATTCTTGCCAGTATTGTGAATATAGACGCTTGACCGGGTCTCTTAGCATGAAGATAATTTTTGCGTCTGGGACGTGGGTTTTGATGAGCTCTGGCGTGTCCTCTGTGTGGATATAGAAGGTCGTGGCTTCACCGATCGCTGATGCGGCGCCAGCGGTATTGAAAAGCGGAAGGTACCAACTTAGTCCCCTATCATAATATCCTTGGTAGAGCGGCGCTGAGGAGGTTTTGATGGATTGCTTTGACCCCAGCACGCCCTCTGTTCGCGAGAAGAAGCCTGGTTCTTTTGGGTCAGAGAGAAAAATGTCCGAATGTTGGTTGAGAAAATCCCAGAGTGCAGTGGTTCCGCACTTTGGTCCGCCGACGATGATGAAGTTTGGGAGTGGCATAAGGACTGGCGCGATTTCTGATAATTTCGTAGGATTATACTATGCATGACTCGCCGTCAACATACAATGTGCCGTCCACATTGCCTGCTATTAGTGTTGTGATCCCCTGTTTTAATCATGGGCAGTATGTTGAGGAGGCGATCGATTCGGTGTTGGCGAGTGATTTTCAGGATTTTGAGATTATCGTTATTAACGATGGGTCTACGGACGCGTTTACGAATAGTTTGCTGAAGCGATTGAAGAAGCCTCGTACGCGAGTGATTCATCAGGAGAATCAGGGGCTGGCGCAGACGCGGAATAATGGGATTGCGGTGAGTAAGGGGAAGTATTTTTTGCCGCTTGATGCGGATGATAAGATTCATAAGACGTATTTGCGGAAGGCGTATGAGATTTTGGAGGCGGATCATGGGCTGGGGTTTGTGTTTAGTGATTATGCGAACTTTGGAATGCATGACACTGTTTGGCGACAGCCTGAGTATAGTTTCTATCGAACATTGTGGGAGAATCAAGTGACCGGTTGCGCATTGACTCGTAAAGCTGCTTGGCATGAAGTGCACGGATATAATCCGAACATGATTTATGGTTATGAGGATTGGGATTTTTGGGTGAACTTGGGAAAGCATGGATGGCATGGAAGGAGAATTTCTGATGTTTTATTTTACTATCGACGAGCAGATGAGAGCATGGTTTCCAGGGCGCGTTTGCACCGGAAATGGCTTGTGAAGCGTCTTCGTGAAAATCATTTGGATATTTACTCTGATCTTTTTCGTATTCGATCCATCCGTCGTGAATGGGGGGCTAAATTGGTTGTCACTCGCGGTTTGATCGCGCTCAAAAACATTGCTCGCTCTGCAGTATTTCCTCCTTCAGCGCGCATGTACCTAAGGAAGACCTGGTCGGGTAAGCAAATGAGATAGTTATGAATGAAGGATCGCGAAGCTGGAGGCTCGTTGCAGCAGACGTTGTTCTGTTGTATACGTCTTTAGCCATAGCGCTCTTCCTACGTGGGGGGAAAGATTTTTTTTGGGACGAGTGGCCACAGCACTTTGTGCCGTTTTCCATTTTGATCGGGATTTGGATTATTGTTTTTTTCATTTTAGATTTGTATTCCCTTTACCGCTGGCGTTCGCGAACTGAGCTGGTTTACCGTCTATGCACCGCCGTTCTTATTAACATCGCTTTCACGATTGCATTTTTTTACGTTGTTGGCAGTTTTGATATTTCCCCTAAAACAAATCTTGCTCTTTTTGCAGGATGTTTTCTGGTCCTCGGTCTTTGTTGGCGAATCTTAGAGCAACGTCATGTACGCGATTCTATGCGACAACATGTTGCCTTTTTTGCGCTTGGAGAAAATGAATCAAGTCTTTTTCATGACTTTTGTTCAAGAAATTCCGAAATTTATACGCTTTCTGGGCGTGTCGCGGACGACCGCGCTCAACTGGATTCGCTTCTGAGCAGTCAACATGTCGATCTTATTGTTACTGGTGACCGCGCCTTCCATGCACATGTAGACTACTGGTATAAGCTTGCGCTCGCAGGGTACACAGTATTAGATTCTCCTCATTTTTGGGAGCGCATTCACAGGCGAGTCCCACTTTCAGCTCATTCTATTTCCCACACACTTCATACCATTCAGACTGTTGATAAACGTGAGTTTGACCGGGTCAAGCGAATTGTCGACCTGGCGCTCTGCCTCCTTGTGTTTTTGCTGATTTGGTGGTTGATCTTAATCATCCCTGTCGCTATTGCCCTCTCAAGTCGTGGTCCAATTTTTTACAGGCAAATTCGGGTCGGACTGAACGGTAAGCGATTCTCCTTGATTAAATTTAGAACCATGATCCCCGAAGCTGAAGTAGACGGGCCGCGCTGGTCAACGCTTAATGACACTCGGGTGACATCTGTTGGAGCAATCTTGAGACATATGCATTTAGATGAGCTTCCACAGCTGTGGAATATTTTCCGCGGAGACATGTCGTTTGTTGGTCCTAGACCTGAGCGTCCGGTTTTTGTCCATCAACTCACGCGTAGTGTTCCTTTTTATCAAGCGAGGCATTTTGCAAGGCCCGGCATCACTGGTTGGGCGCAAATTAATTATCCGTACGGTGCTAGCGTAGAAGATGCTTCAATGAAACATATGTACGATCTGTACTACCTATCTCATCGCTCCGCTTTTCTTGATCTTAAGATCTTACTTAAAACTATTACCATGTTTGTTCGTGGAGAAGGTCGATAGCTCATGTTTTTGCACGGTAACTATCTGGAGAAGCCATCATTGTTTGTGCAGTTCTTTTACCGTTTTACCATTTGCATTTTTTGAGTTTGTTCTCCCCTTTTTGACTGAGCTCCGAGATTTCTTAATCATTTTTCGATAAAAGTTCATTGTCTATGCCTAAGCAAATACGATCACGTCATATTATCTCAGCGATACAGGTTGCCGCCATTTTTCTCACTGCAACGCCGCTTTTCTCATTTCATTTGACGTATTTTACTCATTCAATGCCAAAGGCGATCTGGTTTTTTTTCTTCATCGAAATCATGACATTTCTCTGGGTACCGCTTGCTATTCAGTATCCTCAATTCCGGCCAAAGTTTCGTTCTCCACTTTTTTTTGTCGTTTCAGCATTCACTGTACTACTTTCTATTTCTACGATTTTTAGTCTGGATCCGATTCGCTCCTTTTGGTCCGTTTCCGGCCGTATGAGTGGCCTGTTTTTTTACCTCCACCTTTGGGCACTGTTCACCGTGCTCTCATCGCTACGGTTAAAATGGCAGCAGTGGCAAACTATTTTTTACTCAAGCGTCGTCTTTAGCACGATCGTTTGCAGTATCGGTGTCTTTTTTGAGCTTTTTACCTATATCGACAATGAAAAGCTGCGACTTTTGTCGACCACGGGCAACCCATTGCTCCTCGCATCTCTTTGTACATTTCATCTTTTTGTCATTTTGCTTTTACTGCTACGTGAGCGTAGCTTTCGACTCCGTGTCGCGCTCGTTTTCTCGTTGTTGCTGCATGGAATTACGCTGATATTAACGGGAAGTCGTTCCACGATTTTAGCTATTTCCATTAGTTTTTTTGTGGTCGCTATATGCCTCGTGTACACAAAATCAAGATCTCACCGAATGAAAAAGCGTCTCATGTTACTCCTTGTTTCGCTTGTGCTACTTGCCTGCTCTTTCCTTTTCTTTGTTCGAGCTTCGCCTGGTGCGCAATGGGCAGAAAATCACCTTCCTTTTTCTGTTCATCGAATCCTGACTGAAGATTTTGGTGCTGATAGAATCGAATTGTGGTCTATTGCCTTCTCTGGCTTTATGCAACGACCCTTGCTCGGCTGGGGGCTTGATGGCTTCGTCGTTGTCTTTGACAGTCTATTTTCTCCATCAGAATACCCATCTTTAGTGGGCGGAGTTTGGTTCAGCCGCGCGCATAGTCAGCCTTTTGATATTCTTGTTGCTGGTGGGGTTTTTGTTTTCTTTGCATATCTTTCGATTTGGGTTACGGCAATGTATCTCGCCTCAAAGCGTTTTATTTCTTTAAAAGATTTGGAATCCCTTATTTTGCTCGGCGCCCTGATTGCGATGTTTACATATAGCCTCTTCATGTTTGATCATTCTGGATTTGCGTTGTCGACTTTCATGCTGCTTGCGTTTGTTTCTCGCCCAGAAACCAAGGAAGATTTACATGACCTCGTTGTTACGCCATCTTTTACGTACGCGGCTTCAATAGGCGTTGCTGTTTGTATTTTTCTGACCTGTCTTTTGCCTCCTGTTCGCAATTCGATTATCCATAAACAGGCTATGACCTCGCTTGAATCTGGAAATTTTGAGGAAACTGAAAAGTTATTTATGCAGCTCTTTCAAGAGGAGCACGTTTACTCGGATGACCACATAAGACACACGTTTCAAACTTTTTTTGACTGGCACGTCCTGCAGGAGCACCGGTCAACTGCCATGCATGAATCCTTGATGCGCTTATCAACTGCGGCCGAGGCAGCAGTTTCCCGTCGTCCGTTTGATTATCAGATGCGATACATAGCTGCATACCTTCAGCTTTTTCTTGTAGATTACGGGGACTTGTCACGCATGCTCGTGGCGGAAAATCACGTCTTAAAGCTAGATGAACTTGGTCCTCGCCGCTCAGAGCGACTTGAGATAGCAGCAATGATTGCCGTGCGACGAGGGAATCCGGCTCAAGCTGTTCTCCTCTATGATGAAGCTCTTCTGATCGCTCAAAGTCGTTCCCATTCACTTGGATTCCTGCTACTTAATAAGTCGGTTATTCTCTTGCGGCAAGGAGCCTACGTTGAAGCCTTTGGCCTTTTTGGCGAAATGAACGACTATAATTACCCCTATGAGTTCGATGTCCGTATAGCTACCGCAATATCTGAATCCATGCTTTCTCGTGGTGCTCCAGAAGACCCCTCAGTTCGATCGTTTATAATCAACCATTTTGATTTGATTGGCAGCAAGTGGCCGTCGAATCCATCGTTTTTAAAAGCCCGCGTCATCGTCGATTATTTTCTAGAAGATTATTCCGCTATGGCTGCACACTATGATATGCTCCTCGTTGCTGATTCGGCGGCTGCCGATGGGGTATCCTGGGTTTTTGATGCGCTTAATTGATTTGTCACCATTCTCACTACATCAGAAATATCAACTTGCGTTTTTACGAGATACATAGACACTCCAAGCTGCTTACAGGTTTCGCGGTCCTTCTCCTGACCAAGATTTGACAGCACGACGGTTGGTACCTTTTTTGTGTTTAATGCTTGCAGCTCTCTAAGGAAGTCAAAGCCATTCATTTGTGGCATTATGAGATCTGTCATCACGAGACTGAAGATGTTGTCCTTGAATTCCTTCAGTCCCTCCTTTCCATTTTTTGCTACCTTTACTTGAATTCCCTTCTCTTCCAGGAGGTGTGAATAAATGTCGGAAAGGAAATGGTCGTCCTCCACGATTAATACGTTTTGCTTTGCCATAGTGCGAGTCTGCTTGAATTAGATTTTTGGTTTTTTTGGAATACTCACCCAAAATGTCGATCCGTCGTTTATTTTTGATGAAAATCCAATTTCTCCTCCCATTTCTTTTGTGAGCATCTTTGCGGTATATAGCCCCAGGCCGGTCCCATCAAGTCCTTTTTCTATTATCTTGTCGCCACGAAAGAATTTTGAAAATATTTTTTCTTTGTCCTTTTCATCGATGCCTATTCCACTGTCTTTTACGCGTAATGTAAAATTAGTACTGTTGTCTTCGCATATAATATTCACCTCGCCTTTTTCGGGCGTGTATTTAACGGCATTTGTTACAAGATTCATGTAGACTTCGCGAAGCATGTCTGTGTCCACCTCTATCGATGCAAATGACTTATCTGTATTGTTTTGTATTGTAATTTTCAATTTCTTTTCTTGTATTTCACGTTCTAAAACTCCGAGAATGTTTTTTAGTAGCTTTACGGGGCGCGTTGGCCTTGGATCATTTTTTACTTTTCCAGATTCAATACGTGAAACGTTCAAGAATCCATCAACCAGGTAATTTAATTGCTTGGCAGATATATTCATTCGCTTAATGAACTCGGTTTGTTTTTTGTTTAGATCACCTAATTCTCCTTTTTCCATGAGTTGGCCATACCAGAGTAAAGACGCGAGAGGGCCTCGCAGTTGATGGGAAGCAATTGAGATGAATTCCGTCTTCATTTTATCCATCTGCTGTTCTTTTGTGATATCTCTGAAGGTCACGACTGCCCCGATCATTGCTTGATCTAGGAGAATGGGGGAAACACTCACGAGTACCGGGTAGTATTCTCCCGCCCTATCTTGCAACGTGTATTTTGCCGGCAACAGAGGAGCCTTTGTGCGTAATGTTATTCGCACTGGATGTCTGGCGTTCACTATTTCTTCTTGCTCTAGTGAAGTAAACATTAAAGCCTTATAAATATCTATCTTTTTCAACTGAGCCTCCGTCATTCCGAGCATTTTTTCCGCTGACTTGTTGACCAATACGATTTTTCCCTCGATATCGGTTGCTATGGTTCCTTCGGCGAGAGCTAAGAGAAGTGCATGATCCTTGGCTTTTGCACGCTTTAATTCAGACAGTGTTCTCCGCAAGCTTGCTGTTCGTTTTTTTACTGTTCGTTCAAGTACTTGGTTTGCTGACAACAGCTGGCCTGCCATGTGCTTGAAACTTCTTGCGAGAATTCCTGTCTCATTATTTGAACCGTCTGGGATATCTGATTCAACGAATTCTCCTTTTTCAATCTTTTTTGCTGCGAATGTTAGGTTTATAATTGGCTCGATCACTAAATGTCCCATGGAGTACGCAAGTACACCGAGGAGAAGCAGAATCAATATTATGCTAAAAATTACATAATACGCTAAGAGAAACACCGGGTTTATGATCTCTGCGAAGTCTTTTTTCAAGATCAAACCCCAAGAAAGCTCATCGATGAGGACGGTTGCCGCAAAGACTCTCTCACCGCGGTAGTCAATTGAGTGTTGATGGATACCTTCGGAGCCGATGAGTGAAAGCGCGTACGGAGACGATGCGCCTACCTCGTCTACGACGAGTGATGTCTGTGTGTCTTCTGATGGGTCCCTTGGGGGCGTTATTAGCTGAGCTCCGCCGCCGTCGAGAGGTCTCACAAGTTGAAACTCCCCTGTCTGAGAAAGCGCTTCGTAGTTTTTCTGAAGATCTAGGATTGGTGATAGGTCGACTTCTGCAACGATTACTCCTCCACGGACAACGCCGTATAGTGGACTAGAGATATATGCTGTAAGACTGTCTTGGTTTGCTGAAAAATTTGTCAGTTTCTTGTTTATCGAGGCGTCTTGGAAAAATTCGAAATTGTCCAAATGAGACCCAATGGAAAATCCGTTAAACTCCGATAAAAGAAGTCCGTCAGAGTCTAGAATAAACGCATCTGATAAGTATTCTTGTTCTGCTGTGATCGTGTCTAGGGTTGCATTCAGAATCTGCTGGTTTTGTTCGGATCTTTCTATGTACAGTCCCGTTATTGCGTTGAGAAGCACCGTGTCCTCAGACATAGCTTCAAACGAGGCTTGAAATTCATCAACGAGCTCCGTTACCCTCCGTTCGTTAATGTCTGCTAAATAGACAAGCTCTTCTACCTCTCGCTCTGTGTTCTTTTGATTAAATGTCAAGAGCATTAACCCAAAAATAATGAGCGGAACAATAAAAATGAGAGAAAAGAAAATGAAAAACTGTTTGTGTATCTGTAGATCTGAAAACCGTTTCATAGATCTCTAATGAGGCTTTGCGGTCAATACTAAATTGCTACTTGAGCAAACTCCGCCAACCCCTGCGAGCGGTACCTCCATGTTCCAATAGAGTGTTCTTGTTGAATTTGTTGCATCATCGTCTCTGTATAAGACGTTGATGTCTGTGTCTGCATTTATTCCTGTGAGGTCGGTTGATGCCCCGTCACTATGAGCGACGTCTGTGAGGGCCCATTCGATGTTTCCTCTCGGCAGCAGCCCTGATCCACATGTCAAGTTCCCATCTGTCATTTTTACTTCCAGGTCCGCTTCATCGTTTCCTGCTTGAGAAATAATGCTCTCCACATTATTTCCAACAGTTGTCTTTGCTCCAAGCCCCATTGTTCCAAAACTCACAGATGGCGGGATTGTCAGCGCAAGCAATACCTGCACTTCCTTGGTTACCGAGGTGTCTGTATCTGAGAGTTCGCCGTCACTGACCGTGACCTCCACTTGCCAATTATCTGATGGAAAACGCCCAATGCCAACCGTTGAATCAATCCAATACTCTAAGTCAATGAGACAGTCGTACTCTTTTTGGTCAAGATCTAGATTGTTTCGCAGTGAGCACCCAGTTTTCCGATAGCAATTGTTTTTGTCTGTTGTGCAGCTTGGACCTCCTGCAACGCTACTTCTGTAAAAAACAGCATCGACGGAGTCAATGTCGTCTCTCCCGTCCGTGTCCTGAACAATTCCATTGATGTGAATTGTTTTTGTCCCACCGGCGATCAGATTATTGATAATCCCTCCTGAATAGCTGTCGGACTGAGCGTACGCTGCTGAGCTTATAAATACGAATTCAACCGTTGGTGTTGCCCCTGCGCCCTTAACCTGCAAAGTGCCTATAAAGAACATTCCCGCTATTGTCGAAATGACTGCGGCTGAGGTGATAATTCGTTTCATATTTAGTTAGATGATACCACAGGATCATTGTCTCAAAAATAAAACAACCGCGATTTCGCGGTTGTTTTATTTAGGGTCTATTCTACATCTACTGAAGCGGTCACATCGCTTGTACCATCTGTTACGTTTACTGATGCTGAAACGTTTCCATTTGATACATCTCCTCCTTCATCAACCGATGAAGGACTTGGAGCCGCTATTGGATCTACCGACACCGTTCCTTCGCTTGACGTACTCATGTAAGCGATAGAAACGACGAGGAAGCCACATAACAGCGCGAGCACCACCGCAAGCCCTGAAAGCATTTTGGTGTTCATAGTCTTCAGGTCAATTTATTATGCAGCAATTGCGTCCATGACAAGAGTTGACGTGCAGCTACCCTCTGTTCCGAGTGGGACAAAGATATCCCAGTAAAGAGTGTCTGTGAGTGCAGCTCCGTCGTCTGTTCGATATCCTATTGCAATATCCGTGTCGACCTCAGTATCTGTTAGAGCCGTTGCTGAAGCCCATAGGACTCCTTCCGTGAGAGCCCACCGGATGTTAGCCCTTGGAATGGTCCCGCGAACGGTACAGGTCATATCATCAGCTAACATTTTGACGCGAATGTCTGCTACATCGTTCCCTTCTTGCTCAATTGACTGCTCAACATCGTTTGCTGCTGTTGTCGTCGTGTTTGGTGCAAGACTCCCCCATGCGATCGTATCTGCAGGGTCGAGCGCTGCCAGTAGACCCATCTCGTTTGTTAGCGTATTCGTTACGTCACCCTGTCCGTCGTTAGCTGTAACTAGTGTTGTCCAGGTTTCCCCAGCAGCTACCCCGCCAGTAATAGTTGAGTCAGCATAGAACTGGATAGCGAACTGGCAAGAGTAGTCGAGTTGTTGTGCATTTCCTGCGCCTAGGTTTTTGTTGCAAGTTGCGTCGTAGTAACAGGTGTTGTTGTCTGTCTCGCTTGCCTCATCACAGTCAGCGTCTGCGATGCTTGACCGTCGGAATGAGCCAGTGACTGATGCAATGTCTCCCTCACCGTTATCGTCTGTGATTCGACCGTTTACAAAAATATTTCGCGTACTTGCCTGAACTAAGTTATTGATCGTCCCCCCTGCTCCACTGTACCCGTGAGTGAAGGTCGTTGAGTTGGCGTCCGTGAGGAAGATCGTGTTAACCACCGGCGCCTGGTTTGTCACCGTTACTGAGGCGTCCTCTGCCTGGGAGTTGATCATGACAAGCGCAATGACTACGAAGACGGCGATAAGAAGAAGTGCCGCTCCGAGAATCATGTGCATGCCACCAGCATTGTTTGAATCTGGCATATTTGTTTGCAATGAATTATATGTATTAGTTAATGAATAGATTATACCGTAGCATCAGCTAGGATCGGCATTGTTTGTGGATACTTTTTTGCTTTCCCCTGGAGATACTGGGCCTACCGTCTGATCTGACTCCATGGCAACTCGCGTGCCTTGGCTTTTTCTTTTCCGGATGATTGCGGCAAAGCCAATGATGAACAGAATTGCAATAATGATGAGCCCCCATGATGTAAGCGTGCTCACGTCAATGGCCGTTCCTGAAAAAATCTGTACTGATTCCTCTTCGTTGATGTTGATTTCGACTGTTTCTGGCGTTGTTTTTTTGTTTCCGTACTGTACGTACGCCGTCAGTTCATAGCCTCCCATTTCATCAAATTCCAATATCTGGTCGAAGTTCACGGAATCTCCAGGCTTTACCGCCAGCTCCTCTCCGCGAAGGAGCTCGATGTACTCACCGTCTCTGTAAACGTCAATGTAGAGTGTAGCGGTTATTGAGACCTCTCCCGTGTTTTCAAAAATTGTTTCGTACTTAATTTTCTCTCCCTGATTGTAGCTCGTTTTGTTTGTAGTTGCTGCACTTATCGTCCCTGCCTGCGCATGCGTCCCCTCTTTATAAACGTTAAAAGGCTGGGAGGCCATGCTTGAAATAATGTCGTCTCCGTCATAGAAATGCACCATCGCATTGTAAGAGCCGATAATCAGATTTGATGGCTGAATGATTGTAAACTCTGTTGACTCTCCCGGTGGAGCGATTTCAATGTCAGCGGAATCGACGGCGATTAACGCCGTGTTCGTTGCATCTTCTTGGTCATTTGCCTCAATGTCTATTCTTGTTGGTTTCCATTCTACATTTCCAGTGTTTGCCACCGTATATGTGAGTGACATCGGCATTCCCTCCTCCGGCTGGTCTACCTCTGCACTTCGTATTTCGCGCCCAATCACCTCGTCTCCAGTTACCGTGAAGTTTATGATAGCTGTTGCCCCTGTGATTACATAAATTCTTGCCGAACCTACGTTCGTTCCATCGGGGATGCTAGGCTTTGTTGTAAATGTCACCATGGCCTCATAGTCTCCGGTGGCGGCATCTTCTGGGTTAATTGTAAATGTGTAGTATTTACTCGACTCGCCGGCAGCAAATGTAAAGTCCCCAGGTAGATCTATATAATGCGCGTACTCGCCACCTGTCTCAACAAGTACCTCCTCTGGAGTACTTAGGTCCCCTGCCCTTGTCACGGACACGGTTTGATTAATTGTGGAGCCTCTCAGGACAGACTCTGCCGAAATTACGGGCGGCGAAATGCCGATTGCTTGTGCGTCGAAGGCTGACAGCCCATAGCTGGTCATCATTAACGACATTGCAATAATTGCGATCGATAGCCTCTTGACTGTTCCTGTTTTCACCATATTTTTTTGATTACAAAGCTAAGAATGCTGCCAGAACGAGCAGCATCACGATTAGTGCAGCCAAGCCAAATAAAAACTTGACGTTGTCTGCTTTTTTTGAGAACTCAGCATAAGATGCTGTGTATGACCCTCCATCTGATCTCGCATTTAGTTTTTCAAAACTTTTTGCTCTGTCATTGAGTAGGATCGTTGATACCATCTTTGGATCGGTGATCAAGAAGCCGTGTACCAATGTTGACACAAGGAACCCGAGCGCAAAGCCCCAAAAAAGCTCGTATTGGGTCACCTGTCCGGCCATACTAAAGCCGTGTCCAAGAACCGCCTTCACACCATATATCAGGTTTTGCATAGTCTCCTTTTTCGTATGTTATTATACCATACATGTCTACGCGATATCTTCTCAGAACCCTCCGCCTTACAACGATAATCGTTGTTGGAATCTTTCTCATCCGTTCATTTGTTGCTGAGCCCGGTCGGGTCAATGGACGCTCGATGGAACCAACATTTTACGACCATGAATCGTTTGCTATCAATAAATTTCTCCTCCTGTTCCGTCAACCAAAAAGAGGAGAGATCGTTCAATTAACCTCTCCTCGCCTTGGCGATCTCGTCATCAAACGCATTATAGGGCTCCCTGGCGAGACTGTGCATATTCAGCAAAATAGTGTCTTCATCACAGCGGTAGACGGCAGCTATTACAAACTTGATGAATCATATCTCCCTGACAATAGCGTCACCCGTCACGATGATGGCAATGTGTCTATTGGTCCACTTAGTCCATTTACTTACTACCTTCTTGGTGACAATAGGTACGAAAGTGGAGACTCAAGAGAATACGGCCCAGTACACAGATCTGCTATTTACGGCACCGTGATCAAACTCCCTTCGCTCAACTGATGCAGGCGCATCCCTTGCTCCATGTTTTCCATAAATAGTTCAAAGGTTCCGTCTTCAGCGTTCACAAAATAAATGTTCCTGTCCTTGTCTTTCATGATGTATCTAGAATCTGTCATCTGATAAAATTCTGATCCGCTTGGTGCTCGAAAGACATTTCCATTTCTAAAAAATGCGAGTGAGCCAAACCACGTTGTCTTTATTGGCTCTTTTGAAAAAATGTCCTGTGATTGCGTTGTGTTTACGGGTACGAATTCTTTCTCCAGCTCCACTATACCGCCCTCCCATGGGTCTATAGTTTGCTTGTGACCCTGTTCATTTTTTAGCACAAGCATTCGTGTTTCATCCATTGCCCAACCAAACTGCACGACCTCTCCCTCGATCAAATCTGTTGCAATGATGCAGTCAGGACCTGCAGATATCGCGATCTCAGATAAACAGATGTACGAGGACCCGTCTTCAATGTCGATTCCACTAATTGCCATGTAGTAGCCCCCGGGACTTTCTGAAATGGAAGCTATCGGTCCTGGGACCTGGCTTGTCGCAAATGCCTTTATTCCTTTCTCAACAAACACGTAAAATGCACTTAGTGATTCGTTCTCTGCATTTCTTTCTGTTCCCAAGGGGAACGCGAAAGCATGATTGTCCTGGTTTCCAAGCACCATCCAGTCGCCCTCGAGATAACTTGACGTCTTTGCCTGCAACTCATGCAGTGTCACTCTAGATGTATCAGGTTGAACCGTCGCAATCATCGTTATCCCTCCTCTCGACGACCCCTTTACGAGACTCTCGTGGTTATAAACCCATAAAATCATCAGTGATAACAACAGCGCGAGCGCGAGAAGGCCCAAAACCGCTGCGATCATTTTCTTTTGTTTGACAGGGAGATTGGCCAGAGGCCTACTGTCAACCTTGTCGTTTTTCACTAAAATGAAACCGCAAATAAACGATGCTATCCCGATTATTGAAAGGATCGTTTGCATCATTGAAAGCGGGTTTGTAAATGGGACCCTGATCTCCCCCTCCAAGGTCTGATCCCCAACCTTCGCTACAACGTCATACCTTCCGCTTTTTGCCTGCTCACTCAACGTGTACTGCCAAGTAATGTCTTCTGACCCGCCTGGCTGCATTGCTCCCGTTGCTGATGACTGTGTTGCTAGTGTCGTCCCTCTTCTTGAGACGGCGATTTCGTAGGGCGCCGAAACAAGAGGGATATCCGCTCTGTTCACAACTGTCCACGTGACCTGCACCGACTCCCCCGGCTTGAATGATTGCCCGATCGGATAGCTCAGTTCTGATATTTCTAGAAATTCAATCTCTTTGTCTGTCACCTTTGTTGCGATTTCTTGTGCTGATTCTCGCACCTCGATGTGAATCCTAGCAGATAGGGCGATTTTTATATTCACTGCCCCTCGCTCAGCAGCTTCTTCAGCCGTAAACGTAAGGATTGCCTCATATGTCCCTGGCTCTGCACCGTCGGCATTCGCAATAAATTGATAATCGAACTCATCCTGTCCTTTTTGAACATTTATTCTTGTGCCCCCAATGAGCTCGAGCATCCCTGACGCGTCCCCGCCTTTCGTTACTTGGAAAAACTCGTCTTCTTTTGGATTTGCTCTCGTTAATTTAATGAAATCCTGCGCTTCTTCCCCTACTACAACGACAACTGTTTTTTCGCTTGGTGACATTCCTACAACTGCATGCGCAACTCCCACGTGAAGAACTCCAACAGCTATAAGCAGCCCTAACACAACACTCGTAACTCGACTCATAGACCTCTTAATCAAACAAGAAATTTAATACCCCCTTTACCCCCTCTGTTATTGTTTTTGTTACCGTTGATGCGGTTGATGCAACCGCTCTAGTCACTGCCCTTGCAGCACCTGACACCGCCCTTGTCGCAGGCTGAAAAACTGTCTCTGCCATTGGTTTTACCATATTTTTCACCGGAGCAAAAACAACGCTCGCTGCCTCGGATATTGCCGTTGTGACTGCGCCAGCATCCTTGTTTTTAAATTTGACAAGCGCCTCAGATGATCTTGTATTTCCTGCCTTGTCTATTGCTGTAACGATGAATACATATGAACCAGGCTGCATTGTTGGAAGGTACATCTTTCCGGTTTGCATTTCCGATGTCATCAACGGAGTACCATCCTGCTCTTCGTGCACAAGAAAGTACTCTACCCCTGACATCTCGTCCGTTGTGCCATAAACGAGATATCTCGTCTCTCCGTCTTTTTCAACCTCTACGTCAAATGATTCTGGCGGTTCTGTGTCGACTGCGATTCTGAACGAATGCATGGGGGACATATTTCCCTCCCGCTCCCTCATGATATGGAAGTGAGATTCTCCGTCCTCCACTCTTCCATTCCAAACAGGCCTACTTGTTTGCCTTGTTAGTACGCCGTCGAGAACACTTGACGCTCTACTCAGCGCATACCAGTACACATCCCCGTCCTTGTGGCCCTGCATCCACTCAATGGATACCCTATCTTCTCCGTACCAGTTGTGTTCTGACGGATGTGTTGCTGATGCAATATTCACTTCAGGGACCTGCACTGCCTCTTTTGCAATCTCCTCAACGATCCCTGCCTCAGTCGTGTCTTCTGCGATATGACCCCCCTCATCTTCCGGACTCTCCTTTGTTGAAGATCTTCCGCTGGCAGGGCCCGCGTTTGGAACGCCAATGCCTGAATTTTGTTCAGATGCTGCAGGCTCACTCGTGTCCTCTGTGGTACTGCTCTCCGCCTCTGTCTGCTCACCATTACCCTCTTCGCTCTCGGATTCGGTCTCGCTACCTGTCTCTTCTGCGTCTTCCTCGGCAACGACTTCTTCCGATTCAACGTCTTCCCCTTCCGTTTCGTCACCATCCTCAACCCCTTCCTCTTCATCAACTAGCTCATCTTCAGCTGTGTCACTATCCTCTTCTGCGGCTACGGTTCTTAGCCCACCGGATGCGCTCCCGCTGCCATCATCAGACACCCTTCCTCCAGAAACCGTGTATGTAATCAGTACAGCTACTCCCACCTCAACCCCAAGTCCCACGGCATAATTGGAACTTGTTGGCGCCGACATCCGCACGGCAACAAGTTCGCTATATGTTCCATCTACTGCCGTTTCCGGGCTGACCTTTACTGTTAATCTTATTTGAGATTCTCCATCTGGAATTGTTATCGATGCCGGTCCACCTATGAACCCGTCTGTTTCGTAACTTACTGCATACGTCTCTGCCGAACCCGCAGAAGACCTGACAATATTAAAAGAGGTATACGAGGTATCTTGTCTTTCGAGAACTCTCTCTACGACGATTACTGGTGGAGACGCGCCAATCGCATGCGCCTCTGAAAAAAACGCAAAATTTCCCACGCTGGCCATCCCGGCAATGAGAAGTATTGATAGACACCTTTTTATGATCCCCTTCCTCGCTGTCACATTTGCTGATTTACGCACCAATGTACCCCCGAATCTTCTCAATAATCTCCGCAAGCGGCGTGTCCGCCTTCACCACATAATCCTTAGCCCCAAGGTCCATACCGGTCTTGATGTCTGACTCCTGTCCAAGATTTGAGAGGATGATGACCGGCACCGCTTTCAACGCGTCCGACTTCTGCATCTCCGTAAGAACGCCAAACCCGTCCATCTTTGGCATGATGATGTCGAGAAGTACCAAAGCCGGCACCTCGCGCTTCATTGACTCTACTGCCTCCAAGCCGTTTTCGGCGATTTCGATGTTGAACCCTTCTTTTGCGAGCTTTTTCTGGTAGACGCCTGCGATTGCTGCGTCGTCTTCTACGATGAGGATCTTGTTCTCGGTGGCCATAGCGATGATAAATTACTGGCGTTTTTTCTTTTCTTCTTTGACGCGTCTTTTGATTGATCGCGACAGCGTAACCTCTCCTTTCTTCTTGATCATACCACTCTTGGGAAGCGTGAACCAAAAGGTTGTCCCCTTCCCCATCGTTGAGGAAAAGCCGATTTCTCCGCCGGATGAGTCGACGATTGCTTTTGTGATGTAGAGACCGAGGCCGTTGCCGTCTGTGACGGAGCTTACGGCGTTGTCTGCGCGGAAGAATTTGGAGAAAATGCGTTCTTGTTGTTCGTCTGGAATCCCGAGGCCGTCGTCGGTGATTTTAATTTTGATCATGTCGTTTGTTTGCGAGGATGCAATAGTGACATGTCCGCCTTCTGGCGTGTACTTGAGCGCGTTTGTCGTGAGGTTCATGACGACTTCGTGGATGAGGGATGGGTCTAAGTTGATTTGCGGGATTGTCTCGTCCTCTTCTAACTTTACGTTTTGCTTCTTTTTTTCAATAAGCGCCTTTACGTCTTCTATCACTCCTCCAATAATCTCGCCCAGCGCTGTTGGGACAGGGTTTACCTGAATTCTTCCGGACTCGATACGAGATACGTCGAGTAATGACCGAACGAGGCCTGCCATTCTATCTAATGACTTGGACATTTCTTTGATGTAGTCACCTTGCTCCTCGTTGAGTTTTCCCGCGTCTCCGTCGAGAAGCATCTCTGCATACCAACGAATTGAACTGAGCGGGGTGCGGAGCTGATGAGAGGCGACAGAGATGAATTCGCTTTTCATTTTGTCGATCGCTCGTTCGCGGCCGACGTCTCGAAAGACGACGATTGCGCCTTCGATTTCGCCGTGGACGACAAGCGGCGCTGCGGTGACGTCGACCTCGATCTTGTGACCATCTGCATGATCAAATGTGAAGTCTGATGGACCTTTGACGGCAGATTTTTCCTTCATGCACTGCGTGACCGGTAGCTCGTCGGCGGAGGCGATGGACGTTCCTGCCGATCCCTGCCTGAGGAGTTCGAGTGCGGATTTACCGATAACGTCTTCGCTCACACGTCCAATGATTTTTTTGCCGGCACGGTTCATGAAGGTGATGTTTCCGTCGTGGTCTACCACGAATACCCCGTCCTCCATGGCGGCGAGGATAGCGTCGTTCTTTTGCGCCTGACGCTCCGCCTCATCTTTCTCGGCTTGGACGTCTTCTAGCACGCTCAATAATGATCGACGTGCATCTTCTGCGTACTGTTTTTCTGAGGTGACTTTGTAGTCGATTTTTTGATCTTCGCTTGGCATATGTGAGAGTACTATACCATTTTCATGCCCATGACTTTCTCTCTGAGAATTGTATTCGTGCTAAGATCATTGCAAAGAAAATCTTGCCTGTGGACAACTTGCTTCGGAACTTGATCAAGGAGGAACATGTACGTATTGAGGGTACGGCGAATTGTATTGCGAGCGAATCATACCCCTCGCAGGATGTTATTGATGCTGCGGCAAACGTGTTTACGGCGAAATATCAGATGGGCCTTCCCTACTCACGTGATGAGGATGGCGCGATTGATCGGTCGCGGCCGAGCCGTCTGTATGCAGGGACGCGCGTTTATGATCAGGTTGAGCTTCGAGCGATTGATGAATTGTTGAAGCTGTTTGGCTTGCGGGAGCTTGGGGATAGTTGGGCGAGCGTACAACCACTGTCTGGATCTCATGCGAATCTTTCTGTTTACCATGCGTTTTTGGGACGTGATGTTCGCGCTGTTGGATTTAATGCTGACCATGGTGGACACTTCTCTCATGGAGACTCGCGATCGATCACGCAGCTTTCGGCAAATTGGGTGCAGTACGGAGTGACTTCATCTGGCCATATTGATTACGATCAGATTGAAACGCTTTGTAAGCACTATCAACCTCGACTCTTGCAGGTTGGTGGCTCAACGATCGGGACGATTGTGAACTTTGAGCGCATTCGATCGATTGCTGATGCTTGTAATGTGCCGTATGTGATGGCGGACATCGCGCACACGGCAGGGCTTGTCGCGGCGCGTGTTGGGAAGTTTCAACAAGACGCGTTCGTGCCGTGGAAATGGTGTGATATTGTGACCACAACGACGCACAAAACGTTGCGTGGGATTTCTGGTGGAGCGATTCTTCTGCCGGATGGCCGGATGCTGAATTCGTGCGGGGTTTCGAATGATGCTGGACGGGTTTTGATGAATGCTGAAGTGCTTGAGGCGGCTATTTGTCCTGGCACCACGGCGAAGTCACCTGGGAATACCGTGCTCGCGAAGGCGGTCGGGTTTGCGGAAGGTCAGACGGATGCATTTCGTGATTGGGCGCAGCGCGTCGTTGATCATGCCGTTGCTATTGATAGGGCCCTGCGGCGTGAAGGCATTCCGTTGTTTGGAGTCGAGACAGAATCGCATTGTATTTTGATAGACACTGGCAGTCTCGGCTTTAGCGGTGCGCAGGTTCAGGAGGCGCTTGAAACGGCGAACATCATTACCAATGCTTGTTCACTCCCTCTTGCTGGTCATGACCTTGGCGGCGTGCGGATTGGAAGTACTGCGCTCACGTGCCGATTAGGGTTTGATGTCGATTCTGCGAATGCATTTGCGAAACTCCTTGCTCGCGCGATTAAATCTACCAACGATGAGAGCGCTCTCCGTGGTATCGGCGCTGAAGTCGTCTCTTTGATGAAACAATTTCCTATATATGGAGCAGTATCACAACATTCTCGTCCGCCAGATTCGTAAGTTTTTGGCTGGAAAATCTTGTGAGCATGATCATAATGATTTTCTGGAGTCTGTTAGCGATACGTATACGCACGCGGATGAGGATCATGATTTGATTGAGCGTTCGCTTGATATTAGCTCCAAAGAATTGACGTCGATCAATGAGCAGTTGCGTGGGGAGATTAAACGGACAAAAGAGCAGGCCGATGAGTTGCGACGGCTCAATAAGGTGATGATTGGACGCGAGCTACGCATCATCGAATTAAAACAAGAAGTAAATTCACTACTTAATTCTAATAAGTATAAAGTCGAATAGCCTATGCGTGTTGAACAAAAGCGGTGGACCACTGATGGGTGGTCAGACGTGCGTGCGTTTGAAGGTGAGGCGAGTGCTCAGCTCGTTCTTGCGTTTGGTGGAAAAGCTGCGGTGATGGATGCGGATCGATATAACGAGATGAAGGAGATGTATCCTGATGCGAACATTATTAGCTGCTCGACAGCTGGGGAGATTTTGGAAACGAGCGTTACAGACGATCAGATTGGACTTGCGGCCGTCGCTTTTGACTCAACGGAGCTAAAGTTTGCTCAAGAGAGTATCGACAATGCTGATCAGAGTGAGGAGGTTGGTGCCAAGCTTGCGGGTGATCTTGCTCCTGATGGTTTGCAGCATGTCCTTGTGTTTTCTGATGGAACGAAGGTGAATGGAACTGGGCTTGTGAAGGGACTGACAGATAATCTTCCTGAGAGTGTTTCTGTTACCGGCGGCCTTGTTGGTGACGGTGCGAACTTTAAGGAGACGGCTGTTGGGTTTAATGCTGCAGCAACACCTGGAAGTATCGTTGTTGTGGGACTTTATGGGGACTCTATTGAGGTCGGGTACGGCTCTCTTGGAGGTTGGGATCCGTTCGGCCCCGAAAGAACGATTACAAAGGCTGATGGAGGCGTACTGTTTGAGCTTGACGGTCAACCGGCGCTTAAGCTTTACAAAGAATATCTTGGTGATCAGGCGAAGGACTTGCCAGGATCTGGACTACTCTTCCCTCTTGCGCTTGAGGTTGATGGTGTGGAAGTTGTGCGGACGCTTCTTGGGGTGGATGAAGAGGCTCAGAGCATGACGTTTGCTGGAACGATGCCTGAGGGCGTGAAGGCGAAGTTGATGAAAGCGAATTTTGATCGACTTGTTGAGGGTGCGGCTGGAGCTGCTGCTTTGAATGCGGATAATATGAAAGATGGCGCTCAGCTTGGGATCTTGATTAGTTGTATTGGGCGGAAGCTTGTTTTGAAAGAGCGGATTGAGGATGAGATTGATGCGGTTCGGGAGAAGCTTGGGGAGAATGTGCCGCTGATTGGGTTTTACTCGTATGGAGAGATTTGTCCGACGAGTCCGACGGAGAAACAATGTCAGCTGCATAATCAGACGATGACGATTACGACGCTGCGGGAGAAATAAGAAAACGGCCTTCGGGCCGTTTTTTCTATCCAACAATTTACCCTCCCATCTCGACCCTGCGGAGAGATCTCTCCATAAGGTCGAGATGGGAACGAAGGAGCTGTGTTCATTGTTCATAAAAAATCCTGCATATTTATGCAGGATTATGCGTCATGCAGCTGCGTAGAGCACGCCGCTGAGATGATCTTCGATGCGCTCTCCGTCGAGTCGTAGGACAAATCGTCGGTTGGGTTTGTAGTCGCTCTCGTACCAGATGAGACGGAATCCCATTGAACGGTAGAGCGTTCTGGCTGCCACTCTTCCTGGCTCGCTGATGAGCCTGAGGTAAGGCATGCCTCGCTCGGTGGCGAGCCTGATCAGCTCGGTCATGATGGCTCTGCCGAATTGGCGACCGCGATAGTCTGGGTGCACCAGGACATCGAAGATCTCGCCTTCTGGACTGCAGTCCTTGAGTCTGCCGCCTGCAATTGCCTCGCCGGTGGCATCGTCAACGATCACGACCGTGGTAACCCGCCTGACTCCGGCGAATGTCTGGGCATATCGTATGCATGCCTGCCGTGCCAGCCACTCGTAGTTCTCGTGGTCCTTGTCGAGGATGAGCGCTGCGAGTTCGTGGCCGTGCTCTGCGATGAGGCGCTTGAGTAGGTGACCTGTCTCGATCTGCAGGGTGAAACCGGATGGTAGAATCATGTTCCCTCCTTGGGACAAAGACCGTGCCCTGTTTTTTGACTTTTGTCAATAAAAAAGCACCAAGCTCAGCTTGGGCTAGAAACGAATGGTCGTGCGGCCACCGGTGATCACGACTCTCTTTCTCGCGACGATGTCGCTTCCGTCTGCGAGCAAAACGGTGACAACCTCTCCCTGCTCGAAGCCGATGAGTTCGACGCTGCCAGAAGTGACGAGCGTTGCGAGGACTGGCTGGAAGTTGTTGTGGAAGACAATGCTAACGATGGTGGGCGGCTTGCCGTTGACGAGGAGGCCTACGGTGTAGTTGCAGTGACGCAGGTTTTTGAGCGTCACAACCGAGTCGTCTGCTGGAGCCTTGATGCGCGCAGAGAGGCTCCGGCCACGTTTGCGGATGGTCTGCGTGGTTCTGATCTCTGGGCAGCTATGCGCGCCGGGCTGGTCTTCGAACCAGTCTTGGATGTGTTCCCAGTTTGCTCCGGTGCGATGTCTGCTTGGCACACTGCAGATTCTTGGCTCGATCTCGACCAGGCACTTGAAGCTGTCTACTGCCTGGTCGAACCGGAGGCTGTAGAGATGCCGCTTTGCCTGCGCGAGGGCAGTGATTGCTTCTTGGCAGCGTCGCTGACTGCATCCGTCGCGACACATCAGGTGCACGAAGCTCTCTGCCTCTCCAGTTGCGATGGCGAGGATTCTGATGAGGTCTTCGTGGTTCCCCGAGCGCTGGTAGGCCTCTGCGGCACGGACTTGGCTCTTGAGAGCCGTGTGGACCACGAGCACCGGATCGTCTCCAGCTATCGCGGATGTGAGGAGTGATAAAAGAAGCAATAATACGTTCATGAACTCTCCTGTGGCGCGCTGAGATTAGTCTGTTTTCTTGATTTTGTCAAGGATAAAAACAACCCGCCAGATGGCAGGTATGATCTATTCTACGCTGATGACGCCCGTCCTGAGCCCATCTTCTGTTCCAATGCAGGCGTAGTAGCCGGGGTTGCCGTGGACGATGATCTGGTGGGCGAATACCGTGCTCTTGGAGTTCCTGGGATTGCGACAGTCTCTCTCCCAGGAGTAGACGACGCGGACGCGGCCATGTGTTGAGACGATGACGACAGCTTCTACATAGCGGTGCTGATCGCCGATGCGTTCGATGTGCCAGTCGCGGTACTTGTATGGCTCATCTTTGATAATGGTCAGCAGATCGTTTCCGATGACCCCTCTGCGCTTTGAGCCTTCTGGGACGCATTCGCCGGACAGGGCCGGCTGTGCGCCGTAGAGGCTAGCGAGTGCCATGCTGTTATTCCCGGCCGCGTGCTCAGCGAGCATTTGCTGAAGATAGCCCTCGAGGTCGTCGGCATTCCCGAGACACTCTTGCCCGTAATTCCGGATCCATGCGCGACCGAGGCTTGCCGCTTGCTGGATCTGAGCGTTGAATCGGCTTGTGTTGTTGTCGTCCAACGCCTTCTGTGCGTTGGAATGGATTGCCACCATCTGAATAGCGAGTCTGTCACGGCGCTCTTCTGCGTCGGTCACGATGGAGGCGAGAGCGGATGAAATGAGAAATAGCCAGAACATATTCTCTCCTTGCGTGCGTGTCGTTGATACCTTGTTTTCTTCTTTTTGTCAATAAAGTCCCACTCCCCACCCTCCCATCTCGACCTTGCGGAGAGATCTCTTCGGATGCCGGATACTGCAAGATCTCTCCGCAAGGTCGAGATGGGGGGGACTGGATGAGGCCTTGTATAAAAAAGAACCACGACTTGCGTGGTTTACGACGATGTCATCAGAGACCGAGCATCCTGCCGATACGGACGAAGGCGCGGTAGAAGTTGTGCTGCCGCGTGTACTGACGCGCCTTGTCGGCGTAGATGTCGCACATCACGCCCGCCGTGCACTGGCGCTCGGCGTTTGCGATGAGGCCTGCCATCAACTCATCGAGCTCGTCGTCCATGTCGCTCTCGAGGAGATGCACAGCGAGGGTCTTGGCCTCGTTGAGGTCGACCTGGACCGAGTTGGGTTCCGCGTGTGTCCCCACGTCTTCGAGGGTCTTGATGAGGCGAGCCATGGCGTTGAAGATGTCGTCGCTGAGCACTGCGACCTCTGTCCACCTGTTGCAGATGATCATTGCAGAGGTCCCGGCGTCGACATGCTGGTCACCGTAGGCATGGTTCCAGTGCCATACCTCCCGGCAGAACCTTGCCACTTCGGCGCGCGGGCTGATGTCGGTCTGACCCTGGGCCATCATGAGTTTGGCGTCGAGGACCTGCGTGGTCATCTCCGAGAGAATCTGGTCGGTGGCGTGGCTGCACTCGGCAGCCGAGGCAGCGGCCCATGAGAGGAGGAGGGTGAAGAGGAGGTTGAGCATGTGCTTCTCCGTGTTGAATGAGCGATGGAAGGTTAGCGGAAATGTTGCTTTTTGTCAATTGTTTTGTGCTAAAAAACAGCCGCTTTGGCTGTTTTTTGCTTATTTCGCTACCGTGATCTCTTCCTTATTCTCACTCTCACATGACCTGATGTGAACGATGCCCGTTGAGTCTCTTTGAAGCGTATACCCGCTTCCGTTTGGCGAGCCTGTACTCCATTCTATTGCTCCGGATCCGCTGACCGGGATGCTTCCGAGATACCCTTCTGTTTTGAGGAAGTCGAGGTTGACGCAGTGGCCTGAGCTTGTGACTGGGACGTCGCAGGTTGAGTTGCAGCCTGAGGTCATGCCGCTTGCGATCATGTAGACTTCGCCGGCGTTCAAGTTTGCGATGTTGTCGTGGTAGCTGCCGCCGTTGTCGATCTGGTCTACCTTGATAGCGTTTAGCGTTTCTACGATGTCTGCCACTCGCTTAGCGTCTCTTGCGTCTGCGAATCTTGTTGCCGGATCGAGGGCGACGAAGACGATGCCTGCAAGCGTTGCGATGATCGCGATGACGATGAGGAGCTCAATGAGCGTGAAGCCTTTTTGGTTTGATGGGTTCATACGGGTCTATTTGATGGAAAGTATATCATGACTAGAGGAAATTTGGCTCAGATTCGATCCCTTGTCGGTGTTTTTTGCGCATACCGGCGCCGATCGCTGCGAGGAATTTGTGGGTCATTTGAGGCTCTACGTCTGGGAGGGCCATGAGGGCTCCTACCTGTTCGATGTCGGTATCGAGGATGGCGCCCTGACATGCCGCGAGCGTTTTTTCTGTTGAAGCCTCTGTTCCGGCGAGGATGAGTTTAGGAATGGTGAACTTGCGTTTTTTGAGGAAAGTCATGGTCTCGTTGACGGCGTCTGTGATCGATTTGAGCATATCTGCGTCGAGCTGGATCAGCTCCCCTGTTCCGGTATCTGTGTGAGGCCGAATAGCCATTGAGCGAGAGAAAATGGCGAGACCGTGACGATTGTAAACGACGATGTTGATCCATCTGTAGCCGATGTCAACGAGGAGATCTACTTGCGTTTCTGGGTATGCTTTAGCTGGATCGCCGAGAACTGGAAGAAGTGCCCTGTAGATTGACATGTGTGCCGGTTCTGCAAATTCTAAGGTGATCTGTGGATTGTGGATGACGATCTGCTCGTAGGCCTGCACGATTTCTTTTTGGATCGCAAAAAGTCCAACCATTGGGGTTTCTCCGCGTTCTGGCTTGGGGACATAGACGCCCACGCTTGATTTTTGGAAGGGGATCGGAATTTTTTGCTGCGCGCGTTTTTTGAGGTCTGGAATTTGGTCCTCTACCCTCCCCTCTGCTGCGCGGAAGCTTGCGGAGAAGGCTCTTGATTCGGGGATGATGAGGGTCGCGCCTGCGGACTTTGTGGCGATTTTCCCGGATGTGAAGAGCTCGGTGACTAAGTCCGCTGCGCGTTTTGGATTGATGACACGGTCGTCGATGATGTCGCCGTGTGGAATGACGACTTCATGCAGACCCTTTAAGCTCAGCGAGGAGCTGAGATGTGCAAGGCGGACGTGATGATCTGAAATTTCGATCCCGATTCTGTCTTGAAAAAGCTTCATAGCTCTTGCCAGGTTAGCATGCCGATATCGCCCGACATGTTGGCGGTTATTTCTATTTCTTCTGTGTAGTTGTCGATGGTTGCCTGCGCGCGGATCGTGCATGTCCCTGCGCATGGCGCGCCGATCACCTGCATGGTGCAATACCCTTCCCCGACCGCGAATGATCCTCCTGTGTAGTCTGGGTTGCGGTAAACGCCGAGCATTGCCTCGCGCGCGCACGTCTCTGCCATGAGTGAGGCGTAGAGCCCCTGCTTGGCATTGAGGCCCGTTTCTAGGTTTGTGGTTGCAGATATTCCCACAGCGAACATGAAGAGGAAGATGAGGGCTGTGAACGCGAAAATAGCGAGCAAGCCTGCACTGCCGCCCTGGCTAGTCTTGATCGATTGGAATGCGGATTGCTGTCTGGAATTCCTGCTCGAATTGGTAATAAGGTCCGTTGCCTCCATCGTTGTACGAAAGGGTGAATTCTACTTGGATTATACCTGTATCTTCTTCTGTTGTCAGATTGGTGAACGTGAGATTTTTTACCGCGACTCGCGAGGTGGAGAGGATTGTCGCGTCTTGATCGTCGACCTGGCGCGTGACCTGTCCATCGTCTGATGTGAGTGTGAACGTGATGTCTTCTGCACCCTCGAGCGTCAGTCTGCCAGGGTCGGCTTCGAATCTTGATGAGGCCTCGTCGATACCCGTCGCGTTGTTTGCGGTGTTGTTTAGGCTTGCGATGATGAGCGCGGCATTGTATTCGACCTCTGACATGGCGCGGACTTTTGCGCGCGTATTGAGGAGGTTTAAGGTGTATCGGATCAATACGGTCATGACAATGCACATGACGGCGACGTAGATCATGGTTTCTGCGAGGCTGAATCCTTTTTGGTTCTTCATAGGCTATAGGATACGCGGACGTCGTCGATGGTGGCGTCTGTGCCGGTGAAGTACGCTTTCCATTGGAAGAATTTGGTGCCTTCGGTGTCATCATGAAGCGTTATGGATGATCCTGATGCGGTGATTGGATCTGACCATGGCGCTGAGGTGATGAGCTCTTCTGAAGAGGCGGTGCGGACACGGAACGTGATCGTGTCTGTGGCTGATAGCGTCCAGTCGATTGTTTTCCATTCGGTATTTGGACTTGCGCTATCAAACACCTGCGATGTGAACGTCGCGTTTTCGGAGGCAGCATTTGGGGTTGATGCCTCCGTCATCGTGAAGCCGTCTACGATCGCTACTGTTGATGAGGAGGATATTGATGTTGCTGCGCTTGCTGTTTTTCCCGTGATCGTTGGGTTTGTTTGGTTGGTGATGTTGATGTGGAGAAATTCTGCTGATGCGGCGACGGCAATAGCTGTTTGTGAAAAGAATGACGCGTCTCGAACATCGCCCGCAAAATCCATGGATGATTTTGTTTCCGGGACGCCTGCTGATGCGTCCATGATGTAGAGCTCCTTGTCGGAAGATACTTCCCTGCCGACGATGAGGATGTTGTTACTTGCGGTGATTGACAGTGCGTCGGCATCCCCGGAGAAGTTCATGATCGTTTCCTCTACTGCTTCTGGGTTTGAGATGTCATAGGTGATTAGCTCCTCCTTGTCCTGACTTGTGACGGCGTAGAGATTTGATCCGGCGAATGCGATGTCGTTGATGTTGTTTGATGATTCTGCCTGCCAGGCTGGGGATAACTCCGCAACGTCTTCACATGCCTGCGGCGAGATATCAGCGGCAATAATTTCTGCGTCTGCACCCTTTTCTCTTGCGAGGAAGACGTGTGATGAGGAGCCTGTGATCGCGGCGCCCGCCTGATCTCCATCGGCGTTTAGCGTTGCGGCTAGGCACGGAGATGATATGTCTTGGACGTTGATGATTTGGAGCTCGGCGTCTTCATCCCCTGTTGCGAGGTAGAGATGACCGGCGTTTAGCCATGCATCTTTTGGCGCGGTAAGCGGTAGCTCTGCTGTTTGGTCTGGAGCCTCTGGGTCGGTGATGTCGTGGATATAGAGCGTGTCTGAGGTGATTGAATAGGCGGTGTTTCCATCAACTTGCGAGGCGATCGTGCCGGTTGCGAGGATGGCTGCTAGGGTTGGCTCACTCCAACCGCCTTCTGATGATCTTGCGATGGCGACTTCGTTTGATTCTAGGTTGGAACCTGTGTAGATGAGGCCTGCGTGATGCGTGATCGCTGTGCCGCCCGCCTCTTGGTCGAGTGTGATCTGGTCGGTTATTGAGAGGTCTGATGCTGCTATGACGGTCATTTCTTTGTCGTCTGATCCGCCTGTGGTGAAGAGGGCGTCGCCTGCTGGGTTGATGGCGATTGCGCGGACATGTGTGCCGGTGTCTATTTCTGCTGATAACGTAGGAGTGGCAGGGTCTGCGATGGAATACTTGAACATGTCAGATGCCTCTGCGGCGTTTTGTTTGCCGATGAAAAGGGCTGTGCCGTTTGTGATAATTGCCTCGGCTGATGCTTCTCCTGGGACATCTACGCGTGCGACTTCGCCTGTACTTGAAAGATCGAAGACAATGAGCTCTTGTGATGACGCCGCTGATGCGATAAAGGCGTGCGTACTCGTGAGGGCGACATCGATTGCCCCTGCGCTTACCTCGCCCGAAGTTAGGCCTCGGCGCGTCATTGATCCAGTACCATCGATTGTGTAGAAAACGACCTCCTTCTCTTCTGATGCCGATGATCTTGTTGCGACGAGATTGTTCCCGTTTATCGCTAGGGCCTGCATTGATTCATCACCTGGGATGTCTTCTTGGTGGATGATCTCGCCTGTGGACAGGTTTATTGAAATCAGCTCCGCGTCGTTTGCTTCGCAGCTGACGTAGGCTATTCCTGATGCAATCTCTAGGTCGGTGATGTTTTTGCCGTCTAGGTTTATTTCCTTGATGCGTACTGGAGCTGCGTTCGACGCATTTGCGACGCTGTAGCCTGTAAGCTCTGCGCCCCCTGAGTTTTCTGTGGCGATGTAGAGCATGTCGGCTGCGCTATCCATTGCGAATGCAACGACATCACCGTTCCCTTCTAGGTTGATGTTTGTGATGGCTTCCATGCCGCTAAAGTCTTCTTGTCTCGCCCTTGGAGCGACCTCGCCTGTTTCTGATTCTTGGACTCTTGAACCGCCAACCTCACCCTCTGTGAAATCTTCTTTTGTGGACTGTGACCAGAATAGGTCTCCGAATGAGTAGAGGTAGACGACATGATCGAGTGTGCGGGTTAATCCGTTCAGTGCGGTCCAGCTGAGTGTTACCGTGGCTTTTTTTGCGCCTGGGTCGTAGACGCCTCCGTTTACGATCGAGCCAAGCAAGTCCCCTTCTCTGTAAACGTCGCTGATTTCTATTGTGCGCGTGTAGATCTCATTTATCGCTGGTTTTGATGAGGTGAGAGTGTATTTTCCCTCTGTTGTTGAGAGTCCGTAGGTGCCAGATATCATTGCTTTTGCGTCTTGGTCGTGGATGGATCTGACTGCTTGGACACCCTCTGCGATGAGTGATGAAGCGACGATGAAGTTGACGCCCTGTTTACTTGCGCTTGTCGCGTAGATGAAGACGGAGACGGTCGCCGTTGCGATGATCGCAAAAAGCGCAATGGCGAGCATTGCTTCTACGAGGGAGACGCCTCGGGGTTTAGTTGAGTTCGATCTTGCCATTTTTGCTGATGGTGATCTTTTTTTCGTTTTCACCGTTTGCGAGGAGAATGTCGCCTGCGGCGCTCGGGGTTCCCGTATCTTTTGAGAAGACGATTTCTGTAAATCCTCCAGATGTGACGATGCCGCCAAAGTCTCTTTGTTCGTCGAATCGAATGTCCCTTGCAAGGAAGGTTGAGCCCATGAAAAGCGTGTACCCGTCTGCGTCCATACTTACCCCCCATTCGGCATTTTGAAAGCCGTTTATGGACCTTAGCTGTGCTCGGCGGAAGGCGTCTGTGAGTCCATCACTGTCGATGGAGACTTGGTGTTTGTGAAAAAGGCCTGTTGCTGGGCCGGCGAAGGCGACGACTAAGATGACCGTGATGGCGGTTACGACGAGAAGTTCTATAAGCGTAAAGCCGTTTTGGTCTTTGACTGTCATGGCGATCTAGATATTCATTCCAGATGTGACTGAGTAGATTGGGGTGAGGATGGAGATCGCGACAAAGGCCACGACTCCGCCGATGACGATGAGCATAAGGGGCTCGATGAGTGAGGAGAAGGTTTTGGATTTTACTTCTACGCTCTCTTCGAAAAATGTTGCGAGATCGGTAAAGACGAGGCCGAGCGATCCTGATTTTTCCCCGACAGAGACCATGCGGTGGATGACGTGCGTGTAGAGCTTGATGTCTTTTTCCATAATGTCCGCGAGTGTGGTTCCGGTGCTAATGCGGGCGTGCATGTCTGCGACGGAGTTTCGGTAGACCGTGTTTGTCATGACCTGCGAACAGATACTTAGCCCTTCTTCGATGGCGATTCCGCTGTGGAGAAGCGTTCCCATGGTGCGGCAGAATCTTGCGCGCTGAATCTCGTTGAGGAGCTTTCCGAAGATTGGGAGGTGGAGGATGATGTGGTCGATGATGGCTCGTGTGGATTTGATTTTGGTTGATGCGTAGATGAGGCCCGCGAAGATGAGGAAGCCAATGCTGATAAGGATGCCGTGGGCTTCGAACATGTCTGAGGTCCAGATAAGGAAACGCGTGGATGCTGGGAGGTCTAGCTGGAGGGAGTGGAAGAGACCGGTGATTTGCGGGAGGACGAATTTTACGATGCCGAATCCTAGAGAGATTGCAAGAAAGAGGACAAGAGACGGGTACATCATGGCTGACTGGATGCTTTTTTGGAGGCGCATCTCTTTGTCGAGCCTTGTTGCGAGCTGTTCTAGATTTTCTTTGAGGGTTGCGGATTGCTCACCGATGACGACGGATTGGATGAAGATTGGGCTGAAGACCTTCTTTTCCATAGCGAGTGCGTCGCCGAGGCTGGATCCTTGCTGGACGCGAGCGTCTACTCTTGAGAGAGCTTTTTTGAGCGTTCCTGATGATTGCTGGATGAGAACGGGGACGGCCTCTGGTGCGGTGAGTCCAGCCTGAAGCATGACGGCGAAGTATTTAGCCATCATGACGATGTCGACTTTTTTGACTCTGCCGACAGAAACTTCTCGTTTGTACCACGGTGTTTTTGGCATGTTATTCCTTGGTTACGCGGAGGACCTCCTCGAGCGTTGTTCTGCCGATGAGGATTTTTTTGATTCCGTCTTGGAGCATGGTCCGCATGCCGGCCGAGATCGCGCCCTGGCGGATGATGTCGGCGTTTTCTTGTTTCATGATTTGGGTTCGTACCCCGTCTGTGACCTCTAGAATCTCAAAAATCCCGACTCGGCCTCTGTAGCCGGAATTGTGACAGGTTGGGCAGCCTTTTCCGCGGAAGAGGCGGATTCCTTCTAGGGTTTCTTTGCCCGCGTCTTTGAGGAGAGCAGCCTTTACGGACGGCATCTGTTCGAGGAATTGGAGACGTTTTGCGTCTGGGATGTAACTTTCGATGCAGGTGAGGCAGATTTTTCGGACGAGGCGCTGGGCGAGGACGGCGAGGACGGTGGAGGATATCAAAAAGTCCTCTACCTCCATGTCGAGGAGTCGTGGGAAGGCGGTTGAAGCGTCGTTTGTATGGAGAGTTGAGAAGACGAGATGACCGGTCATCGCAGCGTTGACGGCGATGTCCGCTGTTTCTTTGTCTCGGATCTCTCCGACCATGATGACGTCTGGGTCTTGGCGGACAAGGGCGCGGAGACCTTGGGCGAAGGTGAGGTTTGTTTTGGTATTTACCTGAATCTGGTTGATGCCGTCGATGTCGTACTCCACCGGATCTTCGATGGTGGAGATGTTGATTTCTCGTTTGTTGAGTTCTTTGAGGGCTGCGTAGAGCGTCGTGGTTTTTCCTGATCCTGTTGGGCCGGTGACGAGGATCATGCCCCATGGTTTTTTGATGGTTTCTTCGAATGCTTGAAGGTCTTCTCCTTCGAATCCGAGGTCTTTGAGGTGGAGTTCTCGAGATTTGTCTGACAGGAATCGCAGCACGGCCTTTTCCCCATCGACCGTTGGGACGATAGAGACTCGGATGTCGACCGTGTCGCCCCACTTGCTTTTGTGTTCGATTTTTCCGTCTTGGGCGGCGCGATGCTCGTCTGTTGCGAGCCTTGCGAGGACTTTGAGCCGTGTGAGAACAGCTTCGTGAACGGTTACTGGGATGCGGCCGATATCTCGGAGGACACCGTCGATGCGGAGGCGGATGACAGAGTACTCGTCTTCTGGCTCGACGTGGAGGTCAGAGGCGTTGAATTGGTAGGCGTATTCGAACAGGGCGTCAACCAAGGTGATCATGTTTGCCTCGGCCTTTCCGGATTGCTGGACTTTGTCGATGATGGTTTGGAGGACTTGGCCCGGGTCTTCTCCGAGGCGGAAGAGGTTTGCCTCAACATCGCCTGGGGTGACGTAGACGAATTTAACCGGAATGCGGACGTACTTTTCGAGGAGCGCCTTTAAGGAAATGTCGTTTGGATTGGAAACGCCGATTTTGACGAAGTCGTCGTTTTGCACAATTGGGACGGCGTGGTAGTGCTTGGCAAAGGCGCTCGGGAGCATGGCGAGGAGCTCTTTTGGCACGTTTGTGGTGCGCAGATTGACGTATGGGACGCCGTAGAAATTAGCCATCAGCTGACCGAATTGCTCGTCCGTAACACGCCCTTTTTTGAGAAGGGCTGTGCCAATGTCGATTTTGCTAATTTTTGCTTCGTCCGTCGTCTGTTTGAATACTTGCTCTGTGACGCCGCCAGAGTCGACGAGCACCTCGCGCCATTCCTCCTGGGTAAGCCTCATATGGCGGTATTATAGCACGTTAATGAGAGCATCTTCCCCTCCCATCTCGACCTTGTGGAGAGATCTTTTACTCCCATCCTGAGGAGAGGGCGTGAAGGCGATGGACGGAAGGATCTCACGGCACGGCGCACTCTTTCGGCATGGACGTTGCTGTCCGCACGGGATCCTTCCGTCGCGCTAGGGCTGGCGCGACTCAGGATGAGGGATTGTGGAAGAAAAAAATGCCTTTCGGCATGTTTTTCTAGTAATCTCGTAGCTTGTGGATCACTTCTTTCTGTTGAATCTTTTCTAGCGCTTTTGCCTCAATCTGACGGATGCGCTCTCGCGTCACATCGAATTCCCTTCCAACCTCCTCGAGCGTATGACTCACCCCATCTTCGAGGCCGAATCGCATTTCGAGGATCTTCTGCTCTCGTGGCGTGAGATCAGTCATCGCCTCGTGGACATAGTCTCTCAGAAGCTCGCGGGCTGCTGACCTGTCTGGGGAGATTGATTTTACGTCTTGGATGAAGTCTTCGAGTTTTGAGTCTTCGTCGTCGTCTCCGACAGATGCTTCGAGCGATACAGTCTCTTGCGAGATCTTCTTGATGTGCCGGACCTTGTGGATTGGCAGGTCCAACTCGCTTGAGAGCTCCTCTGCGAGCGGCTCTCGTCCGAGGTCTTGGATGAGTCGGCGCTCAACCTGCTTGAACCGGTTGATGGTCTCGACCATGTGAACCGGGATTCGGATGGTTCGGGACTGGTCAGCAAGGGCTCGCGTAATGGCTTGGCGAATCCACCAAGTGGCGTATGTGGAAAACTTGTACCCCTTTCGATACTCAAACTTTTTGACGGCGCGGAAGAGGCCGACGTTTCCTTCTTGGATGAGGTCGAGGAGCGACAATTGCTTACCGACGAACTTCTTCGCGATTGAGACGACGAGTCGAAGGTTTGCTTCGATGAGTCGGAGCTCTGCCTCTTTGTCGTTGCGCTCTTTTCGTTTTGCGAGCGCGATCTCTTCTTCTGCGGTGAGGAGCGGGATCTTTCCGATTTCTCGGAGGTACATTTGAATCGAGTCTTGCGTAATGTCTGAAAAGTCGACTTTGCGATCCACCTTTACGCGGAGTTTGTCGTAGACGCCTTCGATTGATGAAGAGCGGCCGAGATAGCCCTCTTTCATTTCGATAACGTGAATTCCTTTGAGTTCTAGTCTGTCTAAAAACATCTCGAGAAGCATGAGGTGGTCTTCGATCTCTCCAAACGAAAACAATACCTCGTCTTCAGTAATGAATCCTCGATTCATTCCACGCTCAACAAGGCGGTCTAGACGTTTTTCTGGTGGTGGAGCTGAGCGTTTATAGCGCTCTTTTCGCACTTTTTTGACAGGAACTTCCTCTTCTTTTGCATCGGGCTTTTTTGCGGGAGCTTTTTTGGTTGCTGTCATAACACAGATTGCCCTCAGTTTTTGAGGGAATTAAGAAAGCATTTTTGTATAAGCCTCCATGAGCTCGCGTAAGCGATCCTTGTTTCCGCTTCGCTCAGCTTCGCGGATGGCCATCTCCATGTGTTTGCGTTGTTTTTTTGTCTCTGCACTTCGCAAAAGTGCAATCTGTCGGTTCAATTCAGCACGCACTTGGTCGCTTTTCAGTCCATTAAATAGACGCTCAGCCTTCATGAAGATGGGTCGAAGCCGATCTTCGGCATTTTCACCCCCTTGATTTGTGAGCTCTTTTAGGACCTGCGAGTAGATATCATTTTGCGTGGAACCTGACAAGTTAGCCTGAGTATAACTCTCTTGCACTATTTTGTAAATCTTTTGTAGATCTCCTTCTGGAAAAAGACTTGGATTCGGCAAAGAATCTGTTTGGATATCGATGCCTTTGAGCATGATACCGATCGTGATTGAGGCTGCGCGGTGCTCGGCGGTGTCCGGAAGTGGGGCTGGCCCGGTCTTGATGTCCGGCGGCTGGACTTGTACGACGTTCTTTTTTGGCGCAGCTTTGAATTTGGGGCCGGTTTGGATGATCGGGCGGAGGACGGAGGCGTCTACCTGGAGAACGTCGGATAGTCTTGATATCCAGTGGTCGCGTTCGATAGGGTCTTTGAGGCGCTTGATTTCGCTGAGGAGCTGGTGGCCGACGTGACGTTTTGCTTTGACGTTTGATGGGTCAAAGCCTTTGAGAGCGTTTTCGAAGTAATACTCCATGATTGGGATCGGTTCTGATGTGACCTTTACCCAAATCTCTGGATCTTTTTGGACGACGTCGTCTGGATCTTTTCCAGCCTCTGGTGGGATGCGGATGACCTGGACTTCGATGTCGAGGGCTTGCGCGGCGTGGATTCCTCTAGTTGCCGCTTTGAAGCCGGCGGCGTCACCATCAAAACAAAAACTGATGGTGTTTGTGAATTTTTTGAGTTGCTTGAGCTGCTCGTCGGTGAGCGCGGTTCCAGAGCTGGCAACGACGTTTTTGACGCCTGCTTTGTGGGAGGCGATGACATCTAGGTTACCTTCGACGATGATGACGTTCTGTTGTGATCTGATGGCAACTTTGGCGAGACTGAGACCGTAGATGACTTTGCGCTTCTGGTAGATTTCGGTTTCTGGGGAGTTTAAGTATTTTGGGCCGGACTTTTCGCTTTCTGGAGCGAGGCGGCGTGCGGTAAATCCAACGACGCGGCCGGATTGGTCCTTGAGCGGAATCATGACGCGGTTTCGGAAGCGGTCGATGAGTTTGTGGCCCGACGATGTCTTCTTTGCAAGGCCGGCCTCGATGATTCGCTCGTCTTTGAACCCCTGTTTATGCAAGTGTTTTGTGAGACTGTCCCAAGCATCTGGCGCCGCACCGAGGCGGAAGGTTGCTGCGAGGTCTTTGTCGATGTTTCTGGAGGTGATGTAGTCTGCGGCTACCTTTCCTTGTTCATGCATGACTACCTTTTCGTAGTATTTGCATGCAAGCTCGTTAAGATCTCTTTGGAACGTTTCTTTGGCGGACTCTTTCGAAGATCGAAAGTCTGGAATTTCTACCCCGGCTTTTTTACCGAGCTTTCTGAGCGCTTCGCCGAAACCGACACCTTCGATCTCCATGACGAATGCGTAGATGTCTCCCCCTTTATCACACCCAAAGCAATGCCAGATCTCTTTTGGGAGCGAAAGATAAAAGGATGGGGTTTTCTCGCTATGAAATGGACAGCACGCCTTGAAGCTGCCAGATCCTGCTGGCCTGAGGTCGAGATAGTCTTTGATGACGTCTTCGACAGTGAGGCGCTGTTTGATTTCTTCTTTTGGTTCCATGGCCTGGATGGTAACACACTCCTAGACCCCCTTGCCCATGAACACACGTTCGAGAATATCACCTTCGGCAAACTTCTCTGCAGGACCTTCTGAGACGATCTTGCCCTCAGCTAATACGTACGCTCTGTGGACGATGCCGAGGAGGGACTTAATGTTGTGCTCTACCATCAAGACGCCCATGCCGGTTGCGTCGTTGATCTCTTTGATTTTTTGGAACATGACTTTGACGAGTTTTGGCGATAGGCCGAGTGTAGGCTCGTCGAGGAGGAGGAACTGTGGGTTTGTGACCATGCCGCGAGCGATGGCTAGCATTTGTTGCTGGCCGCCTGATAAGGAGCCGGATGGGTCTTTTCGTTTTGTTTTGAGGTCTGGGAAGAGGTCCATGAGGTTCTCGATTCGGCGTTTTACCTCTTGTTTGTCTTTGATGATGAAGCCGCCTATTTCTAGGTTTTCTTCGACGGTGAGATGGGTGAAGACGCGTCTTCCCTGCGGGACGTAGGCGATCCCCATGCTGACGAGCTCGTGAGGGCGTGGTTTTTTGATTTGGTCGCCTTGCCAGTGAATGGAGCCCGAGGTGATGTCTGCGAGGCCGAAGACTGCCTTGAGGATCGTGGACTTCCCTGCTCCGTTTGGGCCCATAAGGGCGACGACTTCGCCTTTTGCGAACTCAAGTGACGCATCGTGGATAATGCGGATGTCGCCGTAGCCGGCGTGGAGGTTTTTGATGTTTAGTGTGGTTTGCATATCATTCCCATCTCGAGCGGAGTCGAGAGATCTCTCCACTGCGGTCGAGATGGGAGGTTACCCAGTTTTTGATCTTGCTACGCGCCTAAGTACGCCTCCATAACATCTTTTCTTGATAGCACCTCGTCTGGGCTCCCCTCTGCGAAGAATTTTCCTGCATCTACCATGATGACGTGGTCTGAAAGTTCGCGGATGAGGTCCATGGAATGCTCGATGAAGATGATGGTTTTTTGCTGTTCGCGGAGGGATTTGATGATGTCGACGACTTGTTTGCGCATTTCTTTGAAGAGGCCAGCAAAGGGTTCGTCGAGGATGATGATGTCGGCGTTTATCGCGATGACGCGAGCGATTTCGAGAAGCTTCTTTTGGCCGTAGGAAAGGTCGCCTGCCATGGCGTTCTTTTTCTCGATAAGGCCGACTTGCTCGAGCGCTGATTCTGCTTGTTTGATGTGGAAGTCCTTGTGCTGTTCGAAGAGTGCTCGCCAGGGAGAGCGCTCGGTGACGGTGATGAGGATGTTGTCGAGCGCGGACATCTGATCAAAAAGGCGGACGTGCTGGAAGGTTCTGGTGATGCCGTAGGTTCGGATGTCTTTGCGTTTGATTTTTGTGAGTTTGGATCCGAGGACGGAGACGTCGCCTGTGTCTGATTTGGTGAATCCGGTGATGAGATTGACCATAGTCGACTTCCCTGCTCCGTTTGGGCCGATGAGGGAGGTGATTTTTCCTTTTTGTATCTCAAAGCTGACGGCGTTTACGGCCTTGTTGCCGCCGAAGGATTTAGATAGGTTTTGGATTTTTAGGGCGATCATAATCTGAATTCACCGTAAATTCCGGTCGGTTTGTAGACCATTAATAGCGCCACTGCCAAGCCGTAGGCGACCATGCGGAGTTGTCCGGTGATTTCTGGCGGGAAGCCTGCAAAACGTAGTGCTTCGAGGATTAGGACGAAGACAATGGCGCCCACGATTGCCCCCTTGTGGCTTGCTAGGCCGCCAATGACGGCGATCACGAAGTAGTCCACAGATGCCATGGTTTTGAATGAGGCTGGATCAATGAAGGAGATGTATGAACCGTAAATTGCTCCTACTGCACCTGCGAGCGCGGCGCTTATCATGAAAATAATGAGCTTGTAGGCAAAGACATTGTAGCCGATCATTTCTGTTGCTTCCTGGTCTTCTCTTATGCCTTTCAGGACCCTGCCGAATGAGGAGTTTGTGATGAATTTGCAGATAAGGTAGATGATTCCTGATGCCGCCAAGAAGAACAGAAAATATTCTTCGCCAGGAGAGATCTTGTTTCCGAACACGACTGGATTTGCGATGCCGGGGATACCGAGCGGGCCGCGTGTGAGCTCTGTCCAGTTCATGAAGATGCCGTAGACTATTGCTGTGAATGCCAACGACGCTAGTGCGTAGTAGTCGCCTCGAAGCTTGGAAATGATGGAGCCCACAGCTGCAGCTGCGGCGGCAGCCATGATCATGCCTGCGCCCATTACTAGAAAGAAATTTAGATCATAATTACGCATGAGTAATGCCGATGTATAGCTGCCGATACCGACAAACCCTGCATGCGCTAGGTTGAGCTGACCTGCGTAACCTAAGACCAGGTTTAGCGTGAGAATGATCATGGCATACAGTGAGATGATAATGCCGATGTGCATGAGGTAGTCCATACTACTTTTTGCCGAATATGCCTTGCGGGCGGAATAATAGGAAAATCAGGAATATGACATAGGCGATGACATCCTTCCATTCGCTGGATACCTTCCAGATACCTAGGTTTTCTACGATCCCGAGAGCGAATGCGCCGATGATGGCTCCGTGAATATTTCCGAGGCCGCCGATTATCGCTGCGATAATTCCCTTTAGGAGCATGGACATACCCATAACTGGCTCGATGCCGATGTCGAATCCGTAGAGCGCGCCCGCGAGACCAGCTATCGCCGAAGCGATGAAGAATATACCTCCTAAGACTCGCTCTACGCGAATCCCTATTATTGTTGAGACCTCTACGTCGTCGCTAACAGCCTTGATTAGTTTGCCGAAGAGGGTTTTTTTGAGGACAACGGCCAACATCAGCCAGGTGACTATGGCAGCAATGAAGATTATGAGCTGAGTTTGCGTGAACGTGGCGCCGGCTATGGAATAGATTTCTGTGATTTCTGATGTGGAGTAAAGGCGCTTGAAGCGGCTGGAGAATATGATGGCGATGATGGACTGGATGGCGGTGAAGATTCCAAGGGACGCCACGAGCATCACGAGGTTTGTGGCCTTGCGCTTGCGGAGGGCTTTGTTGAGCGTTTGGTCGAGAGCAGCTCCCGCGAGGCCTCCGACGATGAGTGCCGCGATGACAGCGACGATCGGCGAGGCGTTGAATGAGTTTAGAAAAATGTAGGCCGTGTAGGCTCCCACGACCGCGAATGCTCCGTGGGCGATGTTGAAAAATTTGGTTGCGCCGTATTGCAAGGTCACGCCCAGGGCCATGAGGGCGTAGATAGATCCTGCAATGAGGCCGTTTACGATGAGTTGAGGGAGGATGGACATGTTTTTATCATCAGGCACAAAGAGAGCTCAATTGAGCTCTCTTTGCCTTGTTCTGATAACTGCTATTCCTGATCTTCTGTTGCTGTAAGAGGAATAATCTCACCGCCTCGGATTACTTCTGGCTTGTGAGCACCTGTTGCTCGGTCGCCGTTTTCGTCGAATGTGGTCGGTCCAGAAATGCCCTCATATGCCTCCATATTGAGAAGGTATTCTCTGATCGCTGGCGCATCTTCTCCAACAGCGTCGAGAGCTGCTGCGATGATGTATGGTGCGTCGTACTCTGTTTGTGCGTAGTTGAGATACTCAACCGCTTCTCCGTATGCTGCCATGTACGCCTCCATGAATGCCTTGAAGCCTTCTGTCTCAGCGTCGTATCCGAACTCTGCAACAATCATGCCCTCAACAAGCTCTGGGCTGTCTTGTGGGATTGATGAAGTCGGGATTACGTCTGCTCCCATGAGTGGGACATCCCATCCCAGCTCTCTTACCTGCTTGAGTACACGTTCTGCGGATGCGGGAGTTTGAACGCTGACAAGTAAAGCTTCTGGATTTGTGTCGCGGAGCTTTGTTAGCATTGTTCGAAAATCTTCCGTTTCTGAATCAAATCCTTCCGTTGTCGTGGTTCCGCCTAGCTCTACAAACGCTGCAGAAAAAGCATTTGAGATCCCTGTTGGATAGTCTAGGTTTTCCTGCACTACAGCTACGTTTTCCCATTTGTTCCAATTGTATGCCACGTCTGCCAGGACTGTGCCCTGTGTTGCGTCACTTGGATAATTTCGAAAGAAGTAGTCTCCGCCCTCTGTTGTAAGATCTGGGGTTGAGGATGCGGCAGAAAAGAGAATTACCTCGTTTTCGTTTGCAATCGGAGCTGCTGCTAGCGATTCTCCACTACAGAATGAAAAAACGATCTTTGCTCCATCTACGTTGACGAGCTTTTGCATGGCGTTTGCTCCCTCGAAACCGTCGCACTGTCCGTCTTCTGCGATGAGTTCGATCATGCGACCACCGTCAACACCTCCTGCGTCGTTGATTTCGTCGATAGCTAGTTGCGTCGCCTTGAGTGCGGGCTCTCCATATACCGCAGCATCCCCGCTCAACGGTGCAATAAACCCGACACGAATATTCCCTCCTTCACTCCCTCCTCCGCTGAAGGCAAAGTAGCCTACAACAATAACTGCGGCAACAACTAAAAATGCGACCCAGTTCTTGGATTTTTCTTCCATAGTTCATGGTTATGAATGAATCTGGGTATAGGTTAACAAATATTGAGTTTTTGGGGAATATGATATCAACGCCTCCCTTCCCATCTCGACCTTGTGGAGAGATCTTGCCGCCATCAGATCTCTCGGCGTTGCTCGAGATGGGAGGAAAAAGGCGTCTTATCTATTCAGAGTAAAACTCCACAATCGCCTTCTCGTAGATTTCGAAAACCTTTGGGATGGTTGTGATGTCTACCCACTCATCTGGCGCGTGGACATTGCCGCTGTCGCATCCGAAGGCGTTGATGATGGGGATGCCTGTTTTGGAAACGACGTTACCGACAGAGCCTTGGCCGCTGGCGACGAGGGGGATGTTTTTGTTGAGGATGGTTGTTGCGGTTTTTTGGAGGGTACGGACGAAGGTGTTTTTTGGGTCTGTGATGTGAGCGTCCTCCCCCTGACGTAGCTCGATTTCGTATTCGATCGGACCGTGTTTTTTGATGTCTTTTTTGATGAGGGTGTGCATTTGTTCGACGACTGATTCCGGGGTTTGGCTTGGGACGGTGCGAATATCGGCTTCTGCGGAACAAAAATCTGGGACGACGTTGATTGCTGTGCCGCCCTCTATTTTGGCGATGTTTGTGCGGGAACCGAACCAGAAGTAGGGATCTGTCTTGCCATTGACCTTCATATCCTTGAGGGCACAGATGATTCTGCCCATGCCGTGGATGGCGTTTACCCCTTTCTTTTTGCGACTTCCGGTGTGGTGCGCCTTGCCGATCACGCGGATTTCTGCGCGGGCCCATCCCCGGGCGCCGATCGAGATTTCGTCCATACCTTGGTAGCCGAGGATGCAGATGTCGGCTTTTTGTGGGGCGTAGTTGATGATGTTGCGGATACCGGTGAATGTGCCGCTTTGCTCATCAGCGTCGAAGCCAAGGAAGATGTTTCCGTTGAACGCGTTATTTTGGCGTAGTTCACGGGCTAAATAGCAAAAAATGGCAATGGCGACCTTACAGTCGGCGACTCCCCTTCCGTACATTTTGCCGTCGATGATGTCTCCGGCAAATGGAAGTTTACTCCAGTTTTCGAGAGCGCCTGCTGGAACGGTGTCTAAACACGCCTGGAGCCAGACGGTTTTTGCGTCAGAATTTTGCTGAAGATCGCAAATAATTGATGGTCGGTACTCTTCGCCGATGCGTTTTGGTTGAAAGCCGAATGATTCCAGCTTTTCTGCGACACGTTTTGCAATGCGGCGTTCGGAATCGATCCCGTTTTGGGACGGGATTTGGACGAGTTCCTTTGCGAACTGTACGACTTCGTTTGTCAGTTCTGGGGTCATGCTTCCATTCTAGGCATTGATGAGCTTTTGTGACAAGTCTTTGATCCTCGCGTAGAAGCCTTTTGTGTGGATGGAGTTGAGATTGAGTTTGCAGAAATCGTAGTGGTGCATCCATTCGTGGAGAAGTGTGTCGAGGAATGATTTTGGGGCGAGGATCTGACCGCGGACAGCGGTGCGGTTGGTGATGTAGATGTATTTTGTGGCGGGCTTGTAGTAGCCGTACCTGCGCATGGATACGCGCTTTCCTCGGCGTTTGTGATACTGCTTGGCGTCTGAGACCTTGAGGTTGCAGATGTCGATCATGGCTTGGTCGGCGAGGTCGTCGAGAAGGTCGTCGCCGAAGCGTTGGCGGTCTTCGGCGGAAGATGAGGCTAGGATCTCTCGCGCGGTATGCTGGCCGAATTCGGAGACGTCGAAGTCGATGGTGAGGATGGCGTTTGAGCGTTTGTAGTTTGATTGGGCGAGCATGGGGGGAATGGTAGCATAATTAGGAGAATCAGCACTCCTGTTCCCCCATCTCGAACACCTCCTTTTCCCATCTCGACCTTGTGGAAAGATCTTGCTGCTATTCGAGTTCTCGGAGATCTCTCCACAAGGTCGAGATGGAACGACCACTCATTGACCCCTCCCCTCTTTTCACGCTACGATCAGCACCCACCTTGTGGAGGCTCTTTTGACCGATTCCGTACCCGCAGACCTTCTCGATGCTGGACTTGCCTTCATGGTTCAAGTCCTCACACTTCAACAGCAAGGCCTGCAGCTGACCAATAAGCAGGCTCACGCGTTTACAACCATCATGATCGAACTTGGTATCCTGTCCGATCTCAGCACGGCCATGACGGATGAAGACGCCGCGCGACTTCGCGAGCTCGTTAGCCGTGTCGACCGCGAGTCAGCTGAAGCAGCGAGACCCACGGTTCTCAACGCCGGCATCCACACGCGGACCTGGTGTGAGGAGATCCGCTGCCCGACGTGCCGTGCCAAGCTTCGGCTCACGCGGAGCTCGATCCATCTATGGACCGGTGCTGATATGAACCATGGCAGAAGCGCCGTGTGCTACCTCTGCCCGAGCTGCAATATCTGGCACGAGTTCCTGCCGTACCATGAGCGCGTCGGCGAGCTCCCGCAAATGCCGAGCGGGATGCACATCCGGCTGCTGGAGCGCTGATCGCCTGCGAGGCGGTCTTTTTCTTTTATGAGGCCCGCCTATTTCCCATCTCGACCTTGTGGAGAGATCTGATGGCTGCAGGATCTCTCCACAAGGTCGAGATGGGAGGATGGTACTGTTTTTGAGATTAAAAACACCCGGCCTAAGCCGAGCTAGAGACCTCTTGGACGTGGGAGGTAGAAAGTCCAGAAGAGGAAGATAACGATGTACATGGCAATCGCGTCCGCCATGGTTTCGAGATTGTCGCTGTAGCAGGCAAGGTCTTTGCGGCCCATCTGCCAGGTGTAGTACTTACGGGCAGTTGCGAAGCCGTGTGCGCCGTAGGTGATGACAGCGGCGGTGATGAGGACTGCGTTCATGCCGTGATTGGCCTTCCGATGTAATTCTGAAGGCCGTACCAGACGATGAGGACTGGCCAGATGAGCATGTGGAAGACGCACCTGATGCGCTTCATGTCTTCGGTCACGTCCCCTCCCAACTCCCATATCCTTGTGTTGAGCCGGGTTCCGAGGACGCTGCCGAGCACGGGGTAGCACATCGCGAGGAGTGTGAGCACGGGTTCTGTGTAGTCCATCTGATCTCCTTTTGGACAAAAATAGGCTAACATTATTGACGGGAATGATCAATTGTGGTTGAATGTGGGCGTTCTTTTGGAGGAACGATGAATAGAGCAGATCGAGCCTACGCGATTGTTGGCGCGATGTATCCGCGAAGCGGCCTTCCGCTTGAAACTCGGCAGCATCTAGCGCGGGCGGTTGTGGATATTCTGAGTGGTAGAGATGGCACTTATTTCGATGGACGTATCCGAGATGAGCACTTGGGGCATGCCCGTGAGATCATCAGCGAGCAGCTTCCGTCTGACCCGTGCGAGGAGGAGGCAGCGCCCGTTGAGCTGGAGTCAGATGTCTGCATCATGCAGCGCGGGCTTGGGCCCAAGCCGGTTTGGCTGCGGATCGTGTGTCCACATTGCTTCACTTCGCAGAACGTGAAGAGTTCGGGGCTCAGGCTCTATCGACTTCGCCACGATGAATTCCTGAGCTTCAAGTGCGGCAATTGCCTTGAGCCTATCAGGCTTGAGGGGCATGGCGGCATGTTCTTCAACGCTCCGCACGCTGACCAGCCAGTTACGTTCATGCCCCGAGTCGCTCTCAGCGTCACCGCCGTCGGCCCGGTAGAAGAGTCTTCGTAACCTCCCGTTTGGGTGGTTTTTTGATCTGATGGGATCAGATCAACCCTTCGTAGCTCGCAGAGCGCCTGCCCTTCGAAGCTTCAGCGAAGAATGGGAAGAACGGGTCCCCTCTTTTTTTTACAGAGCTCCTCATATTGACAAATCACCTATTCCCTACTATGGTTCTTCTCCGTTCATTCAAATGGGAGAGCAAATGAATCCGAATGATCAAGAGCTTCTGAAGAATCTGGTCACCGTGGTGCTCCTGGGAGAGTCTGATGAGGCAGAGTACCCTCCCGAGATGGTTGATCTTGCCGCCAACCTAGGCCTTCGGCTGATTGAGTTGCGTAGCATAGATGACCGATCTTCTTTGGTCGTACTATCTCGCGGTGTGAAGGAGTCGGTCATCACTGACGCTGAAGGAGAGGAGAGTCCCGCTAGCGCCGAATGTGATGATGGAGCTACGGTACTCACCCCCGGGATCGGCAAGTCGGCAGATGTGCTGGTCACGGTGAAGTGCTTCGCGTGCTCCTGTGAATACAAGGTCCCGCTTCGGAGCTGCACAGCGGCCGACGTCAAGTCTGCGCATGGCTTCAAGATGATCATCTCTTCCTGCCCTCGATGCGGTATGAATGGGATGCTTGGACGGGCGTCGTACGACATTCGTAAACATCTCGTGCAGTGCTTCACCCGAGATTACTGCGGTGAGCACACCGTCGTGACGACCGAGAACCTTCCGCCTGCGTAGCTGCGCATGCGGTTTTTTTGATAGCGAAAAAGACCAGTCCTCCCATCTCGACCTTGTGGAGAGATCTCTCGACTACGCTCGAGATGGGAGGACTGGTCTTTTTTATGTCATCCAGAGCGAAGCGCGGGATGACTGCATGGAGGCGTTCAGCGTTTCAACACTTTCAAATACGTCTCACTTGGAATATTCACCTTCCCCTTCCCCATTGCCATCATCTTTTTCTTTCCTTTCTTCTGCTTTTCGAGAAGCTTTCGTTTTCGCGTGACGTCACCACCATATAGTTTTGCGGTCACGTCTTTTCGCAGTGCCGATATTCGCTCTCCTGCGACAATCTTTCCGCCAATGCAGGCCTGGAGTTTGATGACGAATTGCTGTTTTGGGATTGATGATTTGAGCGTGTGGACGATTTTCTTTCCGACTTTGTGAGCTTCTTCGCGATAAACAAACGTTGCAAATGCTTCAACTGGCTCTTCTGCGACGAGGATATCCATGCGGACAATATCGGCCCGGCGGTAGTCTTTGAGATCGTAGTTCATGCTCGCAAATCCGGATGTCACCGATTTTAGACGGTCGTAAAAATCCACAATCAGCGACGCCATCGGGATCTCGTATTTGATGATGGAGCGGTCTTCGCTGAGGTATTCGGTGTTTTTGTAGACGCCGTGCTTGTCTTGCGCAAGCTGCATGACGTTGCCGATGTATTCGGCTGGGGTGATGATGTCTAGCGTTGCCCATGGTTCTTCGATGTGTTCGACGTGGGACCTATCAGGAAGCGCGAGCGGGGTTTTGATGACGTGGGAGTCGCCGCTGTCTCGCATGAAGACTTTGTAGGCTACGGATGGGACGGTGACCACGAGCGTGATGCCGAATTCTCGTTCTAGGCGCTCTTTGAGGATCTCGAGGTGGAGCATGCCGAGGAACCCAGCGCGGAAGCCGAAGCCTAGGGCTGGGGACTGTTCTGGTTCGAAGATGAGGGATGCGTCGTTGAGTTTGAGGCGCTCCATGGCGTCTCGGAGGGCGGAATAATCGTCACCCTCCTGTGGAAAGATGCCGGCGAAGACCATTGGAGTCACTTCTTTGTAGCCTCCGAGGGCTTCTGCAGGGTCTTTTTCTAGGGTGATCGTGTCACCGACGCGGCAAGCGTTGATGTCTTTGAAGCCGGTGATGATGGAGCCGATTTGGCCGGCGGCGAGGTCTGGCGTTGAGGTGAAAACGGGCTTGAGGGCGCCGACGTCTTGGATTTCTGCGGTGGACTTGCTGTTGGCCATTTTTAGTTTTGACTTGGCTTTGAGGGCGCCTTCGAAGACGCGGACGTAGGCGATGACGCCTTTGTAATCGTCGTAGTGAGAATCAAAAACCAATGCCTGTGTTTGTTTTGATGCTGATCCTTGCGGGGCTGGAATGCGGTCTGCGATGGCGTCGAGAAGCGTTGGTACGCCCTCGCCTGTTTTTCCTGAGACGGCTAGGATCTCTTCTTTTTTGCAGCCGATGAGTCGAATGAGTTCTTCTGAGCGACCTTCGACGTCTGCTGCTGGGAGGTCGATTTTGTTGAGGACTGGGATAATTTCTAGACCTTGCTCGAGGGCGAGGTAGAGGTTGGCGATCGTTTGGGCTTGGACTCCCTGTGTTGCATCGACGAGGAGGATTGCGCCTTCGACGGCGGCGAGGGATCGGGACACCTCGTAGTTGAAGTCCACGTGGCCTGGGGTATCGATGAGGTTGTAGGTGAATTCTTTGTGCTGCATGCGGACCGGAGCGAGCTTGATGGTGATGCCCTTTTCTTGCTCAAGGTCCATGGAATCGAGGATTTGGGTGGACATGTTTCGCTTTTCGACGGTGCCTGTGAGCTCCAAAAGACGGTCCGCGAGCGTGGACTTTCCGTGGTCGATGTGAGCGATGATGCAGAAGTTTCGGATGGTGTTTGTCATATTTCATTCCATCTCGACCGAGCGCAGTGAGTGGAGAGATCTTGCCGCTCATGAGCTTGCAGGGATCTCTCGACTACGCTCGAGATGGGAGGTGTTGAGTATAGCCGTATACTAGGGAAAATTGGCGGATTTGTCGAGAAAAAACTGACCCCGCACCAGAGCGGTGCGGGGTGAACGATGAGGAGTGAGGCCTATGCCTTGCTCCAGGAGTTCTTGAATTCGAGTTGGCGTGCACGGATAGCCACTGCGAGCCTGTTGATGCTCGCCCAGTCCTTCGTATTCATCTGCGCACGGAGCTTGTAGCGCGGATGTTGGCCGCCCTCGTACTCGAGTACTGCCTGGAGTCCGGGGAACCTACCATGGGTCGACGGAAGGCTGATCTCGCCAAGCTCATAGGCCTCGATTGCGGACCAGCTGATCACGACGTCGATGCAGTCGATGGCTTCCTTCAGCTGACACTCACGCCACCACTTCGGGACCGGGAATCCGCGTGGACGGTAGACCAGCTCTTTGCCGTTTTTGTCCTTGAGGACGAGCGTCTCCCCTTCGATCAGGTAGTGCCTGAACGAAGTGATTGGGACGAGGCAGTTCGCATGGAGCCAGGCGGTTGCCGTTTCGGTGTCGACGGAGGAAGGGTGGAGGTCCTCGAGAGCCTTCTGTGCCGTAGCGAGCGCGGCTTGAACACCTTCAAGCACCTGTGTCGCCACCCTCCTTGCTGTCGAAGCCCTACCATGTTCGCGGCCCGCTTGGCCTCCATCGACACTGTTCAGGTCAGACATGAGCTTGTCGATGCGCGTGCGTACTTCTGACGTCTCGATGATACCTGCGAGCGTGGGCGCATCACGTTCGACGATGTGCTTGCGCACTTCCGCGATCGCATCGTCACGCGCGATCACCGCATTGACGAAGGCGATGTCTGCCGAAGCCACCGTGCTGCGGGCATCTTTGAGCGCTGCTTGAGCGGCCTCCACATCAGCCTGAGCGGCCGCCTTTACTGCCTTGTGACGCTCTTTGCCGAGCAGCCACTGAAGATGGTCGTCCCTGTAGCCGGTCTTGGCCCAGAGAACGAGGGTTTCTGGACCGATCTTGGTCCCCGGTTTGAATCGCACCGTAATCAGCGCTTTCATGGTTCTCTCCTTGGGTTGAATTGTCGTGCAGTGTTTTCCTGTACTGTTTATGACAGGACCGCGACGACCTCGGGAAATTACCAGCTCTTTTCCCCTTTGTCAATGAGCTTGATGCAATCTCTTAACTCATATACGATTGGCAAACCTCAAACCTGGAGCTCTTTTGAATATTGATGTTACTCGTCACTTTAATGTCTCAGCTGATCGCACCCGCGGACCCAAGCGCCCCATCGTTCGCATGGCTCGGGATGTGCCGCGGGAATACGCGTATTGGTGGTACGTCTTCCTGGTTGGTGATGGTCAGGTTGGTGCAACTGTGCCGGTGAATCTGGTTCCCTCCTGGGTTAGCAGGCGGCGGATGAAACGACTGCTGTTTGAGCTGTGTGATGACTGGAAGATGGATCCTTGCAACGGACGCGTTCAGATCTTTGCTCATGTTCGACGACGTCACAGCGTTCTCCCTCATTCCATCGATGACTTGCATGATGCCATGGACCTTGCGTGCGGCGTGCGCCCGTTCTTGGGAAGACTCACGGAGGTGAGGCCGAGCGTGCCACGCGTGTCCTGGTGGCTCGAGTGTGGCAAGGTCTACCGAAACGGCGTACTTCTGACCAACGATCTGTGGATGGATTCGGAAACGTTGACCGAGGAAGGCGTGCCCCGACTCCGTCGCGCTCGCTATTTGCTTGGCATGTCAGCATTTGGCGGCGAAGTCAGCATCGTCACCGCTGAGCCGATTCGCACCTTCCGCGAGGAATATTCTTCTCGTAGCCGACGCTGGCAGCTGTAATCTTCGCTAGCTCTTGCTAGCGGTTTTATTTTTGGATAATTGCTGAGCCAATGAGCTCATCTTCTTTGTAAAATGCGACAAACTGCCCTGGGGCGACTGCCCATTGCGGGACCTTGAATGTGACAGTGAGTTGATCTTCGATGAATTGGTATTCGCAGTCTTGCAGCTCCTGACGATAACGAATGCGGGCTTTAAGGGGAGTGTTTTGGTTGGTTTTGATGGCGCCCTTGGTTGTTTCTGTGATGTTTGTTGCAATGATCGTCGTCTTGAGGAGGATTTGATCTTCGCGATGCACTACAACGAGCTCGTTTGTGCCTGGACGTTTTTCTGCCACGTAAAGAGGATCACCGCCGCCAATGCCGAGGCCGTGGCGTTGGCCGATGGTGTAGTAGGCGTGGCCCTTGTGGGTTCCGAGGATGTCGCCGGCGGCGTTGATGATGTTTCCTGGTGATGGCGGGATTTGGTCGCTGAGGAATTCTTCTAGGGTGATGTGACCGACGAAGCAGAGGCCTTGGCTATCCTTCTTTGTTGCGACGGATAGGCTGTGCGTCTCTGCGATGCTGCGGACTTCTGATTTTTCGATGTTACCGATTGGGAACATCACTTTTTTTAGTTGGTCTTGCGTGAGACGGCAAAGGAAGTAGGATTGGTCCTTGTTTTTGTCGATACCAGCGAGGAGGTGGACTAGCTCACCTCCTTCCGATGCGCCTTCTCCTCTCCCATCCTGAGGAGGGGGATAGTTGCCCCCGACGGAAAGATCTTGTGCGGATGGCAACGTCCCTGCCGCGCGGCATGAGATCCTTCCGTCCGTCGGCTGGCGCTCTCCCTCCTCAGGATAGGAGGCAATATCAGCTGCGTTGAGTATGCGCGCGTAGTGGCCTGTTGCGAGATAGTCGCAGCCCAAATCCTCTAACTGATCGAGAAGAAGGCCGAACTTCATATATTGATTACAGAGCACGTCTGGATTTGGTGTTCGGCCGGCGGCGTATTCGTCTACCATGTATTGATAGACTTTTTCGCGGTACTGCTCTTCGAAGTCGAAGGTGTGGAGCTCGATATCTAATTGCGCGGCAACCCGCATCGCATCTCGACGCTCTGCACGCCAAGTACATTCGCTGCCTGGGATGTTTTCTGACCAGTTTTTCATGAACGCGCCGACGACCTCGTAACCTTGTTCCAATAGCAAAACAGCCGACACACTTGAGTCGACGCCACCGCTCATAGCCAGGAGAACGCGTTTTTTCATAGTTTGAGATGATAGCTTGGATTTTGATGTTTGGCAACTGCCTCACTCCCATCTCGACCTTGTGGAGGGATCTGATTGCGGCAGGTGCAAGATCTCTCCACAAGGTCGAGATGGGAGGAATGAGAATGACAGGAAACAAAAAAGCCCTGCTTGCTGCAGAGGCTACGGACGATCGTCTTTGGGGAAGTCGATCAGGATGTTGCAGGTCCCGTAGAAACCAGCGCAGACCTGCGGGTCGGTGCGACCGTTATCGCAGACGTGCTCGGCGACGGGGATGGTGTCGGCGTACTCGATCCAGGTGACCGGGCCGTCCGTGATTTTTTGGATGAAGTAGGTGACGTTCGGGCCGCTCATGGCGAGCGCATAGCCCGGATGCCCCATCCCGGAGGTGCTTTCGAGGTAGATGTCGAACTCGCCCCAGTCGATGATGGTGACCGCTGCGCGAGGCGGGGCCTGCACGCGCTCCTCGTTGACGAAGATCGTGTTCACGGGCCAGGCCTTGACCCTGGGAGCGTCGCCAGCGGAGACTGTGAGGGAGAGAAGGAGCAATGGGATCATGTCGTCTCCGTGTGAAGTGACGGTTTAATCTAACACTTCTTTAAAGATATGTCAAGATTGACACAGCTATTTCTATCATCTATATTGTCGACACATCACTCCCGGACCCCACGTCGCTCTTTGAGCTATGTTAGGGGTTGATCCGGGATCGATTTTATTACTCCCGGATCGTCTAACGGCAGGACACCAGGTTCTGGTCCTGGTAATCGGGGTTCGAGTCCCTGTCCGGGAACCAAGTAAAAAAGCTATCTTTGGATAGCTTTTTTACTTGGTTTGATGTCTATTTGCAAATCCCCCCTTCCCATCTCGACCTTGTGGAGAGATCTTTGGATTTCGGAGGCTACAGGATCTCTCCACAAGGTCGAGATGGGAGATTGAGGTCTTATTGACAATCCTGTATTACAATTGTATTATTTTAGCAAACATAATCTATTTCTATGCGACAAGTTGTCAGCCTCTCTTTAGCTCCCGCAGATGTCAAAAAACTCAAAAGGCGCGTGAAGGAGCGTGGCCTTGCTTCATCTAGCGCATATGTGAAGCAGCTCCTCGACGAAGACGAGAATCTCATCTCCGCAGACGAGCTTGAATCCATCATTAAAGAAGGAGATGCAGAGTATGATCGCGGAGAGACGGTTTCTGCAAAATCTGTTCTCGATCTTCTATGATCGTTCGTGATATTAAATTCACAAAAAGATTTATCAAGGACCTCTCTGGGCTCAGTGAGACTGATCGTGACTTAGTTGCGAAAAAGGAGTCTATCTTTAGATCCAACCCCCTTCATCCTTCTCTTCGGCTTCATCGACTCAAGGGCAATTTGTCTGGCGTGTGGTCTATTTCTGTGACAAATAAGATTCGCATAATTTTCAAACGGAAGGACGGAGGAGTTATCCTGTTTTACTCTGTTGGAAAACACGACATTTACAAAAACCTATAAAAACTCCTCCCAATTGGGAGGTTTTTGGGATCAGCGAGGCTCTTCTACCCGCTTGACCATGAGGGATCTCGTGCTTCGTAGAACCTGGAAGATGTGAAGCTTGCCGTCCAGCCAGCACAGTGCAATGAGATATTCCCAAAGCATGAATGCAATGGCGCCTCCAGCGGCGAGATGCTGGAATGCTTCCATTGCTCCACTCAGCTTGAACAGCTTGCACTCGATGTCTGCCGGGAGCTCGTCGTAGAGCCCAATGTGAGACTTTCCATCGATCCGGAGCGTGACCTGTTGCGGGGTGCCATCATCGGCGATGGCATGGATCCCGATCACGAGGCTTTTGATGTAGCGATGCGTTTGAATGTGACTCGCTGCGATGTCCACCGCTCCGTGCGGGTTGTCTTCTGTGATCCGCACTTCTCGAATGACTGAATTGCTCGACCCGATGACGATTCTTTGGACCTGCACCTTTTCTCCTTAAAAGAACTGGCTTTAACGTAGCAATCTGCGTATAAAAAGTCCACCCCGTGAGGGGTGGTTCGAGGGTTTCAAACGGGGAGCATTTGATGGAACGCAAACTTCTCGTCGTGCGTCTCGATGTGGATCTTCTCCCAGCTGCCGTCATCGTCGACCCAGACCACACCTTCGTACGTGTGCCCGCCGAGTTCGACGAGGACAGAGAATTGGACGCGGTCGGTGGCGGTGCCGTCTCGGACGCCGGCGATGATGATCCTAGCGTTCCCCTTCGTGGGGGTTCCGCGACGGACGAGGGGGAGAACGATCGCCTCTTGCGATCGCATCATGCCCCAGAGCATGTCAGGCGGGAGCTTGATAGGCTCTCCTCTTCCAGCTGCCTTGCGGCGATCCATGATGTCGAGATTGAGCTGGAATGTTCGACGAAGGTATTCGGTGTGTGTCAGCAGCCTATTCAGCTCCGACAGAGAATGCCCAGCCGGAGCAACGAAGCCCCTGTGCCCCCGACCCCTGGGATTGTAGCAGCCGTAGATGAGCTGAGCACCTTCAAGCTGTCCGCACGCTGAGTGATACTGTTTCATTTCGCGACTCAAATTGAACCACGAATTGCCACCGGCATTTGCGCGTTCCAGAAAGGCCCAGAACGTGTCCGGACCACCCAGTCCGAGATTTACCACACCGAGCAATACGATGCGGACAGACTTAACTTCGGCACACTCGTTGCAGGTGTCGGCATGGGGATGGTCGCATCTCGCCGTGTGACCACGAATTCCGATCGTCGTTACACGACCCCTGTCTGCCATGGCCAGACTCCATTCATGTACCCCGGGACCGCTCATGACAGACCGTGTGCCGACGAGCTCGTAGCCCCCTCTTCTTGAGGTCATGCAGACCTCCTTGCGCTTGTGCGCGGCTTGGATTGCACTGCCGGATGCACCGGTCAGTGTTCTGCCTTGTGGCGGAAATGTTTATATCCTTTCCCAATGCACATGCAGAAGGAACGGGTCCCAGTGCAGGGCGATGATGTGGGTCTTTGTATTGATCGAGACCGCCTTGCCGGTGAGGAGTGCCTCCGCGGCAAGCTTGATCTGACTGATCGTGAATGGGTGGCAGGTCTTGCCTGAAGGAATTGGCTCTGAACCTGTTGTTCGGGCGGTGCCGTTCTTCTCGATCCGCATCTCGCCTAGATCATCTCCAACGATGGCGATCTCGGCGGATTCTGACAATTGGAATGTGCTGATCATGTCGATGAATTCATGGTGCTCAGCGAACTCTCGCGGATCGCCCCAATTATCACGCCCGTCGCCTCCATGCAGAAAGCTGACGCGCGTAATGACTTCTGTGCCATTTCGCAGCATGAATTCGCGTACGCGCATGCTTGCCTCCTGTGTGAATGAGCGGTGTGGGAGTGTAGCAGGGGGGTTGGGAGATGTCAATGCGTCTGCGTGTCATCCTGAGGCACGAAGGACCCATTCGGTTGGCACTACCTATATCGGTCGACGTCGATCGTGGGCACGTATGCAGCCGAATGGATCCTTCGTGCCTCAGGATGACACAGGGAGGATCTGCTATAATCCACGCATGACCACTCTCGAACAGCACGTCCTCACTGGACTTCGGGCGCATAGTGCGCAGATACTTCGTTTTAGCCTTGGTGTTGTCTTTCTCTGGTTTGGCGTCATGAAGTTAATGATGAATACGCCGGTGACCGAGCTTTTGGCGGCGACGTATACCATGCTGCCGGTGATGGAGACTGTTATTGTGCTCGGAGTTCTGGAAGTCTTTGTAGCGATCGGACTTCTTTGCGGGATCTTTTTGCGGACGACGATTGCGTTCACGGTTCTTCACCTTCTTGGGACGTTTTTTACGTTAGCTCTTAATCCCTCCCTCTTTTTTGAACCTGGGCAGTTTTGGATTCTGACGTTTGAGGGGGAATTTATTATCAAAAATGTTGTGCTACTTGCTGCGGCGCTTGTGATTGCGGGGCATCAGACGCATGAGAAGAAGTACGGGAAATAAAAAATCCTCCTGAGGTTTTCAGGCGGACAAGTGGTAGATGTTGAGGCCGTCGGCGCGCCAGGCGAGGCCGATGAGGCCGCCTCGGTGGAGCATTGCGGCCGCGCCTCCATCGGCGATGATGGTGAGCATGGTGCGGAGCCCCTCTAGGTAATGGACTCTGTATGGGATCCCCTGAACCCAAGGGATGTCACCACTGAGTATCACGTCCATCCCCCGCTCATTGAACTTGACCCTAATGCCAGCGGCATAGAATATCACGCCCCAGTCTGTGGTCATGTTACGGAAGATACGCCTGACATTGGCACGGTCGTTCTTGTGAGCCCCCGGGGTTTGGATGATTTCGGATGCGTCTTCGCTGGTCACGACGGTGATCTGCTGTACTTTCATGATTTCTCCAAGGTGCGCATGCAGACTATCATGCGGACATGGCATTGTCCATGCTATTTCCTATCATCAAATCAGACCACTTATGCAAGACCACGAAGCAATTGAAAGCGTTAGCCAGATCACAGACCAACTCTATGTTGGGTCGAGTTTTTGTTGCCAGACGCATTTTTCGGAGAAGCTTTTGGCATTAGGGATCTCGGCGGATGTTTCGATGCAGCTTGAGAGGATCGACCGAGCTGAGGGGGCGGAGTCTTACTTGTGGCTGCCAGTGATGGATATGACGGCGCCGAGTCAGGATGTTTTGAAGATTGGAGCGGATCATATCGCGAGCTTGATCGCGCTCGGGCGGAAGGTGTTTGTGCATTGTCGGAATGGGCATGGACGGGCGCCGACGATGGCGAGCGCGTACCTTGTCAGCACTGGAATGAACGCGGAGGAGGCAATGCATCTTGTTATGAAAAAGCGGCCCGAGACGCATATGAATGCGGAGCAGCGGGCCGCTGTTGAGGAGTTTGCTGTTCGGTTTTCCGCGTAGTTTGTATCCGTAAACGATAAAGCCGCACTCGAGAGTCCGAGTGCGGCTCTTTGAGTGCGGCAAAGATGAGGATCAGGGAGCGAGGACGTCGCAGCCGGTGCCCTCGCAGCCCACGAAGTTCGAGAGGTTGACGTAGTAGGGCTGCCCGAATACCGGGCGGCTGGCTGTGAACTGGCTCTGCGTGGCCATCTCAGCGCCTACGGTGAGGCGAGCGTCGGGGATGCTCGTGACCACGCCACGGACGTCTCGAGTCTCGATCCGAAGTTCGATGTACTCGAACGTCGCGATCATGAAGCTCGGGACGCGGTAGGTCGCGACCCCGACCTCGGCCATGACCGAGCCGTTCAGGTTGTACATCCCGGTCCAGGGACCGTCGACGGCGTTGATGTCCTTGGTCAGGAGGCGGACGAGCGGGTAGTCACCGGTCCAGTCCACCATCACGAAGTTGGAGACCAGGAGCGGCTCACCGACTTCGTTCTCCTTGGCGTCTCCCTAGGTGGCGAGCGCGGTGTTCGGGATCAGCGTTCCGAGGCCCAGGAGGGCGAGGAAAATCAGGTTGCGCATTGGCAAACCCCTGTGATAGTTGTGGTAAAAAAGGTCTGTCGGCTATCCCTGCCGTAGGGGTACTGAGACATATATGTATAGCACAAAAAATTGCTTTTGTCAATGTGATAACCCTGTTTTGTGTGTCTTTGTTGCGTTTTGAGCTAACTAATCCACCACACTCCCTCCAAACGCTAACGCGAGGTCGTGGAGGTTTTTTTCGTCTTCTGAGAGTTCGAGGATTGGTTCGATTTTCACGGAGCCCTGCATGACCTTGCCTACCGCTTCTTCGATGATGTCGAGATGCTTGCGGGCGTTACAGGTTTCGAAGTGAAACGCGTGCGTGAATGAGAGGACAACGACGTTTCCTCGGATAGATGTTGGCTTTGCGGACTTGAGGACTAAGGGTAGGGCAACGCTTCTTTTCGCGACCAGCTCGCAGCAGCGGCCCCATTTTGCGGCAAGGTCTTCTGCGGTGAATTTGGCTAGCGGGGCTTCATCTGTTGTTTTTTTTTGAGGTTCTTCATTCCCGTCCTGAGGAGGGAGAGCTGAGCCGACTGACGGAAGGATCTCTTCCGACTTCCCCATATCGACCGGTGTGGAGATATCTTGCATTTTGGCCGCGGCCTGAGATCTCTCCGCAGGGTCGAGATAGGAGGCGGGAGTTTGTGTTGGCGGTGATGACTGCGGCGATCGTGATGGCTGTGCCGCGTGGGGGGAGATCCTTCCGTCGAGGGGGGTATCCCTCGACTCAGGATGGGAGGGAGGCGGAGACTGTGTCGGTGATAGCAGCTGTGCTGACCCTTCTTCCTCGCAGAATTCTACAAATGCAATTTCTATTGGGAGCTGTGGGAAGAGCTCGTGTGCCGGTCTTGATCTTGCGGTGAGCAGGAGGTCGATGAGTTTTCTTGCGCGTGCGGACGGGAGCGCGGTTGCGGATGATTTGAGGTTTGCGAGCGCTTGTTCGTCGTAGCGTTCTGAAAGGTTGCCTCCGAGGCCGGTGAGCATGACGTCGCGGACGTATTCGATGAGTTCGTCGAGGAGGTGGCGGACGGAGGTACCTGCTGCTGTGGCCTCGGTGAGCTTGTCGATGGAGGCTTTTGCGTCCGATGTGGCGAGGGTTGTGGTCATTTGTGCAACGAGATCGGCGTGGGTCTTTGGAAGGACAAGCGAGGCGTCGTCTGTGGATATCTCGTCGAGGCCGAGTGCGAGGACCTGTTCGAGGATGCTTTCTGCGTCTCGGAGGCAGCCTTCTGAAAGGCGGGCGATGGATGGGTAGACTTCGTCGGCGATCTTGACACCTTCTTTTTCTGACAGCAGCTTTAGGCGACCGATCATGCCTTTCATGGAGATTCTGTGAAAATCAAAACGCTGACATCTGGAAAGGATGGTTTGCGGGATTTTGTGGAGCTCGGTTGTGGCGAGGATGAAGATAACGTGTGCTGGAGGTTCTTCGAGGGTTTTGAGGAGGGCGTTGAACGCTGAGGTTGAAAGCATGTGGACCTCGTCGATGATGAAGACTTTTTTGCGATCTCCGCCTGGAGAGACGCGGGCGGCTTCGATGATGTTTTCTCGGACGTTGTCGACACCTGTGTGAGACGCGGCGTCGATTTCTGCGACGACCATTGTTCGGCCGTTTGTAATGCCTTCGCAGGACTGGCACGTACCGCAGGGCTCGTAGCCGTCTTTTAGCTCTCCGCAGTTGACGGCTTTTGCGAGGAGGCGGGCCGTGGTCGTCTTCCCTACTCCGCGCGGGCCGGAGAAAATGTAGGCATGAGCGACTTTGTCTTGTTTTATTTGGTTTTGAATGGTTTTGGAGACGTGCTCTTGGCCGCAGACGTCTGCGAATGTTTGTGGGCGGTATTTTCGATAGAGTGAAGGCATAGATGATGGGAGTTTAACATATCCTTCCGCGTCGACCGAGTCTGACATGCCTCCCATCCTGAGGAAGGAGAGCGCCAGCCGACGGACGGAAGGATCTCGTGCCGCGCGGCATGGACGTCGATGTCCGCACGGGATCCTTCCGTCGGGGGCGGCCATCCCCCTCCTCAGGATGGGAGCTCAGGTATTGACACTTCCCTCATCCTCTGCTAGCGTTAGCGCGCTCCTTCCCTCATTCACACCCGGAGAACACTTTGGAACCCAAACTCTCTATCTTCGCTCCTCACGCCGACAATCGCGATGCACTCTACAGGGTCATCGGCGAACTCGCCAAGGCCGAACCCATCTCTCGCGACAAGATCCGCCTGACCCTCAGCGAGCGCTGCCACCTCCTCTTCTACCGCATGCACACGCAGGTGAAAGAAGTATCCACGCCCTTCTACCTCATGTGCTTTGGGTCGGGGTCGGAAGAAGCGCTCCAGCAGGCCACCGAATCGATTCACGGTGCCGAGATCTGTGCGATGGGCAAGATCCTTGGCGCGCGGTGGCACGAGCTCCGCGGAGCCTTTGCTCTCGAGAGCATCCGCGACATGGGCATCGCTATCTCGCCGGCATCGCTCAAGTTCCTCGCCAACGATCCCGCAGAACCCGACCGAGACAAGCTCCTTCTGACGGTCCCTGATCTCATCGGAGGAGACAACGACATCGCCCTCTTCCACGCGCTGGGAATCGCTGAACTCGAGAAGATGTACCCCAACGCCCGCATCGACCAGATCGTCATCCACCGTGGCTTCGATGGCGTGCCGCGCTCGTGGATCATCCACATGCGCCCGGTTACGCCGATCCAGCGAATCCTTGCGGCACTGGGTCGTGGCCCTGCCGGGAAGTGATTCGGACAGCGTCCGCCCCCCCTCCGGGGGTTTCTTTTTTTTCAAAATCTGCTACGGTCTTAGCGCCCTTTTCACCCGGAGGCCTTGTGCCCGTTATCACCCCTGAAGAAGCCCCCTTCCCTCCCGTGATCTACGTCGTCAATGACGGCCTAGTGCCATTCCCGGATGGATTCACGTCTAATCCGCTCAATGCCATGATCGTACCCCATCTGTTTTACTTTTTGGGTCGTTCGGTGCGATATGCAGGTGACGACCCAGTGATCTGTCTTGTCATGACCGACACTTCATTTCTGACGATCATGTCTGCGATTGCAGCTATTCAGGCACAATTCCATGACACGCCGCTCTTCATCCACGGGCTCCTGTCCATCGCCCCCTCGGGCCAGGATATGTTGGCGGATTTTGTGTACTTCCCTCGTCACGGCAGTAATGGCGCCTGTCCAGATGTCCCGCCGTCGGTTCTGGCGAAGTTCAAGCTTCTCGTGAACCCAGCGACCGTGGTGCCGCCCGGCCCCGCTGGACCGGACTGGCATCGACGCGTCAAGCAAGCCGACCGCGTCACTGTGCGGTCGCCCTACAGCGACCCGCTCAAGCATCGCCTCTTTCTCGACGCGGTCATGGTCGCGCTGAACGGAAGGCCGTTCAACACCCGTCCGCGCCTGGATAGCGTGAACTCGTTCAGACTCCATGCGGCCGGCATGACTGCCGACTCCTGGCTCGTTCGGCACGGGTAGCGTGCTCAACCTCTTCTGATTTGGAAGGGGATTTTTTATTGACATTAGCCACTGGCCTTGATAGCGTTTGGTCGCACACTCGCACCTTGGAGATATCGTGGTTTTTATTCACAGCGAGCAGTTCCCCCTCCGCACTCGGTCACCTGCCCATGTGTACCCTGCCGACATGTGCAGCGTCACGGTTGCAAGCTTTGTCGCGAGAGGCGAGAGGCACTACATCGTCGCGCACTCGCAGGATGAGAGGTTTAGCAGCGAGCGCCACTGGGAAGCGATCATTCGTCAACACACGAGCCTCATTCCCGACCTGGGTACGCCTACCGACTTCAAGTACTTCTTCATGAACCTCGATACCGGAACTACGTACTGCGGCGAATTTTGGACCCCGGGCGTCCTCGACCATCTCGACCTTCTCCTGAACCGATTGACGCATCGAGCGAGAGGCGATACGCACTTGATCCTCTGTCCGGATGTATTCCGTATAGCGCCGCTCGCTGGAGAATTCTTCTTCTTGATGCTCTTGCGTATTCGGAAGCAGGGCCAGTCCTACACCGCCAACCCGACGTGCGAACTGTCACGTGGCAATAGCCTCCTTCCTGTGGAATGGGTCGTGACCTGCCACTAGCGCCGCCGCTGTTGGCGGTTTTTTATTTACCCTGATCTTTGACATCCTTACCTTCCCCTGCTACGATCGCTCCGCCCTTTCAAAGGAGAGCTTCATGACCCCCTCGCCCATTCACACCATCCTGTCCCTCCAGGGGCCCGGTAGATTGCTTCGCCGTCATCTTCCCGGTGATGACCCCAATTTCCGACGCTTGCTTGCAGAGGGCGCGCGGCTGTACTTCTTGGACTTGGCGGACGGGACTACGAGTTGCTTCGCGATTTCTGAGTCAGATGCACAGCATCTTGGCAAGACGGTGAGCTCGTTTCTTCATAGCCTTTGCACGTTTGTCTCCAAGCGATACCTGTTCGTCCCGCCTCTGCCCCGCCATCCTCATGATGACCCCTGCATTCCGAATGGCGACTGTATGTTCGATGAGCTGATCTCCTTTGGACTGACCTTGAGCCCGATGTCTGTTCAGCCGATCGTTCCCGAGGAGCGACCTGGCGTGAGCGACCCTCTTGCCGCGTGGCTTGCGGACATTGGCGATGCGCAGCACTTGATTCTGCGGATTCCTTGGACGGATGTGGAGAGCGGCAATCCTCAGCACTGGGTTGGGATTGTTTTGCGTCAGCTCGATCGACTGCTCGGGTTCGGCGTTCATGTTCAGCTCGCTGGGAATTGGGGGGATGATCCTCGATGCCTGCTTCTGAATGTGATTCGGCGTTCGTAGAGCGCGAAACCACCGAGAGATCGGTGGTGTTTTTTTCGCCCCCCCATCTCGACCTTGTGGAGAGATCTTGCAGTCCTGCCGTGATCAGATCTCTCCACAAGGTCGAGATGGGAGCGGGGAGATGATGAACATCTTTTGACAGTTGAAAAGCGGCCATGTGGCCGCTTTTCTTATTTCTTCATCCCCTTCGGAGCCGGAGCCTTCTTTTTCGCTCCTATTCCTGATCGAATCGCGATCTCGCGTTCCACAAGGTCTCTTGGCTGACCGTAGGTGAGTCTGGACACTTCCTTCAACGCATCTGAAAGCTTCACATTCGGCTCCCCTGGCGGTACGGCCTTCATCGTAAACGGCCGCTCCTGGGAGTTGTCGATGATCATCTTCACATTCCAGGTAAACATGCCGGTGTTCATGAGGTCATACGGGCTGAATGTCGGCTCGAAGATCTTTCCAAGCACATCTGTATCCTCTGGCCCCACGCGCGCGACGAACATGGAACCAACGTTTCCAAGTACAGCGTCGCGGATTTCGGTCTTGCCGTCTTTGACGAGCTGCCCCATGTATTGGTGCGCGAGGACCAACGATAGCCGGTACTTTCGGGCTTCTGATAAGATCGTGGCGATAGATGGCGTAATGAAGTTCTGGAACTCGTCGATGTAGAGAACAAAGTCTTTTCGGTCTTCTTCTGCCATGTCTGCGCGGCCAAAGGCGGCCATTTGGAGCTTGGCGACGAGGATGAGACCGAGGAGGTTTGCGTTGACTTCTCCTGTTTTTCCTTTGGAGAGGTTGACGAGGAGGATCTTGCCTTCGTCCATGATCTCTCGGAAGTTGAAGGCACTCTTGGTTTGTCCGATGATGTTTCGCATCATCTCGTTTTCGACGAAGCGGCCGACTTTGGATGATAGATACCCCATCATTTCAGACTTTTGATGGTCGCTCGTGTTTGCCATTTCGTCTTCCCAGAAGCTGCGGACGACCGGGTCTTTGACCTTTGCGATCCACTTGTCCTGGAAGGCTTTGTCGGCGATCATGCGAGGGATTTCGACGATGGTTCCCGGGTTTTTAACGTCGGCCATGAGCGTGAGCATGTAGTTTCGCATGCTATGTTCGAACATTGGGCCGATCATTTCTGGCGGGAACAGCATGTAGAAAATGCTGATCATCTCTTGGACGACAAAGTCTCGCATGGCAGCATTTGGCGCTTCGAGCATATTGAGACCCATTGGCCGGTCCATGTCTGATGGGTTGAAGTAGATCACGTCGTCGATGCGCTCTTTCGGGATCATGCCCATGAGAGAGTCGACGAGGTCGCCGTGTGGGTCGATGACAGCTACGCCCTTGCCGGCCTTGATGTCCTGCGCGGCCATATAGCGGACAAAGTAAGACTTACCGGACCCGGTTTTACCGATGACATAAGCATGTCGACGGCGGTCCTTGTCCTTCATGTAGATCTCGGTCTTTGTGCCGCGGTACTCGTTGAAGCCGATGTGGAGACCCTCTGTTGGGATCGTGGTTGGCGGTGGTTGCACACGGGCGCCGAGCCATTCGATGTTTGGCGTGTCCATGCTTGGAAGCGGGAGATGCCAGACACTTGCTAGCTCTTCGATGTTTAGTACTGACTTGTATTTTTCATGGAAACGACGGTAGACAAAATCCTGAACCAGTCTTGATGTGGAAGACGGGATGTTCTTGCTGAATGCGTTGCCGTATTCGTAGATGTTGTACTGACCATATGCCTGAAGGACCTGGTTGAGGTTTGCTTCTATGGATTGTGGGCTTTTTCCTGCGACGAGAATGCGAATGTTTACGTCCAAACCAGCCTTACTTGCTTTTGTCTCCATGCCTTCCATCATTTTCTGATCTGCCTGACTATGCTTGTGCTCGCGTCGCTGTTGCAGTTCTTGGTCTTGTGATTTCTGTGTTACATGCCAGCCTTTGTACCAACGCGTCCCACCTTTTCTCGCCTTGTCGAACGTCATCCCCTTGTTCATATCTTTCACAATGCGCGTCCCATTGTACCGCCAGCGTTTTGGCGCTGATCGGATGATGTACTGGATAGCTACCCCCTCGCCCTCCGGGATCTTACTTAGAGCGTTTGTTACTGCGTTGAGCGGGTCTCCTTCGATTTCTTTGTATGTTTTGATTGGGAGACCGTCTAAACGTCGCAGCGTCAAATATCCTCCACCTACCGATCCTGTTGGGGTGAAGATGTTGAAGTCTTCTACTTCTTCGATGTGAGCGTCTGGATATTGTGCGTGAAGTTGTTGCTCTAGGAATTGCTGCAGGAACTTAGGAACCGTTATGTAGAAATAGATGAGTCCATCTTTACTGACGATTTCTAGTGCCATCTCGTCTGTGCGACCGTAGAGCCAGGCTTTGATTCCGTACTGTGCCTTGAGGCCTCCGAGGGCTGCGAAGAAGGTTTCTGTTATGGCGATGTCCTCGTTCATCTGCTGGGCGTTTGATGGGCCCTTAATGTCGTCTGCGTCGCGAATCTTTGGGACGAGTATTTTTAGCGTCACCGTGGAATGCTTACCTGCGCGGACGCGGACCTGTTTGCGTATGTAGAGGCGTGCGCTAAAAACCACGACGATGATTGCGATGAAGATACCGAATAGTACGGCAAAAAGAGTGATTACAGCTTCCATGTTAGATCGCGTTAGGGTCTTCTTCTTCTGAAGGCGCGAAATCTTTTACGACCAGCATAACGCCGTCCGTTTTTCGTTTTGCCTCCTGTTCTAAATAATGTGTACTTACATTTGGGATGAGCTTTAGCCAGTCACGAATAAGCTCGAGAATTTCTGGTTTTTTGATTTTTCCCGTTGCATGCATTTCCATGACCGACACTGCGACGGCCTCGCCCTTTTCTTTGAATGTCGGCTGTATTTCTGGGGTTAGCTCTAAATAGATCTCTTTGAGATCTTTTGCAAGCACCTCTTCTAGCGCGTTTTGAAATTTGCGCTCGCTTGGCTCTTCCTCGACTGGCGAAGCAGCTTCTGGCTGAGGTGCTTGCGACTCAGGAGTGAGGGCCGATTCTTGCTGTGGCAGGTTTTGATCCTCAATGTCTTCTGCGCTCGCCGGCGCTGGAGGAGCCTCCTTCGTCTCTTTTGACTCGGGCGCGAGCCCCTTTCCTAGGTCTGGGGATGAGATGAATTCTTCGTTGTCTGGCATAGCGTTGTTTGTGGGTATGATATCACATCCTCGCTATTCCCATCTCGACTGAAATGGAGAGATCTCTCCGCAAGGTCGAGATGGGAATATGACTATCTAATAGGTCGCACCTTCTGCCCTCCGGGCGTATCTTCGACGATATAGCCCGCCGCCTTGATCTCGTCACGAATCCTGTCTGTCGCCTCCCAGTCCTTTGCTTCTCGCGCGTTTTGCCGATTATTGAGGAGCTTTTTGATCTCTTCTGGAATCGATTTCTCCTCTGCGATCGATGCTTTTAGATTTAGCCCGAGGACCTTGTCCATCTCGAGAATCGTGGCGAGCTTATCTGGTTTTGATAGGGATTGGTCTTTTGTGAGATCCCAGAGTGCAGCAAGGGCGCTTGCGGTGTTGAGGTCGTCGTTCAACGCTGATGTGAACTTCTCTATGTCTGGCTCTGATAGCGCTCCGATGTCTGCGCCGAGATTCCAAATGACGCCCTGTAAGTTGTGGAGCGCGTTGCTTGCGGCCTCGAGCGCCTCCCAAGTGAAATTTAGCGGTGATCGGTAGTGGGCAGTGAGGCAGAAATACCTGTAGGCGATGGGACCGTAGCCATGCTCTTCGACATCGTTGATAGTGAAAGCGTTACCAAGTGACTTGGACATCTTGCCACCATTGACTTGGATAAAGTCGTTGTGGAGCCACCATTTTGATAACTCGTGACCGCGCGCGCCCTCTGTTTGCGCCATTTCATTTGGATGGTGGACGGGGATGTGATCGATACCTCCGGTATGAATGTCGAATGGCGTGTCGAGATATTCTTCGCTCATGGCGGAACATTCTATGTGCCAGCCTGGAAAACCGGTGCCCCAGGGGGACTCCCATTCCATGTCTCGTTTTGTGTCTTGTGGTGAGAGTTTCCAGAGCGCGAAGTCTGAAGGGCTTCGTTTTTCGCTGTTGATGGCGACCCGACTTCCCTCTTGTTTTTCGTCCTGTTTTTGCCCGTCCAGCTTGCCGTAGCCTTCGAGTTTTGTGGTGTCGAAATACACGCCGTCCGATGTTTTGTAGGCGTAGCCGTTTTTTTCTAGATCTTGGATGAGGGCGATTTGCTGCGGGATATGGTCGGTTGCACGCGGCATGACATGTGGGTCGAGGATGTTGAGCTTTTTCATGTGCTCGAGGAAGATCTTGGTGTAAGCCTCGGCGATTTCCCAGGCGGACTTCCCCTCCTTCTTCATGGCAACGATCATTTTGTCCTCGCCGGCGTCAGCATCATCCGTTAGATGTCCGACGTCGGTGATGTTCATAACCATGCGGACCTCGTATCCGTTCATTTCCAAAACTCGGCGGAGAACATCGTCGAAGATGAAAGCACGGAAGTTGCCGATTGTCGGGATTTGATAGACGGTTGGACCACAACAGTACAAGCTCACTTTCCCTTGATTGATTGGGGTAAACTCGTCTTTGGAGCGAGTGAGGGTATTGGTGAGCTTGAGTGTATTCATATGGAGGGAATGATAACGGGAAAGTGGGAGGTATGGCAATGATATCCGCCTTGACAATATGCATTTTTTCTGGTAAGCCTTCTCCCTGCTCATTCAGGATACAAACATGAAAACCTTTCTCATCCGCGTTCTCCCTGTTCTCGCCCCGTTTCTGGGAATCGTGCTCTGCGTTGTGAGTATATTTTCGAAGAAGCTTGATCTTTCACTGATCAACCTCCCCTTGTTCGTCGTGTACCTTCTTCTTGGGTTCGTTCTCGCTCCGGTTTATGCGCGGCTCTATTCTTCTGTCACGCAAGACGCTGAATATCTACACGCCTTGACACGAGTCTCTACAACTGACTCCGAGCTGGAGCCAGACGTGGAGCGGCTGTCAAAAGTCACCTTGAAGATGAAACATATGCTGCGTCTATTTTTCATCTCTGAGCGTCGCCGCGCGCTTCTCTATATGCAGGCAAAGGCGCTCATTAGCCTTGCCTTGATGGAATCGATGGATCGTCGCGCACTCATCGAGATCGCTGGCCAGTTTTACAAGCTGGTTGATACCATGTCGCCCGCGTCATTAGATCGACTGTTTCTGGATGTTCCTGGTGTCGAAGATGCAGCCAAACGCATGCGATCTGCGCGACCAATCTCGAACATGAAAAATTCGGATTGTGAATCAATGCTGCGGTCAATCTCCTCGTAAACGCTTGGAGCTCCGCTATCCTGAGACCTTGAGTCTCAGTTTTTGTTTCACTATTGATCTCTGCCCATTTTTCTGCTAGCCTTAGCACGCACCTCCCACGGAGAACCCATGTCTCAAATGCTCAAAAGCCCTGCTCTCCTCATCGTTCAATGGGCCCTCTGCGCCGGCTCCATCATCTCGGCTATCATCTTCGGCATACTGTGGATGGAAAATCCCGCGCTCGCCTTCATCCCGATGATCTCCACGTTCACGTTCGTCATCCTTGCGCTCGCGGTCAGTGGATATGCGACGGTCCGGAACATGCAGCTCATGAAGAGCGCCTCACTGAGCCTCTGCGATCTGGCTCGCGCTATCAAGCAGGACGCCACCGGCCTGTTCACGGCCGAGTACTTCCTCGGTCTGGCCAATAACGCAGCGACTGCCGAGGAGTTCGGAGGCCTGATCGATGATCACGGTCTCGCCGCCGCGCTCAGCGCATTCAACTACAAGAACCCGAACTTCCGGCTCCGTCGCCCGCTGCAGAAGGTCTACATGGAGCGCATTCGGGCGTACCGCGACGCACCTCCGCTCACCGCAGCGCCGACCGAGGCCGATGGCGGCGTCTGATCTCTCGTGAGGCAAGTGCCTCACTCGCCCAGCAATGGGTGATTTTTTATATGCCGGGGGCATATAAACCCTTCGTAGCTCTACGAGCGAAGAACGGGTGGACACCCCGCAGGATCGAGGCAGGAATCGATGCACCGTACCTATACAGCTTCGCAACCTCCTTGTCGGCCTGTGCGACCTCGGCGCCGGGAGCATCTTCGCGGCGCATCCAGAAGCGCCGAGATTCGGAGAGAGCTCGCCAGGAGCTGGCAAGCACTGGTTGAGACTTGATCACCCGTTTGGGTGTTTTTTTCTTGACATCACGCAAGAAATCAGCCTAGTATGTAGTGTTCTTTGCCAAGGAGGCAACGTGGCTGATCGTATTTATCGCGGCAACTGGTCTGACTTTCTTTTCACCGGCATGATCCTCATGGTTGGCGGCGCTTTCCTCTTGGCGAGTAGCGCGGATAGCCATGGCGAGCTTGTCGTGTTCATTCCGGTAGGTACCGGCATGGTTCTCCTGATTGCCTCCGCCTGCTGCATTTTCGGGCTCTCCGCAACGCATGCGAAGTCCCTCGAGAGCCTGCACGAGACGACGTGGTACCTCATCCATCACCTGTGCCATGCAGATGCTCGTCACCCCATGTTCGATACGTGGGCGCGGCGTATTCTGGAGAACTGTGACCAGATCGGCATGCATGCAGAGGAGTTTGAGAAGCTCTTGCGCGGCGATGGGATTCTGTCTCAGATCAACACCTTTCTCTATCTCAATTCCGACTTTGAGATGAGTCGCGGCCTGAACGAGGTTCTGCGGCGGCTCGTCAAGGAGTACCGCCAGTCGCTCGAAGGCGCCGAGCCGGATGAGCAGGCGGTCTAGACTTCCTTTTTTGGGGAGTTTTTTTATTTTCTCATCGTCTCATTCCCTATTTCGCAGCACGCTACATGGAGGTAGGTTGAATGACGGAGAGCGATGATTCAGCGACCCACGCTTGACAACCCCTCCATTTTTTGCTAGCATTCTCAGCTGTTGATACAGTAAAATCAGCCCTTTCCACGGAGACAACGCCATGCGTAGCCCCTACCTGTACCTCATCCCCCTCAGCGTTCTCCTCTCTTCCGGCGTCTTTGCGTTCGGGACCCACATGAGCCTTCTCCACATCCTCGCCGGCCTCCTTGCTGTTGGCCTCTCTACTGCCGGCGCTGTCTACCTCGCCGGATTGGCCACCGATCTACGGAGCGCCATGTTCGACAGCATGGACGACAGCGCGCGGTTCATCGGAACTCGCCAGTACTGCGAGCTGCGTATCCGAGCGTTCCTGAACCGCGCCGTGCTCTGTATGAGCCCGAGTGAGTTCCAGGACCTTCTCGGCGCCGAGCGGATGGGACCCCACATCCTCCCCGCGCTCGCGATCTTCGTCGAGCGCAATCCGGAATTCGAGCTCCGCGCTCCTCACCGGCGCGCGATCATGTCGGCCGTGACTCAGCACCTCCTGCGCTCAAGCGAGATCGCTGTCGCATAGCTCTTCGCCCGTTCTTGGGCGGTTTTTTTATTGATACCTCTTGGCACCATCACCCTTTCATGGGTGATTTTTTTCCTAGATCTCCTTGACATTTCTCGTGTTTTCCTGTTTTATAACCCTCCGTTCATTCTAGGAGCACCCATGGAAATCCATCTCAATTCCGTTGACTCACTATTCACCAAACGCGGCCGCGCTTTTCTCGCGACGTTTGGCTGCTTGATGATGTGCCTGCTCATCATGGCTGCGTTCAGCGCGAGCGATAAAAGATCCGCGACGCTCCTCGTGATCCCACTTGGGCTGATGGGAGGATATGTTCTCGACTACTACATGAAGCGAGAAAGTGAGCATCAACTCGTCTTTGACGCTATGCAAGCGCAGATTCCCATGCTTGCCTTGGATCTTCGGGGGCTGGAAGCAAATGACCGACGATTTCCGGATCGCGTGAAGCACCTTCTTTCTTGCGCAGTTCTCAGCATGGAACCTGCTGACCTGATCCTTGTTCTGGAGCGCGCATGCGTTTTTCATCCCGTGCACGAGTATATTCAGACCTTGAATCGGTCGAATGTCTCGCCCGCATCGCTTGCGCGTATGATGGAAGAGATCCTGGATCACCCATGAGCTCTCAACGTGATCGCACCTCCCGGTAACGGGCGGTTTTTCTTTTTCCTTGACGCCTTCCTAATAAACTGCTAATGTTCCACGTTCTTTGGAGCTATCATGTTTCTTCCCATTCACTTGACTATTCCCACGGCACTGCTCTGGATCGTGGTCGGCTGCTTCCTTGCCCACGGTGTCTGGCTTGGTCATCATGTTTTCTGGGCCGCCATCGCTGTGCATGTCGTGATGGGGATCACCGGAGCCCTGTGCGTATTCAAGCTCACCACCGAAAACGAGCGTTCTCGCATGTTCATGCGCCTCTTTTCTGTGATCTCATCTGATCCCGGACTTGATGCGTCCAAGCTTCCGCGTCCTCCCCTTGAGGTTGATGACCCCTGATGACAACCCCCAAACCGGGGGTTCTTTTTATCAATCATATCGCTCGCCTACTGGTAGACGATATGCTTGACTTTTTGGCTATTTTGACCTAATCTCTGGCTACCTGTTCTTTGGAGGTGCGATGAAGCACATCAAGTATCGTCGAGTCCTTCAGGTCATGCTGGGACTGATCCTGCTCCTGTGTATCGTCAGCCACATTGTGAAAGGCGTAGACCTCGCCCTCTTCAGCGGCCTGATCACTGCTGTTGTTCTCTGGAAGCTACGGAAGCACCCGCTTGACCATCTTCCTGGGCTGCTGCGATCACGATATGAGCAACTGCTTGGAGATCGCTATCTGCCGCTGCATCGTGATCAGCATCCGTTTATGAATCAGGCGCTGCGTGGACCAGCAGCAGATCTTCCGACAGAGCTGTATGCCCATCATCTTTTCGAGAGCGCCTCTCGACGCGGAGTCGTTATCGGTCAGATGTTTGCGAGGCTACTTCGACTTGCCGACGAGCAGATGAACGATGGAAATCCTGCATTTGCAGACAAGCTCCTCGATGAGGCAGCGCGGATCGTTGTCGCCTTGAAGCCTGATGTTGCGCAGCAAGTTGTCGAGGTCGAAAAGCTCGCTCCGATCGTACGCGCTATGATGACTCCTCAGCGGTATGACAAGGTTCCCCGCCCGTGGGCTGAAGCGCTTTCGGCGGCGAGTGGGGACTGATTCTGAGCCGATTTCGGCTCTTTTTTTATTGACTTACTTCATTATTTGTGCCATCTTAATGATCTGCACCTTCCCCTGGAGAGACTATGAAATCCTCCCTTTTCCGCCTTGCCGCTTGGATGGTCCCCTCGATCGTTCCGGCGCTCGGGGCGTCCGCGTCTGCGTGGGCTGTGTTCGAGGTCGGCGGTACCACTCCGCTTCTGTTGCTTGGCGCGTTTCTGTTTTGCTGGATCATCAGCATTGGGTTCTCGAAGAGCCTTTTGAACGTGATGAGCACGACGGATATCCTCGTTTCGTCTGATCGGATGATGCGTGAGCATATTGGTCGCATCATGACGTTCTCACATCGCCAGTTTGACCATCTTCCGCGTGATCTTGACGAGGCGCTTCGGACAATGATTGAGCGACGTGACGTGCATCGCGCGACGATCCTCATTGCCATGACGGACTGTCTGGACATGATGGCGCGTCATGCTGACCGCCCTGGCTCTGAAATCCTGATCCGGCATTTGGGGATTGTGTTCATGACGATTGCTGGACGGCAGAGCACGGATGTCGTTCGTCGACTTCTTACTGAGACGCCGAGCGCTTCGGCAGCAATGAGGGCCGGCGTTGCCGCGTTTGGCGGCATGGAAGGCTTTGCCATCTATGGCTCGAATGCGATCGGCAAGATCGTGCGGGACTATTACGACTCACTTCCGGCGAACGCGGCGTAAGCTGCTATGCGTTGACCCGACTGGGTCTTTTTTTCTTTGTCGCAGCTGTCATCCTGAGGCACGGAGGATCCATTCTTCGCTGAAGCTTCGAAGGGTTCATATGCCCCCGGCATATGAAAAAAATCACCACCGCGGGTGCGGTGGCTAGGTGTCCCTCTTTGCCGGCGGAGGCGCGTCGAGATCGTTCTTGATGACATCGACCAGGCGCTTGGTCTCGAGCTTGTGGAGCTCGAAGTCCTTACGTGCCTGCTTGAGGTCAGACCAGGTTCGGATGTGGCGGAGCTGCGCGTGCTTGATCCATGCGTCTCTCAGGAGCATGTATGCGCCGTTGATCGTTGAGTGGTGTGTCCCGCGCACGAGTGGTGTATCGCCAAAGTGCTTGAGATAGTCCTTTGCGGCAACGCGATTCCTGTGCCACCCGTCCAGAGCCTTGGTCATGTCGAGGAGAATCTTGAGATAGGAGTCCCCGTTTTCGTAATCGGTGAGATCAGCATCTACACTGTCGAACTCGATGTCGATGACGCGTACCAAGACTTCTTCCATGAGCTCTGTACGGAACTCTGGCTCGTCCTGCGTATCCGATCTGATGGCGGAGTTGGCACGGATCGTGATGAGCTTCGCGGTCTCGTCGTAGTGATGGAGCGACTCCATCGTGAGTGCGAAGGCGCCGTCGGCGAGGCGTTCGGAGCGCTGATACATGCGCTCGGCTGAGACGCCAGCGAGGAAGACAGTGATGAAGATCAGGAAGCCGATAGCTGCCTTGACTGCGTTTCTGTTCATGACTTTCTCCAGAAAAGAACGCTTGTTTTTATCATTTTTTTGCGGATTTGTCAATGCCTTTCCCCATCTCGACCTTGTGGAGAGATCCTGCGCTCTTGATGACCGCTAAGATCTCTCCACAAGGTCGAGATGGGAAGCTTGAGCGACTTCCTCCATTTAACAACCAAAAAGAGCCCATTCGGGGCTCTTTTTGGCAATGCTTGGCGGATGCTCCAACCGCTTGCTGTGGCTACTCGCGATGCGGAGCAAAGAAGATGACTGAGGCGTGTTTTTCGCCATTTTCGTCTTCTTCAAATTTTAGGCCGATGCGGATCCCTTCTTCTAGACTCGATTCTGAAACTTCGTCGGTTTTTGAGAGGAACTCTGTTTCATCGGTGTAGGTGACCTCGATCTCGTTACCAGATCGCGTCTCTAGGACGAGCGTGTTTGCGTCGATGTCAACTTCGACAATTTCGCCTCCTGGGCCGCGATGGTGTCGTTTTGGTGCGTGATCGGACACGAAACGTGCGACCATCTCTCCCTCATCTGACTCACCTCCTGCGATGAAGATCGTTGTGCCGACTTCGTAGTCTTCGAGATCTACGTCGTCTGGCTCGACATCTTCAGCGACAAGCCTTGTGTCGTCTGTGATGGAGAAGGTGATTTGATCGCCTTCGACATACCCACGCTTTTCGAGCACCTTTTGAACCAGGTCTCGCTCGGCAGTCAGGGAAATGGTTAATGTTGTATCTGTAACCTCTACGAGCTCTCCAGCGAATGGAATGCGATGCTTTGGCTTGTGATGCTTGCCGCCTTCTGCTGCGAATGACAGAGAAGGAATGGCCATAAGACTAAACACCGGAATAAAGATCGCTGATGTGATGAGCTTTTTTGGTGACATAGATTGATTTTAAGATTAATGCGCTGGGCACCGCGGCCGCTAGTGCCTGTGCGTACGGAATGTTTTACACGCGTGATGATGAGATGTTACGAATTGCAGCGTGATATAATGAGGGTATGGAATCTGAAGCACTTGATAAGCTTGAGGGACTCTCTCAAGTTGTGGAGAACGTGTCTTTTTTGACGTGGGACCTCGTTGGCATCGTCGGGATCTTTGTGGCGATTTTGATCTACTCTTATACGGCTGGAAAGGAGGAGTCTATTCCGATGATGGTCGCCGGGTACGCAGCTGGATTTGTTTTTACGTTCTCTTCTCACTTTTCGATGATTACGGATCGGTTTAGCGGAGAGCCTTGGATGGTTTCCGGGATTGCGCTGTTTGTGTTGTTTGCGGCGTTCTTTTGGATTATTAAGACGAATAGCTTTTTTGAGCCCTATGTTGTGCCGACGGGCTATGAAATTGCGACGTTTACGGTTGGGGTCGTGGGGCTTTTGATTGCGGTTGGACTGACGGCGGTTCCGGATGATCTTGCTGCGACGCTATCCCCTATTGTTCGAACGGGGTTTATGAGCGAGATTGCGACGACGGTGTGGGCGCTCGTGCCAGTTGGGACATGGATTATTCTTCGGGGGGATGACTAGACAAATAGCGTTTTCTGATGTAGATTGAGTGCTCGTAACAAAATCTGGGCAGTAGGGTAAGGCTAAACCGTAACCTTATTCTGGAATCGCCCTCGTTTTTCTATGCTTACACGAGCGCTTCAAAAAGAATTTGATAAGTTTTACGCCACGCACTTAGACCGCGTGTATCGATTTGTTTTCTTTCGGGTAAAGATGAACAAGGATGTTGCAGAAGACCTCACGAGCGAGATCTTCATGAAGGCCTTGAAGCACTTTGCAAAGTACGATCCCAAACGGTCGCAAGTTGCTTGGATCATGACGATTGCGCGGAACCATGTCATCAATCATTATCGCGATACAAAGGAAACGTGCGATGTTGATGAACTTGCGTTTAAGCTTCCCGGGGAAGATGGTCGCAAAGTCCTTGAATCGATGAACGACACGATGCTCGTTCAAGAAGCGATCCTGCAGCTAAAGCCGAAGGATCGAAAGATTATTGAAATGAAGTATTTGCAAGGCTATCGCTATAAAGAGATCGCCGAAATGCTTAACAAGACCGCTGGTGCTGTGCGGATCGAATCGCACCGAGCGATGAAGAAATTGCGATCTATTTTAGAAAAACCCTATGCCGTGTACCGAAAAACAACTAAAGAAGCTGCGTAAAGCGAGCAAGCCGAATCGACGATTTAAGCGTGTTCTCAAGTCTCAACTTCGACTTGAGATGCGTGACACGTACCCGCTTTTTGTCCCTGCCTGGCCTCGGCTTTTGGTGGCACCGACGGCGATTTTTGTCTTGGTGTTTACCATGGGCGTTGGGAGCTTTGCGTATGCGAGTCCGTCGGTCACGGATAGTCATCCGCTTTATGTCGTCAAAACCGGCATTGAGTCCGTGGAAGGCATGATGCATCGGTCGCCCGGCGCGAAGGCTCAATATCATGCACGTATGATGGAGCGACGACTCGCCGAAGGTGAACGAGAACATTCCTTGAAACAGCTTAGCGAGCGGCATATCGATGAGATCGCGCATCAGTTTTCAAATGTTATTACACACGTGAGCACCGCAAGCGCCGACACTACAGAACGTGATCAAATCGTCACACAACTTCAATCGCAGGTTGCTCGGTACGACTATCTCATGCAGCTTGTTGAAGCGGAAAGCGAAGTTGACACGCGAGCTGAGATGCACCTGTGGGTGAGCGAAAGTGAGCTAAGTGATGATCAAAAACGAGCCCTTTATGAGCACTTGAAGCATACGGCGGCCGAGGCGGCTGTAGATGTGGGAGATGTTGACCAGTTTATTTCTCCGGAGTTACGAGGAGATCGAGGGGACGTGCCCCGTGTCAGATTTCAATAAAAATATCGCCCGTGATTGGGCGATATTTTTAGATCTTTAGATCCAGCTCTTCCATGAGCTTTTTTTGTTTTCTTGAGAGCTTCTTTGGCGTTACGACGTTGATGATGACAATCTGATCTCCCGCCGATCGGCCAGACTGGACGCCCTTTCCGCGAAGGCGAAGCTGATCTCCTGGCTGTGTTCCTGCGGGAATTTTTAGTTTTACTGATCCCTCGACGGTATCCACACTTACCTCATCGCCAAGTGCTGCCTGTGTGAATCCAATAGCCTTTTCGACATAGAGATCATTTCCATGCCGCTCGAATCTTGCGTCGTCGGTTACGCGAATGCGAATATAGAGATCTCCAGCTGGGCCGAGACTTCCGATAGATTCACCCTGACCTCGCACGCGGATTTTTACTCCTGTTTCTACGCCTGCAGGAAAATCTACTCTTAGTGTTTTTGATGCATGCACCGTTCCTGAACCCGAGCATGTCCCGCATTTCTTTTCTGGCTTCTCCCCTCTTCCGTTGCAGCTTGAACAGGAGACCCGCGACTTCATTGCTCCGAGAATCGTGCGCTGTATTGTCTCCTGCACACCTGATCCGTTGCAGATCTCACAGTTCTTCAGGGCTGACTCTGGTTCCCCACCTGTTCCCGCGCATCGTTCGCAGTTATCGTTTTTTGATAGTGAAATCTCCTTTTCTACGCCGAAGACAGACTCTTTAAAACTGATCGTGACATCTATTTGGATATCTGATCCTGATCTAGACCTTCGACCACGCGTTCGTCCGCCAAAGAAATCTCCAAATATATCCCCCAAGTCCTCGAAATGCATTCCCTGGAATCCTTGACCAAATCCGCCCATCCCGCCAAAACCTTGCCCTCCTGGCCCTGCGGATCCGAATTGGTCGTACTGAGACCGCTTTGAATCATCCGAAAGAACCTGGTAGGCCTCGTTTATTTCCTTAAACTTCTCCGCGTCACCGCCCTTGTCTGGATGATGCTTATGCGCGAGGTTGCGAAAAGCACGCTTCATCTCATCTTTTGAAGCGCCTTTTTCTACCCCTAGAGTTTTGTAATAGTCTTTTGACATGTTTATTGTCTATTCTGTGATATCTACGACCTCCGGCTTTTCGATTACGATGTAATCTTTATACTTCATCTCAATGGAGTCTGTGAGACTTCCTGCGTTGAAGGTGATCTCTTCGTTCTCTGATAGCCGCCCGTCCATGTAGGTCTTGAGGCCTATAATGGAGCCAAATGGCGGAACTGATCCTCTTACGCACCCGGTGACATCGACCGGGTCTTTTGCAAAGGACGTGCGCTCCCCGATGATCGCTCGAAGTTTCTTACTGTCCAAGCGAGGATCGGCTGGCATGACGCAGGGTATGTGCTCCTTTGTCTTATTTCCTCTGATAACCAATGCCTTTGCGCCCTGATGCATGTCCGTACCACGCACCTCTGAAGCCTGTGCGCTTGTGACGACTGGCTCATGGTGATGTGTGGTGTATTTCGCCCCGTGATCCTCGAGAGCTTGCTTGATCTTTTCGAATACCGTCATGTTAGTCGTTTTTTATGATTCTTGCTTTCACGTCAACAACTTTTTCCGCGGCCTTGCGCCTAGCTCTACGCCAAATGCGCTTTGCAATCTGTTTGAAGGTCCATGCCGCGAGCGTGAATAGCCCGCGGCGGATCCATTTAAAGATGTTTGCCATATCCTCCTGTTCCGACTAGGACTGCGCTCCTTTGTCGTCCTTTGGCTCTTCTGTGAATTCAGCGTCCTTTACGTTGTCTGCACTTTCCGCTGTTGACTGTGCTGAATCTGATGCTGCAGCTGCGTCTGGCGCTGCTTGCTGGTTCTGGTACATCTTTGCCCCGATCTTTTGCGCCTCGTTCGAGAGCGCCTCTGATGCTGATTTGATTGCTTCAATGTCGTCCGTGTCTTTTACCATGATGAGCGCCTGAACGCTCTCTTCGAGAATCTTCTTGTCTGCGTCGTCGATCTTGTCCTTCTGCTCCTCGAGCATCTTCTGCGTTGTGTAGACCATGGTATTTGCGACGTTTTTGACCTCTACGGACTCACGCTTCTTTTTATCACCTTCTGCATGCGTTTCTGCGTCGTTCTTCATTTTCTCGATTTCTTCGTCGGAAAGTCCTGATGAAGCTTGGATGGTGATCTTCTGCTCCTTTCCTGTCCCCTTATCTGTTGCGGAAACGTTTAGGATCCCGTTTGCATCAATATCGAACTTTACCTCAATCTGAGGGACTCCTCTTGGCGCCGTTGGGATTCCGTCGAGGATGAACTGACCGAGAGACTTATTGTCCGTTGCCATTTCTCGCTCTCCCTGCGAGACCTTGATGTCTACAGATGGCTGGTTGTCTGCCGCTGTTGAGAAAACTTGGCTTTTTGACGTTGGGATCGTCGTGTTTCGCTCGATGAGCTTTGTGAATACGCCTCCAAGTGTTTCGATACCGAGTGAAAGCGGGGTGACATCGAGGAGGAGAACATCTTTTACATCCCCTTGAAGAACACCGGCTTGGATCGCGGCACCCATTGCAACGACCTCGTCTGGATTCACTGTTACGTTCGGTTTTTTTCCGAAGAACTCTTCTACCTTCTTTTGGATAAGTGGCATGCGTGTCATTCCTCCGACCATGACGATTTCTTCGATGGCTGAGGTTTCGAGTTTTGCATCTGCAAGCGCTTTTTTGACGGGGGCAAATGTCTTTTCTGCGAGAGGGGCAGCAAGTTCTTCTAGTTTTGCTCGCGTGAGTGAGAGGACCAAGTGCTTAGGACCTTCTGCGCCACTTGTGATGAATGGTTGGTTGATTTCGGTCTCTTGCGCTGTGGACAACTCGATTTTTGCCCGCTCTGCCGCATCTTTGATGCGCTGCATGGCAAGTGGGTCTCCTGTGAGATCGACGCCCTCTTGCTTGCGGAATTCTTCGATGATCCAGCTGATGACGACCTTGTCGAAGTCGTCTCCTCCGAGATGTGTGTCTCCGCTGGTGCTGATAACTTCGACCGTGTTTTCTGAGACATCGAGAACAGAAACGTCAAAGGTTCCTCCTCCGAGATCGTAGACAAGAACTTGCTGTCCAACGTTTTTATCAAACCCATACGCAAGTGCTGCTGCGGTTGGCTCGTTGATGATGCGTTGAACGTTGAGTCCGGCGATTACTCCGGCGTCTTTTGTCGCTTGGCGTTGTGCGTCGTCAAAATATGCTGGGACGGTGATCACAGCTTCGGTGATTTTTTCACCAATTTTTTCTTCTGCATCGGCTTTGAGCTTTTGCAAAATCATCGCACTCACCTCTTGTGGTGTATGCTCCTTGTCGCCCATTTTGATCGCGACACCTTCACCGCGTTCGACGATTTCGTATGGAAGTTGCGCGAGGTTATCTTTGACCTCTGCGTCTGAAAAACGACGTCCGATGAGGCGTTTAATGGAAAAGAGGGTATCTTTTGGGTTTGTAACGGCCTGGCGCTTTGCTGGAACTCCGGCAAGACGCTCACCATTTTTACTGACCGCTACCATGGATGGCGTGGTTCGTGTTCCCTCTTTGTTTTCCAAAATTTTTGGCTTTCCCCCCTCGATGACTGCCATGGCACTATTTGTGGTACCAAGGTCGATTCCGAGAATTTTTGACATAGTGTTTTATTTTTCAGTTTTTTGAGAATTGATGATGACTTTTGCTGGGCGGATGATTTGATCCCCTGCTTTCCACCCTGTTTGAACTTCTTCTATGACGTGCTGGTCTGGCAGTTCCTGATCTTCGCGTTCGCCTGCGGATTCATGCTGGGCAGGATCGAACGCCTCCCCTACTGTCTTGATGCGCTCCAGTCCGATTGATGCCATCGCTTCATCGAACTGTTTTGCGATGAAGAGCACGCCTTGAAGCCAGTTTTGCACGTCCTTGTTTAGATCTTCGCTGTCCGGCGCGTGGTTTGTGGCCACTTGGAAATTGTCGATCACCGGGAGCAATGCATGCGCGAGAGATATTGATAGCGCTCGTCGCTGATCCACCTTCGCCGCCGAGAGATCGTTCTTGAGATTCTCGTAGTCGGCAAGGGCGCGCTTCCAGCCAGCTAAATACTCTTCGTTCTTTGCTTTTAGTTCGTCGATGACTTTGATTTTGAGTTTTGGCATAGTTTATTGAGATTCTAGGATGTCACGGGCCTGCTCTAGGAGTTTTATGTTGCGTCGGTAGTTCATGCGCATTGGACCCACTAGCCCCAGGATTCCCGTTACGCCGTTTGACATGGTGTATTTGACCATGACTGCGGCCATTTGCTTATTGAATGGATTTTCTTGGCCCATCCAGACGTTTGTTTCGCTTTTGACGCTTGGGAACAGCTCTCTGAGCGTGACGTCGAACTTGTCTACGGCGTTTGAGATGAGACGAAGTGTTTGGATGTCTTCGAACTCCGGCTTAGAGAAGAGTTGGGAAATTCCACTGTAATGACTCCAGCCTGTCTCGAGGCTTGCTAGCGCAGTTTCTCCTGATAGTCGCATGAGGCAGTGCGTGATCTCTCGGACGAGCTCGTGAGCGTTTTCGTAGCTAAGCTCTGCGTTCATACCTTCGATTGGCGCCTGCTGATGCATTGTTTCGCGAAGATAGAGGCGATACCCTTTCTCTGTTGGAACGCGGCCGGATGATGTGTGTGGCTGACGAATGTAGCCAAGGTCTTCTAGGCGCGCCATCTCGTTTCTGATGGTCGCGGATGAGACACCAAAATCATACGCATTAACGAGGGCGCGCGAGGCAATTGGCTGCGCGGTCTCTACGTATGTTTCTATAATGGCGTTGAGTATTTGACGTTGTCGCTCTGTGAGCATAAACAAATTAGCAGTCTCAATTGTAGACTGCTAATTTATATTCGTCAAGTTTGTCTTCTCCCACCTCGTCACTCACTCCCCCCATCTCGAGCGAAGTCGAAAGATCTTGCCCTCTATGCCGCGCCTTTTGCGAGTTTTTTCTTGAGTTCCGCGATCCTGTGCTGCGCGGAATCGATCTGTTCTCTTCGAATGTTTGCCGCATTTGACTGCCCCTCTCCTTGTTGTGTGAGTTTGTCTAGGGTCTGCTGCAATTGAGCTATTCGTGTTTCGTGCGCCAAAATTTCTTCGTTGACGTTCTCTGCAGACTCGTAGCCCGTTTCGTTTCGTACCACTGATCTACGTTCTGCCTGTCGCGACATGCCCCGAGCATGCACTCTGCGCTGAGCTGCGAGCAGTCCAACGATATGATCCCTGGTAAGCCCTGCCGCCACCAAAGCTTCCTGCTGCTGCCGTGTCGCACCCCCTTGTTCACTCATGAGGCCGTTTGCGAGTGCATAGTCCATCCACTGCCCCCAAGCCTCTCGGTCACGCTCTGCTTGGCGTTCCCGTGATGAAATTGGGCCTCGTTCTTGATCTCTTGCCACCTGTGCGTCCATTGCCTTCACGCGCGCCATGTATTCTTGCTGCGCTGCCGCCTGCTGATCTGGCGTCTGTGTCTCGCCGAGCGCCTCAAGCGCTTTGCCGCGGGCAGCCGCTGCCTGCGCTGTATCTGTCTCTGCGCTTTTGAACAGCGCGGACTTTAGCCTGGCCCACATTCCCTTCTCTTGCTTCGCATCGGCCGCAGCTGGCTTTGGCTGCTGTTCTTGCTTGCTTTCGAAGGCTTCTGGATTCACTGTTCCTGACTCTGGTTTCCCTGCCATACGCATAAAATAGATTATTTAGCTCCTGCGAGCTGCTTCTTTTTGGCGGTTGACCACGAGGAAGCATTAAGCTTTTTGCGAGTTAGTAGTTGAGAGAAGTGCTCTCCACTGAGCATATTTGGCACAATGACGAACATTGCCCCCATTTCGTACATCTTTGCCACGTCTGATGTTTTCTTTACCGTCACCACCACCTTCACCTTTGATTTTCGTGACTTCTTGTAGCTTAGGATATCTTGATTGATCTGGATATCTGGGATTGTGGATACAATCAGCTTTGCTTTTCCTGCCTGAATGGAGTCTAGGAACTCTTCGTTTCCAACATCTCCGTAGACATTTGGAATGCCCTTTTCTGAGAGCTCTGCCTGGAGGACTGGGTTGAAGTCGGCGACTGTGTAATTCTTTGTCATCTTTTTGATGGCTGGGAGAAGGGTCTCGCCCATGCCCTGGTAGCCGAAGAGGAGGACTTCGCTTGCTGGGGACTTTCGCTTCCTCTTTTCGATCTTTCCGACGCCCATCCATGAGAAGAGAAATTCTAACTTATCGTAAAGGAGTTCGTTGTAGGAAATGAGATAGGTGGAGAGTGTGATGGTGATGATGGCGACTAAGGTTGCCATGCTGACGATAGCGGGAGCGACAAGACCAACGGAAACAGCTGCAGCGAGGATAATGAAGGAGAATTCGCTGATTTGGGCGAGTGTGACGCCGGTGAGGAACCCTGCTCTTGGGTGATAGCCGAAGGCGCGGAGGATAAGGAGGAGGATGATTGGGTTTCCGATGAGAACGAAGAGGCTGAAGATGATGGACTCATCGATGAAGCCGGTGATGTCGGAGAATGTGAGCTGGGTGCCGAGAATGATGAAGAAAATGATGAGGAAGAAGTCTCTGAGCGGACGGACGCGGCTGTTGATTTCTGACTGGAAGCCTGTTGATGCGAGGGAGACCCCTGCGAGAAGCGCGCCGATTTCGATCCCGAATCCGATGAGGTGGAGGACGCTTGCGAGGGCGAAGCACCAACTAATAGCGACGAGGAAGAGAAGTTCTTGGTTGCGCGCAGCGTAGCGCATGAGGTGTGGGAGGATCCACTTTGCCGCAAGGTAGAGGAGGAAGAGGACGGCCGCTCCCTTGAGGAGAACGAAGGTGATGGCTCCTGTTAATGATCCTGATTCTGCGCCGAGACTGCTAATGACGAGCAGCGTGATCATAGCGACAAGGTCCTGGATGAGGAGGATGCCGATGCTGATACGGCCGTAGAAACGGTCTAGGTCTTCTTTGTCTGACAGGAGCTTTACGATGACGATCGTGCTTGAGAGGGCGAAGGCGAGGCCGAGGAGGAGAGCTGTTTGGGCGTGGAAGCCTAAGAGAAGGGCGATGCCGAAGCCTGCTAGGGTGGTAAAGAGAACTTGGCCTAGGCCTCCTATTATAGCGATCTTTCCGACGTCTTTTGCTTGTTGCCAGTGCAGGTTGAGCCCGACCAGGAACAACAAGAAAGCGATGCCGATTTCGCTTAGGGACTCGAACATGTGAGCTGACCCCGCTTCTGCGAGGAGATTTGGCCCGATTAACAGCCCTGTAAGGATGTATGCGATGATGAGTGGCTGCTTGAGCCTGTATACGAGAAGGGATACGACGCCAGCCGTTACGATGACTGCGCCCATCTCGATAAATGCCATGTCGATCATTTGTTCTTTTTTACAGTGTGTTCAATAACTCGTGCGAGGTGTTCTCCGTAGATAATCTCGGTCACAAGCCCTATGCCAATGACGAAGTATGGAACAGCGGATAGCATGAAAAATGTGGATAACAAACGAGACCCTGACTGCGTGACAGCCAAGTCGCCATATCCGACGGTGGTGATAGTAGCTACCGTGTAGTACAGCGCGTCGATCGCGGTCCACCCCTCTAGGAACATAAACGCTGCGGTTCCTCCTAGAATCATGCAAATAAGCACGAGAATGAAAACGATGAAGCGCGCGCTTGTGAGAAACTTCGGCGCGAGCATATGTGCTCCATTATATCATAATTCTTCTCCGTCATTGCGAGCGCAGCGCGGCAATCTCAATCCAAATAACCGCCTTCTCATCTCCCATCTCGACCTTGTGGAGAGATCCTGGTTCTGCCCTCGATTTCTTCAGATCTCTCCACGTTGGTCGAGATGGGACTATTAGCCCCTTAAATGACAAAGAAAAAATCACCCCCTGTGGGTGATTGATGTCTAGGCTTCGGACTGAGCAGCCGAGAGTATGGACTCGAGGTCCCGAACCGTCATCTTGACGTCCTGAGTAGTATTGCTCGAATGGCAGTTGATGGCCAGTGAGTCACTTGCTATACCGAGCGCTCTCTCGAATGCGCGCAACCTCAGGTCGTTTTCCGCGCTCTCGCTGTTCTTGCCGACCTCGACAACCAGCACTTTGGTGTCGAGATTTATCTGCTCACCGAGTCGCTTGATGAGCTGATCGGCAGCTTGATCTGCCCACTCATTCCTCTCGTGGATCTTGCGTATTTCATCGACCTTCTCGAGCGCTTGTCTTCTTCGCGACATCCTTCCTCCCATGAAAGAACGCCTCATCCTTGCACGAGCTCTCGATCTTGTCAAGGCCGTCCCCCTCTGTCATCCAGAGCGAAGCGTGGGATCCATTCGGGCGGCACTGCTGACATGAACCGACGTCGATCATGAGCACGCCTGCATCCCGAATGGATCCTTCGCTGCGCTCAGGATGACGTGCGGATTGACAGATACCTCAATACCTGCCATGCTTACCCCTCCTCCTGGAGCATTCATGACCACCACTCCAATCCCGCTCTTTGGCGGATCAGCCGCCAAATCTGCCGTACTTCTCTTTCTTGGCTGGACTGCCTTCAGCCACCTAGTCACATTCGTAGAGCTCTCTGCACGAGCAGGAGTCACACCGTTCGAGCTCCTTTTTCTGAACTGGGCAATGCTGGCGCCGGTCTGCGCTTTCGCGGGCTGGAAGTGGATGACGCCTGCTCGCGCCCAATCGCGCTCAACGATCGTCGTCGCTCTTGCGGCCGCGGCCGGCACCCTTGTCAGCGGCCTGATCCTGATGCCGCCGAACGTGGCAGGCTCGCTGCTCTTCATCTTCTACATGTTCGCCATGTTTACGGCCATGCCGTATAACGTGCGACGCAATGCGTAGCTCACCGTAAGGTGAGCGTTTTTATTTCGCCCGTCTCGCCTGAGATCCTCTGAATAAAAATCCGCCTTGAAGGCGGTGATGAGAGCGAGTGTCGCGGCAGACAAGGAAGAGCTACAGCGAGCCGAGCGGAACCTGCACGATGTCATATTCTCCGCATCTGGCGAGTTGCTGCCTAGCACAGTGTGCCGGGACCTCGTGGAATTCTCCGTGCATCTGAACGTATGTCGCTACCCATTCCGGAAGATCCTCTCTGCGCACTCTGCGGCAGCTGACCTCCCTCAAGAATTCGAATCGCTCTCTGAGAACGGGGGCGCAGAGACGTGTCATTGCACCGATCTCGAAGCTGTTCACACTTCTGCCCACCATGTGAGTGAGGATGTCTTGAATCCCACCTATGTGGCGCGTTGAGAGCAATTGACCGGTTACAATGGAGAGGAGGTCGGAGAGGTGGAAAGCGCGAGCTTGCATATAAGTCCCCTTTTTTGTAGGCGATTTGTTGCGCAGCAAAGATACCAACTTTTTGCCGATTTGTCAATGCTATGGAGTAATTTTTGCCATAAAAAATTGCACGCCTTACTGCGTGCTAGTCGATGCTCTTCGCACCAACCAAGAGGTCGTGCAGGTCTGAGAGCTTGATCTTGATCATGTCAGTCCCCGCCTCTATGTGCATGGAAATCGGGATCACGGTGCCGAGCAGCTTGCCGATTTCCGCCAGGATCTCCTCTTCAGCCCTTGTCGGGAAACCCCCTTCGCAAACCATGACCGTGATCAGCGTGTCATGCTCTGCGCTGTGCGCCTGCGCAATCATCGCCCTGGCCCGGCTCCCTGCGTAGCCTTCTCGATACTCTCTCATCGTTCGCGTTGTTTGCGCGTGGAGCCGAGCTCCGAGGTCTGTCAGTGCCATACTTCCTCCTGGAAAGAACGTATGATTCGTCACATCTGAGATGCGCGATGTCAATACCGCCTACATCCTGAGGAGGGAGAGCGCAGCCACGTCGCTCGCGAGCGACGTGGCGTAGCCGACTGACGGAAGGATCTCGTGCCGCGCGGCATGGACGTCGGTGTCCGTACGGGATCCTTCCGCCGAGGGGACCGCCCCCTCGACTCAGGATGGTGGACAACTTGACACGCCCCCTCCCCTTCGCTATCATCACGTCACGATTTCCCGCGCGACGCCTTGAAGTATTACGCGTATCAAGGCCCCATCGTCTAATGGTTAGGACGCAAGGTTCTCATCCTTGAAATCGGGGTTCGATTCCCCGTGGGGTCACCAAAAAACATGCACTTTGGTGCGTGTTTTTTGTTTTGACTTAACAAACAAAAAACTCAACCAAGCCAGGTTGAGTAGTTGATCAATGAACCGTTTTCGTAGAGCTATCGATGTTCACGCTGGGAATGAAGTCGCCTGCATCTAGCGCTGCACCCCCCTGCGAAATCACTACGTCTGACGTGATCAAACTTGCAGTAAAAATCGCACCAACCGAAGCACCGATGTCTACTTCGATAACGAGAGCGAGTGCACTTCCTGGCGTCATAGCTTCGTCAGCCTCAAAGATGACAGTCTGACATGCGTCGCTGTCGCCCGCGTCAGTGTCGAGCTCGAGTGGTCCAGCTATCACAGTTCCGCCACTTTCGGCTATCTTGAGATTTGTGATATTGCCGTGACCGCCCGTGTTGATTAGCCCGTCATCGTCTAGATCTGACGCACCCGGGTCATCATCTTCCTCGTCAGGCGGATCACCATCTCCGTCGTCATCTGCGCAGAATTTTATCGGAACATCTTCCATCAGGACATCTGCATCTGACGTGATGATGAGTTCTAGCAAGGATACATTGAGGTCTCCAGAAGATGCGTACCCTGCGCTTGGGCCGAGAGATACGATGATGATCTCCGCCGTGGGGCATTCGAGAATGCTCGCGTCGGTATCGTCGCAGTCGTCCGCGAGAATGAGTCCGTCATTGTCGAGATCGTCGTCTGGCGTTGTGATGTCACAATCGTTGTCGAACGTGTCGTATGGAACCTCAGTGGCGCCGGGATTGATGTCTGCATCCGTGTCGTTGCAGTCTCTGGCACCACGTGCTCTCACGTAGCCAGTGACACTACGTAAACAAGTGTGTATCGCCCCGGGTGGAGAGCCGTAGCCGTCGCTGTCGCTGTCAGGAAGGTGCCATATGCGTCTTGATGCGTATGGATTTGGATTGAGCGGACGACAGTCCACCGCGTCTACAATTCCATCGTTATCAGCGTCGTTCTCAAGAGAGCCTGCAAAGGTGAATGCGATCAGAATCGGGAAAAAGAGCGTCATTTCGTATTCCTTTTTGGGGTTACTTGATGTGAGCGTGGTATAGCATTATTTCACCCTTTTGTCTAGCCTTTGGTGTGAAAGGGGTCAGGTCGTGTATCGTGACATTTTTGGAGCTTGCCTCATTGTGAAATGGTAGGATGAACAGCCCCCTATGCTGCGCCTGATTTTGAAAATTGTCACGATACACGACCCGACCCCATCCACTACTCGATCATCGCCGCGATGTGCTATTACGCTGGAGCCACGGTCGCGACCCTCCGCTGAACGCCTCCGCCGCCCCATAGAGCGCCCTGCTCTGCGGGGCGTTTCTTTTTTTGACCCTGACCCTGCCCCATCTCGACCTTGTGGAGAGATCTTACCTCTGCGCTGTCCGAAGAGATCTCTCGGCTACGCTCGAGATGGGAAGAGACATTTTCCAAAATTAAAACCGCAGAGCGAATCTGCGGGATGGGGGCTCAAGGGGAAGCGGACACGGGGATGGGGCTCAGGGGCAGCTCGGGCACGTGCAGCCAGGCTGGGATGGCGCGGCGGCGCCTGGACCAGTTGAGGAATGCGCGTGAGAGGCTCGCCATCCAGGTCAGGCCGACTTCGAAGTCGTTTGACTTGGCGTCTTCGTCCATGCCGGCGAGGTCGAACCCTTCTGGAGCGCGGTCGGGGAGCACCATACGCTGGCACTCGTACCCTGCACCGTCATCCAACTTGCGGATGCCGATGATTGCGCACGACTGACGAGGGTCTCTCCCCTGTGTGAGAACGAGCGAAACTGCGGTGCAGTCTGCGCGTTCTGAGGGGATGATGCGGAGGATCATGCCTGCGTGCTCTGCGGCGTTTCCGCGGAATTGGGCGTAGAGCCCGATCCTTCCGTATGCGGCAGCGAAGAGTTCCTGTGTCGCTTCCGAGATGTCGTTCATGCAGTCTCCTTTTTTGCGAGAACGTGAGAGGGATATTGCCATGGATTTTGTATTTTGTCAAGCCTGAGATTTCAATCTTGATTATTTCTGCATGTTTGGTATATTTTTGATACTTCCCTGGAGAAGCATGTCACTTTCGTCTGCTATGGATCGGCTCGGTATCAGCGATGGACCCGGCCTTGCTCGGCAAAATGCGTACAAGAAGAAGCAGCTGGCTCATGCTCAAGCCGACGAGCAGGCCGAGGTCTTTCGCGGCATGAGCTATGCGGAGCAGTGCGCGTGGTGCAGATCGCTCACGGAGAAGCCTGGGCTTTCGTGCTCTGATGCGATGAGAAGCGATGAGCTTGTGCAGGTCGCCGTCCATGACGAGCATACATGGCCCTTCCATCGTACGACGGCCTTTCTCGATATTTGGTCTGGTACGTACTACGGCTGGGCCCACGAACGCGTGTAACGCTCGGATGGGCGTTCTTTTTTTTGGATGAAAAAAGAGCCCAGATCGGGCTTATTCTTGTTCGTGTGCCTCGAGAAGCGGCGCAATTCCCTCTGTCTCCATTGCGGCGAGCATCTTCCAGTTCGCGTCGTCAAAGACCGTTGTATGCCCAACCAATCTCTTTCGCTGGCGGACGAGTGTTTCGGCTGTGACTTGGCTGCTGAGATCGATCTCTCCCAGTCGAGCCTCCGCGAGCATCCCGTCCGCGATGGCGAACTCGGCGAGCCAGAATGCCTCTTCGTCCACATATGCGGCGTGAGCGCGCTCCGCGGCCTTCATGTCTCCCCTACCATGCCTTGCGCGTTCGCAGGCTATGTTCGATTGCTTCGCTTGGCTGTCGCCGTGACTTGTAATGATCGTGAAGACTCTTATGATCGCGGTTCGGCTGTCGGCATTGAATGCAGCTGTTCGAGTTCTAATGACATCGCCCGCCCTCTTGTTCAAATGCCTCGTTGCGGGGGCGTAGCCGTATGGCGCGAGGACTGTCCAGAAAAGGCGACTCCAAGCTGGCGTCTGCATGAGCCTTCGAAGACCGGTGAGGTCTTTTGATGCCTTGTCGATCTCTTCTTTGTTCATCTTGTACGTCAAGAGGTTGAACAAGAGATAGAGCGTCACCACGAACATGGCGCTGAAGCTCATGCTGACCCTCATGAATAGCAGAACTGCGTAGGCTCCTGCCATGAGACTCGCGAGCCCATTGAGCATGACTGTCCTTTGCTCGAAGACGGTGAGTAGCACTCTATCCTCACAAAGCTGAAAGAGATCGTCCAGGGCCTTGCGGATGTTTTTGAATGCGCCCATCTGTCCCGTGAGCGGCATGAATCGTCTGAAGTCGTACGGATGAGCTTCGGCTGCGATGTCGTCTGACATTGTTTCTCCAAAAGAAAGAACGATAGGTTTAGCCTATCGTGTCAATCTATTTCTGACAAATGATAACCTCTACATCAAATTAAACAACTTCCCGATGAAGAGGGCGTAGATGACGAGGTACATCGCGCCTTCGTAGCTGTGCATGCGCTTGCTGATGCCTCCGATGATGAAGAGGAGGGTTGCGACGATGAGGACCGGGATACCAAGGGTTAGCGTGCTGTGGTCGATCGCGATTGTTGTGAATAAGCCCGGGAGGCCAACGACGAGGAGGAGGTTGAAGACGTTTGAGCCGAAGATGTTTCCGAGGGCGACGTCTGACTTTCCTGCAAGCGCGGCTTTGACGGAGACGATGAGTTCTGGGAGCGATGTTCCGACCGCGACGGCTGCGAGAGAGATAGCCCCGACGCCGATGTCGAAAATGGTCGCGAGCTCGATGACGGAATCAACGAGGTACTTTGCGCCGAAAATGAGACCTAGGAGGCCGAGGATAAGGAAGAGGATGTCTGCGGCGACGATTTTTGGACGCTTTGCTTTCTTTTTTCTAGCGCGCTTTTTGGTGGACTCGTCTTTGTAGGTGATCGAGTAGATGAAATAGATGAAAAACGCAACCATGAGGAGCATGGACTCGATGCGCGTGATTTGTCCATCCATAGCAACGCCGAGGAAGAGGACGGTTGTTGCGGCAAGGAGCGGGAGGTCGAGGTCGATGAGGTCTTTTGAGACCACGAGCTTCCGGCCGATGAGTGCACTAACTCCTACAACGAGGAGGATGTTGGCGATGTTGGAACCGATGGCGTTTGCGGCGACCATCTCTGTGACGCCCTGCATGGTGGCAACGATGGATGAGATAACCTCGGGGAGCGAGGTTCCGAGGCCGACGATGACGACGCCGATGACGAAGGAAGAGAGCCCTGCGGCGAGGCCGATTTTTTCGGCGCTTTTTAGGAGCCAGCCTGCGCCTTTGACGAGGACAACGAGGGATAACAAAAATACCCCCAGCCAGAATAGAATCATATGCTAGGAGTATATCATGTCGGTCAACCTCGAAGAGATCTCTCCACTCCCTTTGGTCGGTCGAGATGGGGGGCGGAGGGACTTGTTAATAAACACGTTCCGCCCTCTCCCATCTCGACCTTGTGGAGAGATCTTGCAGCTATACAATGTAAAAATACAAATCCCTCCTCTCTTTATTCGTCCTGTCGATCAACCAATCCTTCTTTTTTCGTGACCACTTCTTCAATTGGATCTCACGCTCTCTTGCGCCGTCGTAATCACCTCCGGCTTCGAAGTAAACGAGTTTTGTTGCGTTGTATTTCTGTGAAAAACCTTCGACTGCCTTTGCTTTATGTTCGTGCACTCTGCGGATAAGATCACTTGTGCAGCCAATGTACAGCACCGTATCGCCCGGGTTGGCCATGATATATATGCAGTATTCCTCCTCCATAAATAAAGATAATACCCCCTCTCCCATCTCGACCTTGCGGAGAGATCTTGCGCCTGCCGCTATCAGATCTCTCGACTACGCTCGAGATGGGAGGGGTGCGGAAGATCTATTTTAACTTTTCAATGATCTCCGGAATATCATTCACCGACACCTCCCCGAGCCATTCATTGTTCGGCATGACGATGACTGTCACGCCCGTGAGACAGTTGCCGAGGCAGGAGCTTTTGATGACGCGGACGTCTGTATATTCTGCTGCTGCAGCCATTTTGAGTTCGTGGTAGAGATTTTCTGACCCGCGCTTCATGCAGCAGTCCATGTCGCCCTCGCGCTCACGTTGGCAGACGAGGACGAGTTTTCGGAAGGGATTATTTGCTGGAATCATTTTGGACGGATTTACTGAATGTTTCGAAGGCTTTTACGACCTCAAGCGGAATCGCGAAGATGACCGTGTTTGACTGGTCGGATGAGAGGTCGTTTAGGGTTGAAAGCGTTCGAAGGTGGAGGGCGCCTGGAGACTTTGCGAGCATTGTCGCTGCTTCTTTGAGGTTTGTTGCTGCCTGCACCTCTCCCTGTGCCTTGATGACGACAGCGCGTCGCTCTCGCTCTGCCTCTGCTTGTTTTGCGATTGTTCGCTTCATTTCTTCTGGAAGCGTGATGTCTTTGAGCTCAACATTATCAACCTGAATTCCCCACGGGTCTGTGAGCGAATCTACGAGTTCTTTGATCTTTCTTGATGCCTCATCTCGCTTTGTGAGGAGTTCGTCGAGATCCATCTCTCCCACAACGTTCCGCATGGTTGTTTGCGCGAGTTGGGATACCGCGTGCTTGAAGTGCTCTACTTCGATGATGGCCTTTTCTGCATCTTTGACCTTGTAGTAGAGAACCGCGTTGATGCGTGCGGAGATATTGTCTTTTGTGATCGCTTCTTGATCTGGCACATCAACCGCTTTGACGCGGATGTCGACCTTTTTCATGGACTGAAAAACGGGAATCACGAGACGCCATCCTGGCTGGAGCGTCTTTGTGTAGCGACCGAGCTGAAATTTGACCCCTCTTTGGTATTCGTTGATTTGGCGAATGCTAATGAGAATTATAAAAACGACGAGGTAAATCAAGTATTGCATACGCTTCGGTTTAGATTATGATCAAAATGATGATCGCTACCGCAATTCGGTAAAGCGAGAACCAACCGTAGCTGATTTTTGCCACCATTGCAAGGAGAAAACGTATGGCTAGAGTCCCCGCAAAGAAGGCGGAGATGAAGCCAGCGATGATGATTGGGAGGGGGGTTTCTAGACCTGTCGTGATGACATCGAGGAAGGTGACGAGGCCTGCGCCGGCGATTGCAGGTATGGCGAGGAGGAAGGAGAAGCGGGCGGCGGCGGTTCTTGAGAGGCCGGCGAGGAGGCCTCCGGTGATGGTGATGCCTGAGCGTGATGTTCCTGGGATGAGGGCGAGCATTTGCATGCAGCCGATGGCGATTGCTTTGGTCCAGGTGAGGGTTTCGATGTTTTCTGTGGTCTTTTTGGATGAGGCGAATCTGTCGGCAGCCCAAAGCGCGATACCCCAGACGATGAGGCCTGTAGCGATGGCTTCTGGGGAGCGTATGAGGTCGATATCGAATACTGATAGGGCTACGCCGAGAATGCCCACTGGGATGGTTGCGATGATGATTTTGGCGAGGAGGGAGTTTTCTTTCTTGGTTTTGCAGGTTTTGATGAGGTCGGCGATGTCGGTCCTGAGAACCCAGATGATGGCGAGGAGGGTTGCGACGTGGACGGCGACGTCAAAATCCATCCCCTGCTCGGACCAGCCGAGGAGCTTGGGGATGAAGATGAGGTGGCCCGAAGAGGAGATCGGAAGGAATTCCGTGATCCCCTGGACGGCGCCGAGGATGATGGGTTCGAGGAGTTGCATGCGTGTTTTTGACGTCTACTCTCCTGTCTTTTTGATCGGTGGGAGGGGTGAGATCTCGCCGCTTGGCCTTGACTTGGCCGGCGCAGCATTGCTCGTTTCAGACCTTGGTCGGCGATCTTCTTCTGGCTTTCGGCGTCTTCGGCGGCGCTTTCTTGGCTGTCTGCCCGCAGATTCTGATGAAGTCTGTGGCGACTTTTGATCCTGCTCTGGTTTTTCTTCCTGTTTTAGCACCGCCTCTTTTGGCCTGGGTTTTTCTTGGTCAAATTTAAGAGGAGTTGGTGCATCTACAGGCCTTGATTCTTGTTTTGCGACTGGCTTTGATGTGGGCACCTTTCGAGGCTCTTTGCGCTCTTCTTTCTTATCTGCTGGCGCTGCTAATGCGGAAAGTGAGATACTCTCCCCCACTTTTCGCTCGATCGGCTTGCTGTTTTCGATCTTTGGCTGTGGAGCTAGCGCTGGACGGTCCTGTCGAGGCGGTCGATCGTTTCGTGGTCGATCTTCTCGTGGTCGATCCTGCCGGCCCTGATCGCTGCGCGGAGGCTTTTGATCTCGCCCTCGATCGCGTCCGCCTCCGCCCTTTCGCCCCTTTTCTCGCTCTGCCTTGATTTTAGGCATGCAGTCTTCGCAGTAGATTGGCCTTGATCTGTCGAGTTCAACCGGGAGCTGGAAGTTCTTTTTGCATCCTGAACAGTCGTACGCGTGCCCAAAGCGCTGCTTCTTCATCTCCTTCTTCTTTGTTTTTGCCTTGGCGTATTCGTCGTCCAAGTCCACATCTTTTCCAAAACCACTCCAAATAGCGACCTTTTCTTCGATCTTGGCTCGCGGCGTCGTGTAACGCTCGCGTGACTGAGCAATGACCCGCTCTTCCGAGCCTGTCTTTTGTGCGATTGGTGGGAGCGTTGCTGCGGAGAACGGCTGCGATGTGACGCCATCGATCATTAATTTAAGATAAATGTTGAACTTTGGGAGGTTGATGATGTCCTCCGGTGTGAACCGTGGGAGGAATTCGTCTTCCATGAACTTTGCATCTGGACCACCCACGCGGAATGCAATCAGGGTCCCGACGTTTCCAAATACTGCGTCTCGCACCTCTTCCGTGAGTTGTGCGATATACTGGTGCGCCATGACAAGGTTGAGTTTGTATTTTCGCGCCTCAGATAAGATTGATGCGAATGACTCAACAGCAAAGTTTTGAAACTCATCAACGTAGAGATAAAAGTCTGTTCTATCATCTTTTGCAGTGTCGACACGTTCCATCGCGGACATCTGGATCTTGGTGATAAGCATTCCTCCAAGGAGGCGAGACGCGTCCTCTCCAAGTCGCCCCTTTGAAAGGTTTACGATGAAGATTTTTTCCTCGTCCATGATCTTTCGAACGTTGATGGAGGAATTTGCTTGCGCGACAATGTTTCGAATAATTGCTGCGGACAAAAACTGACCGACCTTGTTTTGAATCGGCGCTACCGCCTCGGTGGCGAATTTTTGTTGGTAGGAGGCGAACTCTTTGACCCAGAATTGTTTGACAATTGGATCTGTGACATTTGAGACGATTTCTTTTCTATAGACCTCGTCTGAAAGCATGCGGTTGATGCCGAGGAGGGTTGTTCCAGGGTTGTCGATAAGGGCAAGAATGGCGTTGTTGAGGATGTATTCCATTCGTGCAGACCAGACGCCTTCCCAGATTTTTTTGAAGACACTCATCATGCCCGCTGCGACGAGATGCTTCATGTTGGCGTCGACGGATTCGAGAATGTTGAATCCGACTGGATGTTCCAGGTCGCCTGGATTGAAGTAGACGACGTCGTTGATACGCCAGGATGGGATGTAGTCGAGGAGGAGCTCTGCCGTGTCTCCGTGTGGGTCGACGTATGCACAGCCGTGGCCGGCGTAAATATCGGACAGGATCATGTTCTCGAGGAGCGTCGTCTTTCCCATGCCGGTTTTTCCGATGACGTAGGTGTGACGGCGGCGATCATCTGTTTTAATGCCAAATTTCCGCAAGGAGTTGCGGAAGTTTGTTTTGGCAAAATAGATAATGTCGTCTTCGTGTTCGTGCGGATATTGCATAGGCGTCTACATTGGCAGATTTGTTGGCGTAGCTTGATCACGGTCAACTGGCTCGTCGCTAATGTCGAGTCCCGGAGGGAGCGGAGCTGGCATCCCTACTTTTGGCATCCCTACGTGATCCTGCCTTGACTCTGGTGATTTCTTCTGGGCCTCCGCAATATCTTCCGTTTTGACCTCTTCTTGTTCTGAAGGACCTGTGGGCGCAGAAGGTGTTGGGACTGTCAGAGGACCTGATCTTACTCTTCTTTGCTTTTGCTTCGGCGCATCTGTTGGTGCCGCGTCTACATTTGGTAGCGTTGGAACGTCTTCCCCAGCGAAATCGAGATCCACAGGTGGCTCTGCGCGTCTTGCGCCAGTGACACGTAGGACAGGTGTTCGCGCGTCTGCTGCTGGGAAGTGGAACATGGTTGCAAGCTCTTCGCATGTGAGGATGTATGGCGTACAACCTGGACTGAATGAACGGCTCTGATAGCGCTTTGAGATCGTGCGCTGACGACCCGGCATCTGCCACTGCATCCAGAAGTAATCGTCTTTTGTGGTTGCTGGAACGTGGATGCCGAAGTTGTTCCAGCCCATGTGACGGTATTGGTGGAAGTAGCCTTTTGTCATGGCGGCGATCGTCCCTTTTCTGAATTGATCTTTGCGCGCCCAGTAGACAAACCGAACTTTTGACTTCCATCCGAGGGTTTCTAGCTTCTTTTGGATGCCATCGATCTCCGTCCGTTCTTCTGGCGTGATCTTGAACATTTTGAAATTGTCCTCTTCCGCACCACCCTCGCTTCCCGGCAGCTTAATACCAAGTGTATCTTCTAGAATCCCACTGACTAACCAGCCTATTGTTTTCTGATAAAATGACTTCTTTTTCTGCTTTGCCTTTCCATATAAGTCGTCGATTCTTTCGGCCCCCTTGTCCCGCCAATGCTGCTCGTTTGGCTGCATTATGATGAGCTGCATCCAATAGTGCTCGTGGGACTTCATGCGCCCCATTAACTCGAAGAGCGTGAGCATTGGGTCCTTGAATCGGCCGTCTTTCTCGCCTTGATGCTCGAACATCTCGTACGTCTTGATTGGGAGATAACTAGGCTTTCGAAGCACCATCTCTGATCCGAAAAGATCGTATTCCTCTTGTGGCCATTCGGTTGGGATCTTTTTGGTGTAGTCTTCTACTTCTAGGAACTGTGCCTCTGGGTACTGTGCGTAGAACGCCCCTTGAATGAGGTCAATGTATTTCTGATCAGTTCGAACGTAAAAGCGGATATCTCCTCCGCTACCAGCGATTTCAAATGAAAATATTGCTTGAAATTTTCCATAGAAATTTGCCTCTTTCCAGGTGATGGATGACTTACTTCCAGCAATTTGCTTGAAGAAGTTTACCATTCCCATTGGGGACTGCATGGAATCTGGCGGGACGTGGATTTCGTAGAGATGCCACTTGCGCTTCATGGCAAACTGATCCTGCTTTCTGCCGACCCAGACCATCCAGAACCCCTTGAGCATGACCCAAAAAATCCCGACTGGGCCTAGGATGAAAAGCATGTATGCCAATATGACTTCTACTGGCGTGGAGATGAAGTAGCTCTTGATGAGTTCAAACACAAAAGGCGCTTGGTTACTTGCGCCTTATTATATCACAGCTTGGTTACGATGATTTCTTCGACGACTTCTTCTCCCACCAAACAAGGAGTGGACTTGCAAGAAATAGAGAAGAGTATGCTCCGGAGAGGATCCCGATTATCAGCGCAAGAATGAATGATCGCGTTGTTTCTCCGCCGAAGAGGAAGATCGCGACCAGTACGAGTAAGGTTGTTACCGAGGTATTGATTGATCGAGCGAAGCTTTGCACCACTGACCTGTTTACAATATCTGCGAATGAGATATCTCGGTAACGATTGCCGATGAGGTTTTCTCGGGTTCTGTCGAATACTACGATCGTGTCGTTGATGGAGTACCCCATGATCGTGAGCAGCGCCGCGACGAATGCCGTGTCAACCTGGAAGCCGTAGAGGTGACCTAGGACAGCGAATGCGCCGATTGGGATAATGACATCGTGCACCGCTGCGACAATCGTGAGCAGCCCGTACTTCCATGAAGCGACTGGCTTTGAGACTTTTCGAAAAGCCCATGCTACGTAGAGGACGATTAAAATGAGGAGGAGGGCTACCGCAGAGATCGATGACTGGCGTAGCTCTTCGCCGATGACTGGACCTACTGATTCGTATCGGAGTTCGTCAACTGCGCCAAATGAGGACTCTAGGGCGGCCAGGACATTGTCGTGGTCGTCTTGTGTGATGTTGCCGAACCTTAGAATCGCCTCTGTTTCGCCAGATGCCTGCACGGTTGCCGGATAGCCGATGTTTTCTACTGTTGATCGGATCGTTGTGATGTCTACTTCGGATTCGAATGCGACCTCTAGAATACTTCCGCCCGTGAAGTCGATCCCCATGTTTAGGCCGAATGTTGCGATCGAGAAAATCGATAGCACGATGAGAGCAACCGATATGGTCAGCCAGGTTTTTGTGTTTTTGATTACCGCGATTGCCATATTATGATGATTTCTTTTGGGACTCGCTCACTCCGTATAGCCACGTGGACTTCCCTACCTTGAATGAACTTGTCCATTTTAAGAATACGCGCGTTACCAGGATCGCAGTGAGCATTGAGATAATAATTCCTACTGCCAGCGTTAGTGCGAAACCTTTAACAAAACTTGTTGCCATTGAAAAGAGAACGATGGAGGCGATAAGGGTTGTGAGGTTTCCGTCACGAATTGATGTCCATGCTCGGCGGAAGCCTTCGTCGATCGCTGTTGGGAGGTCTCTCCCGCTCTTTAACTCCTCTTTTAGACGCTCGAAGATCAGGACGTTGGCGTCAACCGCCATTCCAATGGAGAGAATGAACCCTGCGATTCCTGCGAGGGTTATCGTGACACCTAGCCATTTGTAGAGTGTGAGGTTGATCGCGCTATATACGAAGAGTGCCATTACTGCCAGAAGACCGCAGAGTCTGTAGTAAGCGACCATAAAAATCGCGACGAGAGCGAAGCCAATCATCGCTGCCTTTAGGGACCGTTCTAGCGATGTTGCACCAAGGGTTGGGCCTACTGTTTGCTGACTGACGAGGTCGATAGCTACCGGCAGCGCACCTGCGTTTAGGCGCATTGCGAGTAATTTCGACTCTTCTAGCGTGAAGTTTCCGGAGATCGTTGCTTGGCCGCCGTAGATTGCCTCTTGGACGACAGGGATCGAGATCGGCTCTCCGTCTAGGAAGATAGCAATAACTTCCCCAACGCGTGATTCTGTGAGTTGCTGGAACAGCTCTCCACCCTCCGCATTGAAGTCCATGACAACATATGGAAGACCTGTGTTTGGGTCAAAAGCTACTGATGCTTGATTGATGTGTTCTCCTGATAGCTCTGTGTTTTCCCAAGCTGCGTCGCCGCCGATAAGGTCGAGAATGGTCGTCCACGGCATTTCGATATGGGCGATATTGTAGGTATAGATCGGGCTGGATGATTGACGGTAGATGATGTGATAACCGAAGTCTGTTTCGATTACGCCTGAGATTGATCCGTCTGAGATGGCAAATAATGCATCCTCGAAGTCTTGGACCATTTGACCTCTCTGAACAAGACCTAAGCTTCCTCCATCTTCTGCACTTGGGCCGTCTGATTTTTCTGTTGCGGTTGCGGCGAAATTTGCTACTGACACGTCACGCGCGATTTCTTCCGCGAGGAGCTGAGCCTCTACTTTTGAACGGTCGTTGTCGCAGCGCAATGACTCTGCGTGACACACGAGGATATGCGAAGCCTCGATTGCAGCATCCTCGACTCGCTCCGTGTAGTTCACGATGTGCATTGAAGAGCCTGACTCATAGAGACCGTTAATGACTCCCGGCTGGATGTTTTCTGTCGTGATTTGATTGATGAGCTCTCCGAAAATCGGGCCAGCGTTGTCTAGGTTTTCGATGATACCACCCTCTAATGAGGTTGATCTATCGATTGAAAATTCATCTACCAGTGAAGAGAAGTCTTCTCCTGCTAGCGCTCTGTCTAGAACCGCAAGAGCCGATGCTTCTTCTGTGATGTTTGCTGTGTCGATGATTGATTGCTGATCCTCTGTAGCGAGTACCTCAGTCTCTCTTGGAATTTTGAATTCAAGGATTGGGGTTTCGCCTATTTGAGCGATTGCCTCTGAGACGTCGAAAATACCTGCTAGCTCGATGATGATGCGATAATTACCGCCGCCGAGCTGGGTCTGGACGAGCGGTTCTGCGACACCAAATGCGTCTACGCGGCGTTCGATGACGTCTCGGACACCTTCTAGCGCGCTCTCTCGTTCGCCCTCGTCGATCGCAGACATGTCCGCGTCGTAAACGAGATGAGCTCCGCCCTGGAGATCGAGTCCGAGCTTGAATTCCTCCTCGTTCAGCGTAACTGCCGGGATGCCGATCGCGTTAAAGAACGTGTTCCACGTCTTTGGGAATGCGATAGATGCAGTAAATAAGAACAGCAAAACGATTGCTGCAACGCCTAAGTTTAGGTTTCTTTTTGAAGATTGTTTTTTTGCCATACAAAAGTGGGGGTATTTTAACAGAATGATGGCGTGTGGCAAGGGTTTGTGTGGGTTTTTGAAAAAAAGGCTCCCAGGATGGTTACTGGGAGTTGATGCGGAACTGGAGTGGATAGGTGACCGTGAGCTCGTAGGGGTCGAATGTGGGTGAGGTACGTCGAGCCTCACGAACCGCCTTATCCCTGCTTTTTTCGATGTGCGCCCGGGTGTTTTCCGCATTTGCTCCTTCGAGTAGGAGTGCGTATTTTCTATTCACCCTCTGCACCTCACTTTGACGCTCCCTCCAGACTTGTTCGTCGACCTCTTCTTGATGATCGTCCATCCGAGGGAAGTGAATCGACTCAAAGACGTCCGCCATACATTCCGTTGCGTCACCCGCCCTGATGTCGGAGCCATACACCCAAGCGACTCGGACACCTCCCCCTTGAGTTACGACGAAGCGGATCGCTACCGTTGTCACCGTTTTACGTTCGGACTCAGGGTGCATCTCGAAACAGTCGAGAAGTTCCGGCATGCGCGTGATGACGTAAACGCTGATGTTTGAGAGCTCTCGCTGCGTTTCCGTATATGGAAACGAAGCTGAAACGATTCCGATCTCTGCAAAGAGAGACCCGACCTCTCCCCAATCGCGCGTGTAGGATTCGCCTGTTGGGTCGATGAGCTCTTGCGCTGACTTCTCCGGCAGGGACATCCATTTCGCCATCCCCTTTTCTGATGACGTACCTTGAGATGCTGCCGCGCTGATGATGAACCAAAAAAGAACAAGAAGATTCACTGTCCCTCCGTTTTGTGCTGTTAGTGAAGCTTTCCGCCGAGCGGGACGTCCTTGTCTGTGGAGACGAGGATGCAGTCGCCGTTCGTATCGGCAAATCCGAGCGTGAGGACTTCAGACTTGTGTTTGCCGATTTGGCGGGGCTCAAAGTTTACTACGCCGAGGACGAGTTTTCCAATGAGCTCTTCGGCGGCGTAGTTTGGCTTGAGTCGAGCTAATGACTTTTTCTTGCCGAGATCTGGGCCGAAGTCGATGATTAGGATGTGTGTTGAGAAGCGGCCTTCTGGGAAGTCTGTTGATTCGAGGACTTTGCCGATACGGATGTCGACCGCCTCGAATTGGTCGAATGTGATTGTTTGCATATGCGTGTTGATGCCCTGCAGCCACCCTGAGGATAGAGAGACCTTGCTCTCTGACGGAAGGATCTCTTGGCATGGCAGTGCCGCGCGGTGGGGGATCCTTCCGTCGGGGGCGATATTCCCCCTCCTCAGGATGGGAGCTGATAAGGGAAGGTGAGGTGGTATTAAGTGATGTTTGGCTTGATGAACGGCCGCGTGAGATCGATGTCTCTTTGGAGCATCGAGTGGAGGGGATCTGGAAGCTCATCAAACGGAAACCAGCCCAGTTCTTCGATTTTGTGCGGCTCGCCGTTCGTGACATCTGCTGGGTCGATCTCTACGGCGTGCGTGAGGGCTATCCAGTGGGTTTGCTGGTCTTGATGGTTGCGCAGGACGTTGTTTGCGCCGGCGAAGACGACGTTTTTTGGCGTTGCACCGTATTCTTCTTTGATTTCACGATGGAGCGCTTCTTCGAAGGTTTCGCCGTGCTCCAATCTGCCCCCGCCGCAGTCCCATTTGCCGATTTCGTCTCGGCAGTTTGCGGAGCGTTTGTGCATGAGGACGTTGCCTTGGCCGTCGTGGCACATAAATACGACGGTGACGCCGATGTGGTCTATTCCTACTTTCATATCATGCATCAAATGTGATTCTCTTCATTTCTCGCCACTTAATCCCCTCGTCTTCGTAGATATCGCCTGCATGGCCCTGATATGTGTCAGATGCCTTATATCCGAGCATTTCTACACCTTTCATAACCTCTTGTTCTGACGCTCCCTCGATTTCGATGAATGGAGCTAACATTGGCCATTCGTCAAGATCAAATTGCAGGCTACCTAACTCGTAGCGTGTTCTTTTGGTTTCTTGGTAGGACTTTTGCTCAAGACCTATAGAAATGAGGAAAGTGATAGCTTTTTCTGCGTTTTCTACAGTGAGTTCTACCTCTTCACAGGTTGCAATTTGGTCTTTTGATGGGATTTGGTGGCATTTGTAGGCCATTTGTATGGTGCCATCGCCAATGTCTCGCACACGGACCCAGGCGCGAGATGACTCTAGAGGGCGGCCTGGGAAGTCGAAAGTCCAGCGCTTTTGAAGGACTTCTGGGGTCTTTTTTGCGCCAAGATCAGTCAATTTCTGGTCTATTTTGGCCTTATCTATGTTGAGAACGCGGGTTTCGAATTCTTGCATATGTGGAGATTTTAGCACATCACCCCACCTCGACCACGGTGGAGATGGGGTGAAAATACGTCATGATTACGCTTTTGACCTCTCCTTCTTGACAAAATTACTATTTTGTGATATCTTTGTATGTTCCCAAGTACCTTCCCTGAACTGCGACTGCCCATAGGAGGCAATATGTTCGCTATCTTCGCCCGCGTCTCGGCCCCGGCCAAGACCCTCGAGCGCGCCAATGCGCTCGTCAACTCCGACGCCGCTGACGAGACCGCAAAAGCGCGTTTGAGCCCGCAAAAGCGTGCGGATCTGTGGCTCATGGCCGCGTTATACGCCTTCGCTTCCGTGCTCTTCTCGCACCCGTTCGCGGGCGCGAACGTCGCTGGCCCGATCGGCGCCCTGCTGATTCTTCCGTTCGTTGAGCACTGCCTGAAGTGCTGGTGGCGGGTCGACTACACGCCCACTACGAGCTGATCCTAGCATCAGCTCGTGGCCGCTCACCCCCAGAAATGGGGGTGATTCTTTTTCTCTTGTTCATGTAGACTTGACAGAATCTCTTTGCTGTGGTAGTCTACGTTGTCGGCCTGGGAAACCTCCCGGCCACAACCTGAGTCCTTGCGGCTCAAGGAGAATACATGGGCACGATGATCAACGACGGCGACAACTACGGCGCCATCTGGAACACCTCCCGCACCCGACCCAGCGTCACGCGACGCTGACCCCCTACGAGGTCATCCTCGCTCTACCCTGCTCGGCGTTTGGCCCTCTGCGCCTACGCCGAGTGAATTATTTTCTACGACATTTCAGTGCATAGATGTAGCGTCGTTTGACGGATCATCTGTTCATTGGAGGTAAAATGAACCCCCGTCGCCCGACGTCACCCTTTGATGTCACCACCCTTGTCACCCTTAGCGGGTCAGATGCAGCTCGGGCTGATACGCTTCTGTGGTATACGCTTGGTGGAGCATTTCCTACATTTGCCATGCTCGCCGCGATTGCGGTCTGTACGGCATTCGTTCACGAGATGCATCCGGACCGTTTGGACATAGCATGTGTCATTCTCCGAGATCTCGATAAGGTCATCTTTCCAGCCATCATGGCTGCTGCCATCCTCGTCGGCGTGATCAATGGTCAGTACCATGCTCGTCGACGCCATGGAATACCGTGATGCCTGGCGATCACCATGTCCGCAGAGGCACCGTAGCTTTTGTCATCGCACTGCTACTGATCCTGCTCCTGCCTTTCGGGCAGGCCGCAGCATCACAACTCCCGATGATCGCGCCACATATCTTCCCTCTCGAAACTCCATGGGGACGGGTTGGCATGATTCTCGGAGCCATGATCTGTTCGTCCGTGATGGGCGGGATGATCATTGGCCACGCGCTATGCCGCCGACTTCTCTAGCCCGACCATTCGCTCCCTTGAGCGTCTGGTCGGTATTTGTTTGCAAAAAAGACGGCTCAATCGCCGTCCTTTTCTCTATTTCCCGCAACACTGCTTATACTTCTTTCCACTTCCACACGTGCATGGCTTGTTGCGCCCAGTTTTCTGATCTGCGGATTTGATGATTGCCGCTGCTGCCCCCATTGTCTTCCTTGCTCCAGCAAACTGTAGGCGCGCTTTTTCTAGAATTGATGGCGCGAGCTTGATCACCTGCTGGGCCTTGAGCGTCTGCCCGAGGATTTTGAAGATGTTGTAGACCACTTCTCGACGAATGGATTGCTGAAGGGCGCTGAAGTGCTCAAATGCCTCGCGCTTGTACTCAACGAGTGGGTCGCGCTGACCATATCCTCGAAGACCGATTGATCTACGAAGATAAGTCATTGTGTCGAGATGACTGACCCAGGCGTTGTCGATTGAACGGAGAATGACTCCCTTTTCTAACTTCTTGAGCTGACTCTTGTCTTCAAATGCTTCCTCCGCCTTGTCGAGGCGCGTGTTTATGACAACCATCGTCCCCTCGATGACCTCTGTGCGAATTTCTGCAAGACGCTCTTTGTCCTTTGGAATTTCTGGAAGCGCTGTTTTGATTTTTCCTGCGAGCTCTTCTGGCAATACTGTAATCGTACCAAGTGCTTCTATGATTTCTTTTGGGTCCCAATCTCCTCGGTTTTTTTCTTGGAACTCCTTTGGTACATCATCTGTCGCTTCTGTGGTGTGAAAATGGACGATGCGTTCCACCTCGGCCTCAATCATGCTTGAGATTTCTTTTTTGGCGTCAAACTCGTCGTCTTTTACCATCTCTCGCCGCTTGTCGTAGATACCTGTCCGGTGTTTGTTTAGGACATCATCGTAGTCGAGGAGATGTTTTCGCACGTCAAAGTTGCGGCCCTCAACGCGGGACTGGGACTTTTCTAGGGTCTTGGAGATAATCTTACTTTCGATTGGTACAGTCTCTTCAACTCTGAGGGTGTCCATGACTTTTGCGACGCGGTCACCTCCGAAGATACGCATGAGGTCATCTTCTAACGATACGTAAAATTGTGTTGTTCCAGGATCCCCCTGACGACCGGCTCGCCCTCTAAGCTGGTTGTCGATCCGCCGCGATTCGTGCCGTTCGGTTCCGATGACGTGCAGGCCGCCGAGATCTTTGACCTCTTGTTGCTCTTCTGACGTAGATGGGTTCCCTCCGAGGACAATGTCGACTCCACGTCCTGCCATATTTGTTGCGACGGTTATTGATCCTTTTTTTCCTGCCTGGGCGATGATCTGACCCTCGCGTTCGTGATTCTTTGCGTTGAGCATCTCAAATTTGAGACCGGCTTCCCTGAGCATGTTACCGATGAGCTCGTTCTTTTCGATGGAGGCGGTTCCGATGAGGACGGGCTGCCCCCTTTCCTGACGTTCTTTTGCTTCTGCGATGATACTCATGAGCTTTCCGCGCTCGGTCTTGTAGACGCGGTCAGCGCTATCATTTCTCGCAATTGGTTTATTTGTTGGAATAACGAGAACATCTAGATCATAAATCTTTGCAAACTCTTCTGCCTCCGTTGCCGCTGTTCCGGTCATTCCTGAGAGCTTCGTGTACATCCGAAAGTAATTTTGGAACGTGATCGTGGCGAGGGTCTTACTTTCTCGTTTGATTTCTACCCCCTCTTTTGCCTCGATCGCTTGGTGAAGACCCTCTGAATACCGACGACCTTCCATGATGCGACCAGTGAATTCATCAACGATTTTTACTTGCCCCTCTTGGATGACGTAGTCCTTGTCTTTTCTAAAGACAGCGTGTGCCTTTAGCGCCTGCTCTGCGTGGTGGATGAGAGCGAGACCTCCTTCTGAGTAAAGGTTTTCTACGCCGAGCTTCTTCTCCATCTTTTCGATTCCAGCGTCGGTGAACGTTGCGACGCGCATTTTTTCGTCGATGTTGAAGTCCTCATCTTCTTTGAGGTCCTGCGCGATGCCTGCGAATTTGTAGTACATCTCGCCAGACTCTTCTGCCGGGGCACTGATGATAAGCGGCGTTCTCGCCTCGTCGATGAGGATAGAGTCGATTTCGTCGATGATAGCGTAGTTTAGGTCGCGCTGAACCATGCGCTCCTTGGTTGGCGCCATATTGTCACGAAGATAGTCGAAGCCGAATTGGTTGTTTGTGCCGTAAGTGATGTCGGCGTTGTAGGCATCTGCTCGCTCAGCTGGACGAAGGTAGTCCATCTGGACTTTGAATGAGCCTGTGTTGTTTTGGTCTTGATGATCTTCTGCCTTCCAGGACTCGTCGTAGATGTAGCCACCTTCCTGCTGAATGCAGCCAATGGAGAGACCGAGGAACGCGAATACCTGCCCCATCCACACAGCGTCACGCTTCGCTAGGTAGTCGTTTACGGTGATGAGGTGTACGCCTTTTTCTGACAGGGCGTTTAGGTATGTCGAAAGTGTTGACGTGAGCGTTTTCCCTTCTCCGGTGCGCATTTCTGCGATCATGCCGCGGTGCATGGAGAGCCCGCCGATGATTTGGACGTCGTAGTGGCGTTGACCGAGAGTTCGCATACCAGCCTCTCGCACGACAGCAAAGGCTTCGTAGGCAATGTCGTCTAGGGTTTTGCCGTTTTTGATTGCTGTTTTGAATTCTTCTGTTTTTGCCTTGAGTTGGTCGTCTGATAGTGCCTTGATGCCTGATTCTAGGGCATTTACCTGTTCTACCTCTTCTCGTAGGGACTTGAGAAGCTTTTTATTGGGGTCTCCGAAGATTTTGGTGAGGATGCTCATAATGGGGCTATTGTGCGGGATTTGAGCTTAATTATCAAGGGTTGACAGCACTCCCCATCTCGAGCGTAGTCGAGAGATCTCACGGTATAGCGATGCTGGTGTTTCTATTTGTGACAGTCATGACGCACTCCCCCGAAGAGATCTCTCGACTTCGCTCGAGATGGGAAGGGACGAAAAAAGAGGCTTATCGCCTCTCTTTGTATTGCTTTATCTGCCGTTTGAGCTCGTCGGTGACCTTGTCGATGGATGCGTAGAGGTCTTCTGTTGTTGCCTCTGCGCGTAGCATCTTTCCTGGGATGGTGAGGTTCACCTCTGCCTTGAAGATCTTCCCTTTTGTCTTTTGCCTTGCCGTCTTGCCGACATCGACTCTGACATCGCATGGCGATAGGCCTTCTGTGAGTTTTGCGACCCCCTCGATCTGCTTTTCGACCCTTGCCCGAATGGCGGGTGTTACGTCTAAATGCGTGCCGTGAATGGATACGATTCTCATATCGTTTTGGCTACGAATTATTGAATATATTGTACCTCGTCATGGAGGTTGATGCCGAATTGCTCCTTTGCCTGTTCTTTGACGTGGTTTACGATCGCCATGACATCCTCAGCTTTCGCCTCCCCGAGATTCACGACGAAGTTGCCGTGCTCGTCGCTGATTTTGGCGCCGCCGACTTGGTACCCTTTGAGGCCCATTTGGTCGATGATCCAGCCGGAGCTGAGGCGCATGGATTTGATCATTGGCTCTGGGATGTCTAGCTTGGTTTTGATGGATTCTAGCTCTTCTTGTGACACGATGTCGTAGTTTTTGAACATGCAGCCGGCAGAACCTGCGTAGAGAGGTTGGGAGGATTTTCTGGCGTTGAGATGGTCGGTGAGCTTTGCCTTGAGTTCTTCGGCCTTGCCGGGCTTGAGCTCTAATGTTGCTTCGAGGACGATATCTTCTGAGTGCTTGATGGCGGACTCTCGGTAGCCGAAGTTGAGATCTACTGCTTGGATGTCGATGACTTCATGGTTGCGGAGGATTTTTACCGATGTTACCGAGTCCTTCATTTCTCCACCGAAGCAGCCAGCGTTTCCTCTGACGGCGCCACCGATGGTGCCCGGGAGGGAGATGGCCCATTCGAAGCCCTCTAGACCTGCCGATGCGGTGATTCTGGCGAGGGCGGCGGAGATCATGCCTGCGCCTGCAGTAACGGTCGTGTCCGTGATTTGATGATCTCGGAGGGCGAGCTTGATGCATGCGCCGCGGAAGCCTTCATCGGCAACCAAGGTGTTTGATCCTCCGCCGAGGATGAAGTAGCGGACATCTTCATCTGACATCACCTTGATTGCGTGCTGGAGCTCCTCGATAGTTCTGACTTCGATGAACAGATCAGCAGGGCCTCCGATGCGAAAATTTAGATGCTTTGCGAGAGGCTCGTCTTGTTTAACGCGGTCTGTTGAGATCTTTTTTGCGAGTTTTTTGATCGTTTCTTCCATATTATTTTTTGTATTCTCTTGCGAGCGTGTCGATTGCGCCGGCACCCATGTAGATAATGACGTCGCCTTCGGTCTTGATTTTGTTGATTTGATCACGCACGGCGTCGAAGTCCTTTGCGTAGATTACCTCCTCTACGGTGTTTTGTTTTTTGATGAGGTCAGCGAGGTCTTTTGATGACTCGTACTTTTCTTCTGTGCGGCCGGCGACTTCGTAGACTTCTGAGAGGATGAGGACATCGGTCTTGTCGAAGACGTGCTTGAAATCATCAAATAGCTCGTGGGTTCTGGAGTGCTGATGAGGCTCGTAGACGGTGATGATACGGCGGCGTTCGAAGGTTTCTCTGTAGGCGCTCAGGGAGGCGTTGATCTCTGTTGGGTGATGGGCGTAGTCGGAGTAGACATCGGCCCCGTCGAAGTTGCCGATGTACTCGAATCGACGCCAAGTGCCCCTGAAGTTTCTCAGTGCTGTACAAATGACCTCACTGTCGATATTGAGATACTTTGCCACAGCGACCGCTGCAGAAGCGTTTATCGCGTTGTGCTCACCAGGGTATTGCAACTCAAAGACCTCGTCACCTACAGTGAACTCGCCCGGTCCGCGTGCATCAATACCGAAGGCTGTACCGTTTTTTATAGTCAGTTTTGATGAGATCTCATCTCCCGTTAGAGTGAAGACTTGACTCTCTTCTGGCATGGCATCAATCCATTTCTGGAAAGTCTCTTGGATGTGGTCAATGTCCCTGTAGAAATCTAAATGATCTGCTTCGATATTGGTTATGACAGCTATTTCGGGGATGATTTCGAGCATGCTTGCCATGTATTCACATGCTTCGACGACAAACCAGTCACCTTCCCCGATTCTAACATTGCCCCGATTCAAGCCGATGACATTTGTTCCGACGATGACGGTGGGGTCAAGACCGGCCTCCGTCAATACCGCCGCAATCATTGCCGTCGTCGTGCTCTTGCCGTGAGTTCCGCTTACCGCGATAACCCTATAACTTTTTGCAAGTTCGCCGAGAAACTGAGGATAAGACATCAGCGTGATTCCACGTGACTTTGCAGCTTTACGTTCTGAATTTGATTCTGGAATCGCTTGCGTGTAGATTACGAGATCACAGTCTTTTGGGACGTTGCTTTCTTTGTGGCTGATTTTTATTGTTGCGCCTGCTTCTTTTGCGGCGTCGGTGATTTCTGATTGGGCCATGTCAGATCCTGATACTTTTGCGCCTCGAGCGAGCCACCACTTTGCTACTGCGGACGTGCCGATTCCGCCAATGCCTATAATGTGGACGTTTTTTGCGTTTTTCATACCTCTAGTTTATCCCCTTTGCGCCATATTCGTAAAGATGCGAAAATGCGGTCAATATGTTGCGCGATCCTACAGTCTAGTGTTTTTTCTTGCTTTGAGCGCGGAGATCCTTCCGGCGTGCTAGGGCTGGCACGCCTCAGGATGGGAATAGCTCAGCAACGATTCTCCCCATCCTGAGGAGGGGGATAGTCGCCCCTGACGGAAGGATCCCGCGCGCACGAATCTTTTATTACCAAATACAAACACTATGAACATCAACATCGAGGATCCAGAAATCGCAAGCCTACTTAATGATGAACTCAAACGTCAGCAGGACGGGCTTGAAATGATTCCTTCCGAGAATTTCGTGAGCCAGTCTGTGCTTGATGCGCTTGGGTCAATTGCGACCAATAAATATTCTGAGGGGTATCCTGGGAAGCGGTATTACGGTGGATGTGAGTACGTGGATAAGATCGAACGGATTGCGCAGGAGCGGGCGAAGGCGCTGTTTGGAGTGACGCATGCGAATGTACAGAGTTACAGTGGATCGCCGGCGAATCAGGCGGTGTATTATGCGCTTTTGGAACCTGGGGATACGGTGATGGGGATGCATCTTTACTATGGCGGGCACATGACGCATGGGTTGAAGGTGAATTTTTCTGGGACGATGTATAACTCTGTCCAATATCAAACGCGCCGGGATGGGTATCTTGATTTGGATGCAATGGATGCGATGGCGCAGGAGCATAAGCCGAAGATGATCATTGTTGGCGCGACGGCGTATCCTCGGATTTTTGACTGGCAGGCTTTGAAGGAGATCGCGGATCGGGCTGGGTCTATTTTGATGGCGGATATTTCGCATATTTCTGGGCTTATTGTTGGAGGTCAGCATCCGACGCCTTGCGGGATTGCGGATGTGGTGACGACGACGACGCATAAGACGTTGCGCGGGCCACGGGGGGCGATGATTTTGTGTAATGGGAATCCGTCTACACCACTCAAGAAGGTTAAGAAGACGCGGGAGAATATTCCGACGTTGATTGATCGTGCGATTATTCCTGGACTTCAAGGGGGGCCGCATAATCATAAAACCGCGGCGATTGCGGTGGCTTTGAAGGAGGCTGCGGATGAATCATTTAAAGACTATGCGGCGCAGATTGTGGTGAATGCGAAGGCGCTTGCGGCGGAGATGATGGAGCGTGGGTTTGATTTGGTGACCGGGGGGACGGATAATCATCTTTTACTTTCTGATCTAACGAATAAAGGCGTGACTGGGAAGCAGGCGGAGGCGGCGCTTGATAAGGCTGGGATTACGGTGAATAAGAATACGGTGCCATTTGATCCGCGGAGTCCGTTTGATCCGAGTGGGATTCGGCTGGGGACGCCGGCGCTTACGACGCGGGGGATGAAAGAATCGGAAATGAAGATGATTGGGGCGTGGATTGATCGGGCGGTGAGGGATTTTGATGACGCGGAAAAGCTTGAGGAGATTCGTGCGGAAGTGGAGGAGATGACGGCGAAGTTTCCGCTGTATGCGGGGACGAGTTATATTCAATAATCGTCATCCGCCTCGCTCCCATCTCGACCGAGCGAAGCGAGTGGAGAGATCTCTTCGAACTCGAATAGCTGCGAGATCTCTCCACTTTGGTCGAGATGGGACAGGAAGAAAATGCTTATCTTCAAAAAACTGGCTAAAATAGCCGGTTTTTTGTCTTTTTTACTTGACAAAAGGCGTTTTTTGTGCTATTCTTAGCTGTTCTTTGAACGCTAAATGCCTACGCTACCCCCACCCAATTCTGGATATCCCATGCGCCCCGAACCCTCCATTCTTCGCGCCAGCCTTGCCCTCCCGCTCTTCGGCGTCATTCTCACCGGCATCTTCCACAAGTTCCCCGCGGACTTCAACCCGTGGATCATGTACGGCGTCTTCCTCGCCTGCATGGGGGGCGCTCATCTATGCCTTCATTCGTGACGATCGTTATATCGTCCTGCGATTCCTGATCGAGAATGATGAGAAGGGCATCTACAGCCTCCCGTTCATGGCAGCTGTGGATCGCCTGAAGAAGCATGACCCGAAGGTGCATGCGCTGATCCTCGGCCATGCGAATATGCAGGATGCTGTCGTGGATGGACTGAAGCACTTGCTCATGCGCACACGAGCGCATCGAGCAGATCACCTCGGCCCGACCTGCGTCGAATTCCACCAGACGGTTCTGACCCTCTGCACGCTCGCTCGTAGCATCCCGCCCTCTCGCTTCGCTGCCCTCCTCGATGACCAGAGCGGGCCATGGATGGAGCTGATGATCGACCTTCTGAACAGCTACTCTGTACAAGCCCTGCATGAGCGGCGACTTCCGCTGCTCCACTGCCTGGAGATCAAGAATCGACTGATCCCCCGCTGAGGCACTTGCCGAGGACCCAAGCTTAGCTTGGGCGCCTCGGCAGTCTTACTGAGATGCATTCGTGCACTCTGAGGACTTCCTTCACCCCCTTCTTCAACACTGCTCAACGAGGAGAACTCAATGAGCCCCCCTACGACCATCCGCGAATACTATGACCTTCTCGGCCAGGAGCTTGATGTTTCCTGGCCTGGATGGCGCAACTTCCGCAGCGTCCATCTCCGCGGCTCCCCCATCATGGTGATGGGGTGGCTGAGCGATGATCGCACTATCCTCATGGATAGCCTCACCGCGGCGGAATCACGCCTGCTTGGAGGCGGCTTCGGGTTCAAGTACCCCGATTCGTGCAACTGCGTCGTAAGGACGCCTGATCCGCGTCCAGACTGCGCGGCCGATGAATGGCCCGATGTATGGATCTGGTCTCAGATTCGTCACGGCGGCTTGCGGGACTCTGACCGCATCCTGGCTCGCAAGGAGCTGCTCCGTCGCAGTCCCAACGAGCCCACTCTCGGACGTGTAGCGCTCAACGACGCGTTCGCGTGGCGGCACAATTACCATGACAGGTACAACCGCGCGCTCGCGAAGATCGTTAGCGAGACGATCGGCGCCGATGCGCTCATCGACATGATCGAGCGTGACATGACCAGTGGCGAAGACCAGTGCATGCCCCTCGACTGGTCGGAGCGTACCCTCCTGCTCCTTCGGGGATAACAACCCCTTCTTGCCGAGGGCCCGAGCTCAGCTCGGTGCCCTCGGCAGTCTTACTGGCGCGCGAAATCCTTCGCGCTCCTGAGGACCCCTTCACTCGAGGAGACTATGTCTCAGCGTATCCTCAACCTTTCTGGACGAGCCATCCCAGCATCACTTCGCCAAGTTGGTGTCGTGGACCCGGAAGGCGCCGTCACGCTCGGCCTCGTTCTTGAGGCAATTCGGAACGACCCGTCCAACCTGTATGATCAGCATGTGTCGCTGCTCCTTGCCGCGGCACGGCAAGCGAGCATTCGGTTCGTGTGGATCGGTATCACCCTCTTCATGCAGCAGACCGTGGATGCGCTCAGCGTCGCCGGTTTCGTCCCGGTTCGTCTCGAGTTCCTAGATGCGGGCATACGCAGGACTCTGGACGCCTCCGGTGTCGATGGTGCTCAGATGCGGCTCAACTACCGCTTCCGGCCCTTCCTCCAGAACGATCCAGTGCCAGAGATCACCTTCGGGATGTCTCTCGGCTGAGCTCATCAGTATCGAGCCTCGTGATCGCAAAGACCCCGCGTCTTGCGATGCGAGGCCTTCTTTTTTCTCTTTATTTTTGCTATGTCACGATCATCATGATGATTCCTGTGATAAATACGAGTGCACAGGCATACATGGTCCAGCTTGGGACTTTGAACGCACGCTTCGTGGTTGTGGCGTGTTTTTTTGCGGATAAGTATGTGGCGATGATGAGGAGACTTGCACAACCGCCGAAGACGCCGCCGACGAAGCCGACGACTTCGATGAATTCTCGGATGTTTAGAAGGAAGAGGGCCATAGGGACGGAAATAACGACGGCCCAGCTAGTCATGTAGCGGCGTTTGTAGTCGATGGTGAGCATGTCCATGAAGGACATTCCGAGAATCAGGAAACTCGTGAAGACGGAGAAGAGGCCGATGAGGGAGCCGATGAGGAGGACCCATTCGCCGACGACGGCGCCGAGGCCGGTGATGGCGTCTTGGGTGGTTCCGGCGCCGCTTACGGCGACGATAATGCCGGTGAAAATAAGGTAGACGACGGATACGATGGCGACGCCGGTGATGATAGCTCTTGGGAGGAGGCGTTTTTGGCGGCCGAGGACTTGAGCCATTTCTGGGACAACGGCGGCTCCACCTAAGGCAAATATCACGACACCGAATGGGGTGAACCAGTGGTCTGTGGTTATGGAGGTGAGGTTTGTGAGGTCAATGTGAGGAGTGGATCCTGTGAGGATCAGTGCCAGGAGGATGAATAATAGGGCCACAAAGATCCCCTCTAGGCGGACGATGAAGCCGAGGCCTCCGATGAGGAGGAGGCTGCAGATTGTGTAGAAGATGATTTGGTAGGTGAATACGGAGCCTCCGAGGAGCGGCGAGATGAGGGCGTGGAGGAAGCCGCCGCCGAGGATGAGGTATGCGAGAAGGGCTCCCCAGCTGCTTGCGGCGATGGTGATGAAGGCGGCCCAGGTCCAGTGTTTGCCGAGGTATTTTTTGGTGAGGCCGGCGAGGTGGTGTTTGCCGCGGGTTGTGACGATGACTTCGCTGTAGGCAGCGAGGACGAGCATGTAGACGAGGGCGAGGGCGACGAGCCAGGTAGCGCCGATCGCGAATCCTGATTGCGAGAAAACGTAAGGGAGCCCGAAAATTCCGACGCCGATGACGGAACCGATGAAGGGCTGGACAGCGCGCCAGAATACCCTCTTTTTTGCAGATATCATAAGGAAATTATATCACAGGCTTCCTCTTCCCCATCTCGACCGAAGTGGAGAGATCTCTCGACTTCGCTCGAGATGGGAAGTGCTTTTGATGAATACGGGTAGCATTTGCGATTGCGGTGGATTGGGTTAATATGGGGCCATGACTGATCGCGCGGGAAAAATCCCTCCTCAAAGTATTGAGGCGGAAGAATCGCTTCTGGGAGCCATTTTGACGGACTCGGAATCGCTTATTAAAATTGTTGATGTTTTAAAGGCGGAGGACTTTTATAAAAATGCCCATTCGCGTGTGTATGGGGCGATTGTGGAATTGTATGAGCGGCATGAGCCGGTTGATTTGTTGACGGTTGGAAATCGGCTTGAGGAGTCGGACATGCTTAAGTACATCGGCGGGCGGACGACGCTTGTGGAACTGACGAACAAGGTGGCTTCGGCGGCGCATCTTTCGCATTACGCCGAAATCATTCAAAAGAAGGCGACATTGCGGCGGCTGATTCGGACGGCTGGAGAGATTGCGGAGATGGGATATGACGAGGGGGAGGATGTGGATATTTTGATCGATGAGGCGGAGCAGAAGCTTTTTAATGTTTCTGGGCACTTTGTGAAGCAGGCATTTACGCCGATTCGGTCTGTTTTGAGTGGGGCGTTTGAGCGGATTGATGAGCTGCATAAGAATCGAGGGCAGTTGCGCGGGCTTCCGACGGGGTTTATTGGCGTGGATAATCTTCTCGCTGGACTTCAGCGGTCTGACCTTGTGATTCTCGCGGCGCGTCCTGCGGTTGGAAAGACAAGTTTTGCGCTGGATATTGTGCGAGCGGTTTCGCTGAAAACGAAGCAGCCTGTTGGCCTGTTTTCGCTGGAGATGAGTAAGGAGCAGCTTGTGGATAGAATGATTTGTGCAGAAGCGAATATTGACTTGTGGAAAATGCGTACGGGGCGGCTTAGTGAGAAGGATGATGACTTTCCTCGCATCGGTGAGGCGCTTGCGAAGTTGAGTGAGGCGCCGATCTTTATTGATGACTCTGGAATGGCGAACATTATGACCATTCGTACGAAGACGCGGCGGCTGAAGGCGGAGCATGGACTTGGAATGATTGTGATTGATTATTTGCAGCTCATGGATGGGCGGAAGTCTGGAGAGAACCGAACGCAAGAAATTTCTGAGATCAGTCGAGGCTTGAAGCAGATTGCGCGTGAACTTGATGTCCCGGTTCTTGCGCTCTCGCAGCTTTCTCGTGCGGTAGAACAGTCTAAGCCTGCGATTCCTAAGCTATCTCACCTTCGTGAATCTGGGTCGATTGAGCAGGATGCGGATGTGGTGATGTTTATGTATCGAAAGGCGGCGGACAGAAACTATCAGCCGGAGGAGTTGACGCCTGATGAGAAGAACACGGGTGAGCTCCATATTGCAAAGCATCGTAATGGGCCGACAGGGATGGTACGATTGTTTTGGGATGCGAAACGTGCGAGTTTTCGTAATCTTGAGCAGCGCCAGATGGCACCGCAAGGGCAGGCACATAATCCAGCGAATGTTGGACTCCCGCCTGGGATGGCGCCAAAACAATCTGCTCCCGTAAATCAGTAATATTTTCTATGTTCAATAAATTGAAACAAATTAAAGATATTCGTAAGCAAGCTAAGTCCATGCAGTCTGTGATGGCTGAGATTGTGATTGTTGGCCAAGGAAAAGGTGGAAAAGTGATGATTACGCTTGATGGGAATCAGGCGGTTCAGGGGGTGAAGATCGAGGAAGGGATGAGTACTTCGGATATTGCCGATGGGGTGAAAGCCGCGTTTAATGATGCGACGAAGAAGTTGCAGAAGGAGATGGCGATGAAGTTGAAGGATATGGGCGGACTTGATGCGCTCAAGGACCTTGGGCTGTAGGTGATGTATGCGTCAGTTTCCGGCACCTATCCACAATGCTGTGGCAGCCTTTACACGACTGCCTGCTGTGGGGCCGAAAACGGCGCTTCGGTATACATTTGCGCTTTTGCGGATGAGCCCGAGCGTGCGTCAGGGGCTTGCGCGTGCGATTGAGCGGCTTGATGATGTACGTGTTTGTCGGACCTGTTATGCGCATTCTGAGGAGCCGGTTTGTGGGATCTGTTCTGATCCTCGACGGGATGCGGGCCTTTTGTGTGTCGTGTCTGAGTCTCGAGACATTGCGACGATTGAGGCGACGGATGCGTATCGTGGGCGGTATTTTGTTCTTGGGGGGACGCTGAGTCCCATTGAAGGACGGACGCCGGAGACGCTTCATGTGCGGCAGCTTATGGGGATACTTGATTCGAGTCCGCATGTTAGTGAAGTGATTTTGGCGTTTTCTCCTGATGTGCATGGGGAGACGACGATCTTGTATCTTGCTAAACGACTGAAAGAACTCGGCAAAAAAACCACGAAACTTGCTCGTGGTCTTCCGATTGGGGCGGACTTGGAATATACGGATGAGATTACGCTTCTTGGGGCGCTTGAGGGACGACGCGAGGCGTGATCTTATCTTGAGGCGATTGCTTGAGCTGCCTTGAGAACATTTGAGAGCAAGTATGCGACCGTTAGCGGTCCTACTCCTCCTGGGACAGGACTGATGAAGGCGGCATTTTCGATGACATCTGGAGCGGCGTCGCCTATTGTGCGGCGGCCGTTTTTGTTTGTGCCGACATCGATCACGATGGCGCCATTTTTTGTCATTTGTTTTGTGAGGACCCCTGCCCTGCCGACGGCGACAATGATAATGTCAGCTTCTTTTGTTTTTTGGATAAGCTCAGCGTCGTCAGGATTGATGATTTCGCTTGCTGTGCCGAGTCCTGCGAGAAGATGCACGATTGGCTCGCCGAAGATACCGCTGTTTGCGATGATGGCTGCGCGTTTTGACTTTAGCGGCTGCCGCGTTGCTGTCACAAGTTTCATGACGGCAAGTGCGACCGGGGGGACGAATGCTGGAGCGCCATTTAAGAGACCGCCTCGATTGATTGGATGGAAGCCGTCGACGTCCTTTTTGGGGTCGATTGTGCTAATAATGGCGTTTTCGTCCTGTCCTGAGAGGGGGAATTGGACGAGGATTCCATGAATATCGTCTCGCTTGTTAAAATTTTGGACCGCTTTTTTGATGTCTTCTGTGGATGCATCTTCTGGAAATAGCTGTTTATCCACGTATATCCCTGCCTCTTTCGCCGCTTTTTCCTTGAGGGATACGTACAGCTTGGAAGCTGGGTCAGAACCGACCAAAATGACCCCTAATCCTGGTAAAATAGGGAGTTTTTTGATGCGAATTGCGGTTTTTTCGAGGATTTTCTTTGCTAAAAGTGACCCTTTGATGATTTCTGACATAGGCGGTTTGTGGCCGAACTATAGCGTAAAACGGGGAAAAATCAAGCTTTTTTGGGGAAAACTTGGAGATAGGGGAAAATGTCCATAAAACATTGACAAAATGGGGGTTTTGTGGTATTTTGTGGCGTTGATCTTTGTCAATTTCACCCCGAATTTGCGCGGTTTCCGTGCAATTTTTCCAACCTGGAGAATCCATGTCCCCCAATCCCTCATTCCTCGACCGCGCAGAAGGCGCAGCGTTCGACACCATCGGGCAGCACAAGCTGTCACACGGCGATGAGATCCTGGGCTCGCTTCTGCTCAAGCTGCACCTCCCGGGTGCACGCGGCGCAGAGCTGATGTTCCATGGCAACGACGACAACCTCCCCGAAGGCCCCGAGCATCTGCACGTCGGCATCGGCGGCGGGATGTTCGACGAACATCGCGCGGAAGGACGGCTGCCGAATACGTGCAGTGCGGTTCTTGTCGCAGAAGCGCTCGAGATCGCGGATGCGCCCGAACTGCAGCTTGTCCTCAACGAGGCGCTGCGCGCGGACACAACTTCTGGTCAGCAGACCATGGAGCTCGCGCAGATGATCAAGACGCTGAACTCCCATGGCGATCAGGTCAAGGCGTCCGACAATCCAGACCTCCGCGTCTGGAAGATGGCGGCGCGGGCCTACCTTGCCGTGATCAACCAGCAGCGTGGCGACGAGCCGCGCGAACTCGACGTCGAGCAGATGCAGGTCCCGGAGAACTCGTGTCTCCCGGAACTCACCAAGAACAACCGAGCGAAGCAGCGGATCGATACCTTGATCCTCCCGGCGTTCTGCGAAATCCGCGCGCTCGCGCAAGCGAAGCTCCTGAAATGGTACGGATACGAGGGCTGGAACATGCCCGAGGACTCTGACCGACTGGAGATCGTTTTCGTGCGTACCCAGCGTCAGCTGGAGCGCGAGATCCGCGCCTCGGACTATCGCTGTATCGTGATCGGTATCGAAGGAGGGCAGGTCCCTCCAACGATGACGGTCAGGCGGCTCGCCAAAGACCTCAAGGTCCGGTGGGTCAAGGAGATGCTGCGCGTGTTCCTGCGCGAGTGTCATCGGTGGGACCGCTACGGCCCCGATGGCTACGAACCCGACGACGGCGGCGAGAGCCCCGACTACGACAGCCGGCGGTGGGTCCGCCCCCTCGAGCTCGTCAACTTGGTCAGCTGGCTCAATGGCTGGTCCAAGATGGGTCCGGTGGAGATCTGGGACTACGTGGAAGAGGTGTTCGACGCCGTCTTCCGTGAGAGTCAGAACTTCTGGGAGGTCTGTCCCGCGCAGTTCAAGCGACGTGCCTTTGTGACGTCGTTCCCACTTCCGGAATCCTGTCGCGTTCGCATCGTGCCCGAAGTCGTCGAGAACATCCACGACGACGAAGACGAATACGACGCGGACATCGACGGTCCGCGCGGCCTGATCGAGACGGTTTCGGCAGGCGTCAAGCTCCTTGAAGGACCCGCACCTGAGGCGCCGGAACAGCGGCTGAAGATCTGTATCGTGTTCACCAACAACTCGGTGATGCACAAGTATGCGAGAGCGATCGAAGGCTGTCATGTGGTCATCGTGCGCAACAGCCGCCGTCAGGTTCAGCTGTTCACACATCGAGATCACAAGATGGCGGCACGGTATGCTGCAGCAGCCATCAGCCTGCTGGAGCACGTCGTCGCAGAGCAGGACCATGACCTCGAGGCGCAGTGGGCCCATATCTGTGAGATCGCTCGAACTGGACGTGGTCGCAACCTCCTCGGCGCAGCGTCCCACTGGTATGCGCATGATGTGGCCGGAAGTGTCCTCAACGGTTCCCTGACACATCCCGAGGTCCCGGCAACGAAACTCGATGATCACGAGCTCGTCGAAATGGTCCTCGCCGCTGCCGCTGCGTATGTAGGCGACTTCGCAGCCCTTCAGGACGCACAATTCGACGCTGCGTCCCGACTTGCCACGGGTCAGAAGTCCTCAACCGAGGAAGAGATCGCCACCGTGCACGACAACGTCGCAGATCTCTTCGACTACATCAAGGGCCTTCGGCTCGTGATGGCGGATGAGGGCGACGAGGCCGTGACCGAGGACGACACCGAAGTCGATGAGGATGCGACCGAGGTCGAAGTCGACCTGCAGGCAGATTTCGACCCCACCTCCGACGAGTAGAAGCGTCACGCTCCTCGTCTTATCTTCCCCCCTTGGGAGCCCCAGTGGCTTCTGAGGGGGGATGTTTGTATAAAAAGAAGCCTCTTTGCTATGAAGCTTGAGACTTTTTGTGACGTCTGCGGCCAGATTGCCAGCCTTTAATGAGACGTTGACGTTGCTGTTGGCGCGCGTTTGTCCAGAGACGGTATTCCTCGATTTTCCGTGGGATTTCTGAGAGCGGTATCTGCCTTACCACGATATGGAATGATCCGTCGAATACCCTCCAGGGACCGAACCAGCCGTTTGCGTTTGCGCCGAATCCACATGTGAGTTCGACGACGGGAAGCGTCCAGCTGGATGCCTCAAGAGCCTCGAATGACCCGTTTGCTCGTGCGACGCCGACATGCGTGAGCATTTCGAGGTCACGAACCTTGCCGCTGAATTTCTTCTGATCGGCTGCGAGCGCGCTTGGGAGCGGACGGTGCTGGTCCTCGAGGATGACGTACGCCCTCCCCTCTTCGATGACACGAGTGATGAATTCCCGAATCTTCTTCTTGGCCTGCTTCGGCCTCTTGTACCGAATGACCTGCACGACGCCGATGACGATTCCGGGAAGGATGGCGATGACAGAGATCAGGATGTTTAGGACGTTCTTCTGCTTGCTGATGATGGTTGCACGCGAGTTGATGAACTTGGCAACATACCAAATCAGAAGCGGTACCCCCATGAATGGCGGATGATTGGAGAGGACGAGAACCGGTTTTCCGAGGAAGTCGAAGTCTGGGCGCGGTGCTCTGATGTCCATCCAGAGGAGAAACTGGACGATATGCGTGATGTTGCTTGACCATCTGCGGAGCGAATCCTCGAGCGGGCTGCGAACCCCTACGAATCGCTTCCGCAGCTCGTAGGGGATGTGCATGATGAGGATCTTGAGCCCGTGGTAGGCCGTTGCGAGAACACTCAGAATGCCTGCAATCGGCACCCTGACTGATTTGCTGATGAATTCTTGCATGGATTCTCCTGCGCTCATGTCTATGCGCAGCTGATGAAAGAGCTGTGGGATTATGCCTCGATCAGCTCCTTGTGTCAACTCATGTGTATGAAAAAATCTCTGCATTATGCAGAGATTTTTTCGATCTTTATCTTGGTGAAATGTTGGCGATGACCAACGTTTCGGCGGTAGCGGCTTTTTGACTTGTATTTGATGACAGAGACTTTTTTGTCTCGGCCGGATTCGACGATTGAGGCCTCCACCTTCGCGCCGCTAACGGTAGGAGTTCCAACTTTGACGTCCGTGCCCTTTTCGTCAGAGACGAGCATCGCGTCAAATGCGAGCCTTGCTCCGGCGTCACCCTCGAGCTTTTCTACTTTGAGTTCTTGCCCTTCTTTGACGAGATATTGCTTCCCTCCGGTTTGGATCACTGCGATCATAGATTGATCTTACGCTGCTTTTGGTACGCGATTGTTGCGGTTTGAAACCTCGGCAGGCGATGAATAATGTGCCAGGACTGTATCAGAAAGTAGGTTTTTTGGCAAGGGCTAGTCGTACTGCACCTTGTAGCCGATGAGGATCCCATGGGCGTCGACATAACCAGCTGGAAATTCGATAGCAGCATCTGCCCGGATCGGGCTTGATGACATGGTTTCTGGCTCCTCCCCCGGGAGCGGCGCTGACACGTTTTCGCTGATCTTTTTTACTTTTCCATCTTGAATCCAGATGACGTCGAGATCGAATTTCATGCCGTCCATCGTGAACGTTCGTGTTTCTTGATCGTTAAAGATAAACATCATGCCGTCCGCTTTTTCCATTTGGGCCGTTGAAACTCCGGATAACCCCTTTTGTTGCTCACTTCTTGAATCGGCGACCCAAAGATTCGCCTGAATTCCGTTGATGTCTACGGCCGTTGTTGATTTGGCAGCTGGCCCCCTTGTTCCAATGATGACGGTGAGAATGAGTGCGATGACCGCTGTGAATGTGATCCATTTAAGCATACTGTTGTTTTGAGAGCCTTGATACTGCGAGGAATGTTAGCGTAAAAAGGATGATTAATGCAACCAGCTTTTGCCAACTTGAGAAGATAAGGGTCGTGAGGCCGAAGCATGTCGCAATAATCGTGTATATTGCAACGATTGATTTAGATGAAAATCCAGCATCTTTTAATCTGAGATGGAGATGTGATCTGTCGCCTGATTTGATGGAAACTCCTCGCCTTCTACGGCTTCTGATGACGAAAAGTATGTCGATTGCCGGGACACCGATGACAAGTAGGGCGGTCGCTATTTTGGAGCCACTGATGATCGCGAGCGTGCCGAGCATGTATCCGATCAGTGTGCTTCCGCCTTCGCCGAGGAAGATGTGTGCTGGGGGAAGATTCCAAAGGGCGAATCCTGCCGTTGCCGCAAAGGCGATCAGGGCCATGAGGGCGACGTCTGGCTGGTAGAAGGCTGCTGATAGAGCGAGGAGCGCGATCATGAGGAAGCCGACGGATCCAACGCTTGCCGTAAGACCGTCGAGGCCGTCGAGGAGCTTTGTCGTGTAGATAATGACCATAAGCCATGAAAAGGTGATGGCCGATGAGGTGAGCCGTGTCAGTTCGAAGGCACCCCCTGCTGGATTGGTGATTTTTGAGGGGCCGATTCCTGCGAGAACAGCGATCGCGCATGCAATGATCGGGAACAGGATAGATGCCTTTGGCGGGAGCGTGTACTTGTCGTCGATAATCCCTCCGATGATCAGAACTGTGGCGCCCGCAAGGAATCCTGCAATGTGTCCAGCAGTGATGTCACCTGCCGTGAAATGCCTTGACTCGATCATGATAACAACAGTCGGGATGGTGAATGCCAAAAAAATCGCCACTCCACCGAGAAGCGGTGTGGGGATTTTGTGATGTTTCCGTTTTCCGTCTGGCGCGTCTGTTACTCCCCAATTTTTTGCGAATTTTCGCACCGTGTGTGTGAGATGCACGGCCAGTATCAGCGCGCCAATAACCGGGATAATCCACCAGCTTGGCATAGCGATAATGTACGCGGTGAATTTGGATCTTGCAAGGATGAATTACAGCTCTGGAGCTTTTTCGATGGTGATCCCGCCACCTTCCTGGAGAATAATTGCATCTCGTCTCTCGACCTTTCCGCCTAGAATTTCTTCCGCGATTGCGTTTTCGATCGTCTCTTGAACGACACGTCTGAGTGGACGGGCGCCAAATTTTGGATCGTATCCCTTTTTTGCGAGTTCGATCACAGCTGGCTCTGATGCCTTGAAGTCGATTCCCTTTTCTTCTAGGCGCTTTGTGACTTTCTTGATCATGATTCTGGCGATAGCGATGATATTTTCCTGCGTGAGCGGCTTGAAGACCACAATGCCGTCAAATCGGTTGAGGAACTCTGGCCTGTAGACCTCTTTGAGCTCCTGCTCCATGAGATGCTGCTTGATGGTTTCTGACGGCGTACCTTTTGAGACCTCGTCTTGGATGTAGGATGTTCCCGCATTTGAGGTCGCGATGAGAATCACGTTTGTGAAGTCGATTGTGTGCCCCAGGCCATCTGTGAGACGGCCGTCATCCATGACCTGCAAGAAGAGGTTGAGGATGTCAGAATGCGCCTTCTCAAGCTCATCGAGCAGCACGAGAGCGAACGGGTTTTTGCGCACAGCCTCTGTGAGTTGACCGGGTTCGCCTGCAGATCCAATGAGGCGCTCGATTGAGGCCTTATCTTGATATTCTGACATGTCAAAACGAAGCATTGACTCTTCGTCTCCAAAGTAGACCTCTGCCGTCGCCTTAGCTGTCTCTGTTTTCCCGACACCTGTTGGTCCAAGAAAGAGGAAGTTGGCAATTGGACGTTTTTCTGATCGGAGCTCCACTCGGGCACGGCGGAGCGCAGCCGCGATTGCGCCCACGGCCTCATCTTGACCAATGACACGTTCGTGAATCTTTGCCTCGAGATTGAGCATCTTCTCACCCTCATCCTCTGTGACATCTGTTACTTTGACGTGTGTTTTTTGGTTGATAATTGTCGCCACGTCTTGTTTTGCTATACGCGCCCATTCTTGACCGCGCTTTGCCACGTCATGCGCGACCTCTTTTGCAAGGAGCATCGCCTTTTCTGGAAGGAAGCTTTCGTGCATGTATCGGTCGGAAAACTCCACAATCGCGCGTAAAGACTCGTACGTGAAAACAACGTTGTTTTGATGCTCGATGCCGCCGACTCGTGACTGGAGAACGTAGATTGCATTTTCGTGACTCGGCTCTTCGACGATGATCTTTTCGAATGTTTTACCAATGACGCCGCGTTCGATGGATTTTGTGTAGGCCTCTGGCGTTGTTGTGGCGATGACGAATGTGTACCCCTTTTCCAATTCTGAGGCGAGCGCTGCGGAAAGATCTGCCCCGTGTGACCCATCTGCAACTTGCTCGAGACTGTCGATAATGAGCACGATATTTCCCGATCTACCGACTTCTTGCATCGTGTACAGCAAGCGCTCTTCTGCACCCTGCCCCCCTGATGCACTTGCGATGTGCGGGATGGAGATTCGAATGAGTCTCTTGTCTTTGAGGATTTCCGGGACACGCTCCTCCGCCATGAGCTCCGCGATTCCGCCGATAATTGCACCTTTTCCTGTTCCTGATTCACCGACGAGCACAACGCTTTTATTTCCCCCCTCGATCGCGCGCATGATTTGTTCGATTTCTGACTCTCTCCCGATGAGCATTGGGATGCCGCCTTTCACTGCCTTTACGGTAAGATCTTCGGAGACACTGTCGAGGAATGGCGTTGCAACTGATGTGTAGGCTTTGTTCATGGTCCCTGTAGCCTTGAAGGCGGCTGCGTGACGGCTGTCTTCGTAGCGCTCTTTTAGCCGGTCCTGGATCCGGACCCATTCGACGCAATACTTCATGTCTTCTTCCTCAATCTTGAGATCAAATAAGAGCTCTTTGATGAAGTCGTCTGCTTTGTAGGCGCAGTAGATGATGTCGATAGCTCCAACGCGCCTTCGTTTGGATGCAAGAGCGTCCGAAAGTGCGCAAGCGATGACCTGCTGCGCGTCTGCTCCGAAGACAGTGCTTCCCTGGGGAGACTCTGTGAGGCGACGTTTTATGGGCTCTTTGAGGTCATTAAAACTGATGCCTAGTCGCATAAAAAGACCAGCGACCGCTGAGGACTCTAGAGCTCCAGAAAACAGATGAATTGGGAGCGTGCGTGCGTGACCGCTTTGTTTTGCGAGCGCGAACGCGGACTCTACGGATTTGATGCCGTCCTCCGAGAGGAGACGGATGATGTTTTTCTTTTTTTCGACGACATCTATCGATGGGATTGATACTGGCTTAATGACTGCGCCCTCAGCCGGTGTAGGCATCTTGATATACCCGGTCTTTTTTTGGAATGCCCTGTAGAACAGGAAGCATGCGAGCGCGATCGCTATCCAAAGCAGTGAAACGCGGGGAGTTGGCATGCTCCAGGAGAGGTTTGCGAGCTCGTTTTGGCCGCCTGAGATTGAAAGCCAGCCATATCCGAGGACTGCTCCCGCTAATGCTAGAGCCGATGCGATGTTGATAAGACCATTTGCCCACTTCTTCGCTTTTCTTCGCGAGATTCCTCCGGTTGAAAGTTCTTTTTTCCAATACCAAAACACGCCGTTTATGGAAACGCCCCAAATTCCAGATGTGGATGATTTTTTTGGAGGCTGTTTGCTTTTTAGGAGATCTTCCATATGTTAAAACCAACCGCCGACCCCGTGGTAGGCAATACTTGCCAGTGCAACAACAGGGAGTGTGACGTAACAAATCATGATAAGGATGACGAGGACGATCCAGAGCGCAACGCCGATGCTGCGAACAACGATTTGGAAGAGACGGACGAAGAAGCTGATAATGCGACTTTGCCAATCGCGCATGCCGAACATGGGGACAAAAAGATTTTTGATCCAGACCCCGAGTGAGATAGATTTGGCGTACATTGTAATGGAGCGAAGCGCCCATTTGCCGACCATAGCGAGACCCTGGGTGTACCACCAAATTGGCCACCGAATGATGGCTAATGCGGAGTCTGTGATAATGTATCGCAGCATTTCTAGAAAAGCGTGCATATGCTGCGTTTAGTATATCATGTGGACGAGCCCGAACGATGCATTGCGAGTTCGTGTGCGGTGATCTTGTCGTTGATGAGACGTACATATTTTTGATCCTGACCGCTCACTGTCTCATCTATTCTTTTTATTGTCGCGTTCATGGTCGCCATATCTTGGTCTATTTTCCCCGCCCATGTTTGAATGCATTCGTAGATCTCTTTTTTTGCCATATCGACCGTCACATAGATTTCTGCTCTGAGCTCTGTTTTGATTCTGGCCTCAGAAGCCTCTATTGCTTCAGTGATATCTCTGCCTAGCTCTGTTTTTAGCTCTGTCTTTAGCCTACATTCAGACGCAGCGATCGCATCTAATACCTCTGCCTTGAGTTCAGTCCGCGATGCCTTGATCGCGTCTAGCACTTCTGCCTTGAGTTCAGTCCGCGATGCCTTGATCGCGTCTAATACCTCTACCTTGAGGCCGGCCCGTGATGCACCGATTGCACCTAAAATTTCTAACTTGTCGCTTTGTGTCATAAAAACTTGCTACGATTTAGAATGGGATCTATATCGCATCAACTAAAAACACTCTGAAGTCGTGGCTTAGAGTGTTTTTCTCTGGCTAGGAGAGATGTGATAATTATAGTTTTTCATCCTGACCCTCGATCGTCAATGATGACTGTGGACATTTAGCTTGCATTTATTGTTTCTCTTAGCTCTTTCATCATTCGGAAGTAGAACCGGAGATTTTGCATCGTTGCGAGCCGAAGTGCGAGAAGTTCGTTTGTTTTGAATAGATGACGTAGATAAGCCCTTGTATAGCTCGTGAGCTCTGGGATATCTTGATATTTATCGATTGGTGACTCGTCGAATTCGAATTGTTCGCGGGTGATGTGGATCGCTTCGTATAGCGCGTCTTTAATGCGATCATCTGCTGCGCCTTCTTGTGCGCGTTTTAAGGCCTCGCGGACAGACTCTGCTGGGTCGCCTTTCCATGTGTAGAGTGTGCCGTGGCGAGCGTTTCGTGTTGGAAGGACGCAGTCGAACATGTCGACGCCGACGGAGACGTAGTAGACGATCTCCTCTGGCTTGCCGCCGCCCATGAAGTAGCGTGGTTGATTTTTTGGGAGGAGGCTGCAGACGTGTTTTGTGATGCGAAAGGCTGCTTCGCGTTTTTCGCCGACGGAGAGGCCGCCGATGGCGTAGCCGTCGAAGCCGATGTCGATCAGGCCTTTTGCGGACTTCTCTCGTAAGTCTTCATGTGTACCGCCCTGGATGATGCCAAAGAGTTTTTGGTCTTTGTTGTAGGAGTCCTTGCAACGTTTTGCCCACTTGAGGGAGAGCTCCATCGCTTCTTGATAGCGTTCTCGTGATGAGTCCCCTGCCGCGACGTCGTCGAATTGCATAATGATGTCGGCGCCGATTGCAGCCTGCATGGCCATTGATCCTTCTGGGGTGATGCGGATTTTGCGACCGTCGATGTCGGACTGAAAGGAGACACCGTCGTCGTCTGTTTTGTTCATTTTGGATAAACTGAAGACTTGGTAGCCGCCGCTATCAGTCAGCATCGGTCCGTCCCATCGCATGAACTTGTGGAGGCCGCCGAGCTTTTCCATGCCTTCGAGACCTGGACGGAGCATGAGGTGATAGGTGTTTGAGAGGACGATTTGGGCGCCGAGCGCTTTGACATCTTCTGATGTGAGGGTTTTGACAGCGGCTTTTGTGGCGATTGGCATGAAGAACGGGGTCTTGATGTTGCCGTGTGCGGTTCTGAGCTCGCCGGCTCGCGCTGTTTGGTTTTCTGCGTCTAGGATGAACATATGTGTGTATTGTATCACTTTACTGCTCCTCCCATCTCGACCTCGTGGAGAGATCTCTCGGGAGCCCTCGACCCTGCTCGGGACGGCGCGTACAGCGCCGGCTCGAGATGGGAAGAGATGGATAAACACTTGAGATAAAAAACTGACTGCCGAAGGCTAGCCAGCGAGAAGGCGGCGGATCTCGGCGAGGACGGAGGCCGTCTTGTGTTCGAAGCCGCCGTCGCAGGTGACCCGGATTGCTCCTGCGCCCTTGTACACGTCCCATGTTCGCTCGTTCAATGCCAGAGCGTACTCTGGCGTTTTCTCGAAGCGGTGTTCGTTGCCATCTGTTCGATTCCAGTCTTCAGGATAGGTATCGAGGAAGATGATCGCATCGTACTCCGCAAGGATCGCCTCACGGTCGTACGGCCGCCTGATGAGTCCCTCGATGTAGCCAGGAGGAACGTACGCCTCCCCATCGAGCGGGCTGCGGTCAAGGACGATCATCCTGATGCCGCCTTGAATTTCGGCGAGGCGCCTGTGAGCTGGGAGTATTTGCTCTCCGACGATAAATACCGCTGTCTGGAAGGCGTCGAGCAATGCCTGGTCTGGCGGATTGCCGTAGCCCGGGAATCCGCCGTCGAGAAGGATGCCGGCTGCCTCGGGAGCGATGAGGACCTGACTGCCGAATTCTTCCCTGATCATGCGGAGAATGGTCGATTTTCCGCTGCGTGGGCCGCCTGTGATAAGGACGATGATGTATGAAGTGACTGTCACTTTACCTCCAAAGAACGGAGGGATGGTACCGATTATTGATATTTCTGTAAAGAAAAATCCGCGAACGAGTCGCGGGTGAGCTGCTACGCGGGAGCGTATCCAGCAGTGTCAAAGCAGGCGGGAACGATGCTGAGCTCGAGGCTGGGGTCCTCGGCGAGAAGGTCGCCGACAGGCCGATCTGTCTGACTGTCGATGAACGGAGCGGCGATTTCGACTTCGCCGTCCGCATCGCGCTCGTTCTGACCGTAGTCGAAGGTGATCTGCCGATCCTTGTGAATCCACCTGATCGCGACCAGATTGCGCCCATCGACGCATACGGTAGGCCTTCGACCGTTGTGGTTGGTGAAGCGACCGAAGTCGTCTTCTACGTGGATCGGCCCTTTGTCGTCGCAGCCGATCTGGATGGATGTACGAGTCCGCTGACGCGTAGCTGACCCATTCATCGCATGGACGATCTCGCCCACGCGGAAGGACCTCGCTGCGAACAGCGCCATCCCATCTCCAGTCTCGACTGCGAAAACGTTTCCTTCTGCATCTTTGATCACATGCCCTCCTTGGCAAAGAACTGTGGGAGAATATCAGCTCCTGCGATTCTTGTCAATCCTTTTCTGACAAGCGGGTTCGTGGTACGAATAAGATGTTCATTCCGGAGGCTTTCATGCCAATCTTTCTCTTCTTCGTCTTCCTTGGGCTCGTGTTCTACCTTGGCCTACTTGGCTACCATGCCATTGATGAGCAACATAAGGTCGGCCTCCCTGTCTCGCTTTGCATCGTGCTTTTTTCTGCGACCAGCATTGAAATCTCTGGGCTCTCTACTCAGAGCCGCGTCGTCGCTATCTTGCTCTTCCTGCTTTTGCTTTGCTGGTTTGGCTGGTCAGCCCTTGCTTCGCTCTGTACGCGCAGCGGTGCGCAAGAAGGCTTTTTCGAGATTCTTCTTGTCGGAATCTGTGCGATGCAAATCCTCGTCAATGACCTTTCTTGGCAGCATCTTGCGATGTCGATTCTTACCTTCTCAACGCAGGTTATCGAAGCGCGTAATATTCGCCGTGATGGGCGTGATGGGTACAAGATGTTCTGGATCGTTTTGTGTTTTATCCATCTTCTCTTTGCCATGCATCTCCTGCCGCAATATCCGCAGATTGGCTGGCTCTATGCGTTCTCGATTGGCCTTGCCGGCGTTCTTGGTCCGCTCATTATTGCCCTCAGCACTCCTCGTAGACCTTAACTGCACAGCCATACCTGATGCGGTTTTTTTATATGCAAAAACCGAGCGTGTGCTCGGTTTTTGATGACTCTCTATGCTGAGAGCGGATCGTTTCCTGTGAGGATCTCCGTGTAATCGTCGTACACATCCCCGTCTGTGTCTTCGTTGTTTGGATCAGTTCCGTACCGTGCCTCTTGGCCGTTCGTGAGACCGTCGCCATCGTTGTCGGCGGTCCCACTATCTGTTAGTTCCCAGCGGTTTTTGAGGAGCGTTGAATCTACATCCATGTCAGTGATATCCGTGATCGCGTTCCCTGAGTAGAACTTACTGAAGTAGGTTGGCTGTACGTCGATGACGTATGCCGCCCAGTCCTCGCCCCAGAGTGCAATCGCGATCTCTTCTGTGCTTACCCATCGCATTCGCGGCTTGAAGTCGTCTGAGCTCTGCTCTAATGCGTAGACCTTTGGATCACTTTGAACCTTGATGAGTAGTGACCCCGCCTTTGGAACCATGAGACCTTCTAGAGTTAGCGCTGAGAGCGTTGCATCTGTGACTTCTTGCACTTCGCTGAATGAGTCTGCCCATGAGAAGTAGCTGTTTTCGTCCATGAATACGCGCCGTCCGCAGTTCTCTGTGATGTAGTAGACGGATGGGAAATTTGTGCTCTTTACGTATGCTCCGACTGATACTTCTGTAATCTCTTCTTCTTCGCCGGTGAGTGGGGATGTTCCAGTTCCACTTGGCATTTCGCAGGCTACTGTCGTTGTATCTTCGTCGGTGGTCGTCGTTGAGGTTGATCCGCCTCCGCCGCCTCCTCCGCCGCCTCCTCCGCCTCCGCTTGAGGTTGTGCCGCTATCTGTTGAAGGAGTTGATGCCGCCTGGAAGGTATCCGCTGATACGTCATCATCTTCGTCAATCGTGAGATCTGCCGCGTCTGTTGTTTTGATTTCGTAAGTTCCGTCAACTCCAGCGGTTGCTGGGTTTATTATTCCGTCGATCGTGCAAGTTTCTGCCGCAGCTGACTCGTTTGTTCCCCCAGATCGCGTGATTGTAACTACCTGGCCAGATACCGCTGTTGCGAAGTCTCCATCTACTGTTGAACATGTCGCGTCACTTGCACCGCTTACATCGAATACACTTGAGTAGGTTACAACGATTTTCCCGTCTGATGGGATTCCTGTCACCGTCGTGAAGCTGACCGTGTTTTGCTGTGTTTGACTCACGATGAGTGTCGCAGGCTGAACGTTTGTACTGGCGAGCGTGCCGATCGTTCTCGTTACCGCAAAGTCGGATAAGGCCGTTGTCGTGAATGAACATGCGCTGCTCGCGACTGTGCAATTTGAGCCGAGGTCGGTCCATGAACCCTCAGGTCCTCTGTTATAAATATCGAGCGACAAGCCATCATAGAATGCGTCTGTAACCGCCAGGCTGATTGTCACTGCCGTGTCCGATGATGTATCCGTGCCTTCGTGCCCGAAGTTTACATCCCCTAGAGGGACAAGCGTTGATGAGAGGGCCCCAGTCGATGCGCTGCCACTTGCTTCAAAACTCGTCCAATCTATGTTTGATGCTGCGGAAAATACCGATCCAGTTGGCACCAGCACCGTATCCGTCCCTGCCGTTGCCTGAAATGCGAAGTCAAATGTCATGGTTCCTGCCGCTGTGTGATCCGAGGTATTGAATCGTACAACACCTGATCGGTAAAGCTCATCAACGTCTGCCACTACGACTTCGAACCGCTCGTCGTCAGAGTCCCACGAAAGCCCGCCGCTGTTCCCTATGTCGTACCCTCGACCATACCCGTAGGCGAATGTGTCGAGATCGTCTCCACCGATTCGGCGACCAGCTGTGTCTCCACTGTCCCATCCGTAGCCTGATCCATACCCGTACCCATACCCGTAACCGAATGACGCGATGTCGTCGCCGGTCTGCCTGGCGAATTGCGCGTACATAGATGGCACGAATATGAATCCGACGATGAAAAGTATAAATGCAGCAAATGCGATTGCTGCTACTTTTTCTTCTCTCTGAAGAAAGCCCCTTTTACCCTCTCTCATAATAAAATATTGTCTGTTTGATTGAAGTATACATGAGGGGCTCCTGATAGCCGCGGCGATTATCCACACGGACGATCACGAGATGTATTAAGGTGTAGGCGTATGACATTCATGAAAGGTAGACTTATTTGGATCGTGCTCAGCGTGATATTGAGTTTTGGATTTATTTTGCGGGTTCATGACCTTGGGCATGACTCGCTTTGGATTGATGAGGGGTTTACGGTGAATGCGGCGCTCGAGACTTTGGAGAAGGGCTATCCCGAGCTTGATTCTGGACTTCTTTATAAACGCGGGATTGTGAGCACGTATTTAATTGCTGGATCCATTGGATTGTTTGGTGAGGGTCATGTGCCGAGTCGGATGCCCAGTGTTTTGATCGGGACAGGGTTTATTGCGCTGATTTTTTTCTTTGCACGTACGTTATTTTCGACACCCGTTGCCCTTTATAGCTCGGCGCTGATCGCGCTTTCGCATTTTTGCATTGCGTGGAGTCGGCAGGCGCGTATGTATATGAGTTTTGTGTTTTTGGTTTTTGCGGCGCTGTACGCGTTTTGGCTTTTGATGGAGCGGTTTACGTGGTGGCGGCTTGGGGGGGTTTTGATTTTTACTGTTTTTGCCATTTTGGAACATTCGCTAGGACTCGTCTTGATTCCTGTGTTCTTTTTGATGGGAGCATTGAGTGCGTGGCTCCGGGCGCGCTCTTCTGGCCTGGGGCTCTTCACCTATGCGTCCACAGCTTTCAAATCTCAACTTCCTGATCACGCTTCTCGTTTTGTCGTTCTGAGCCTTGTGTTCTTTTTGTTTGGGCTCCTGCTGAAGCTTGGGGTGCCATATATTGAGACTTCGCTGATCCCGCACGCGTTCGCTGTGAGCGATGTGTATCGACGATTTGTCCTGCAAAGCTATCTCGCTGCGCTCATCGGCGCTGGACTCGCGCTTTCCATTGCCCTTTTTCGTGAGCGAGACCATCGCCCCTTCTACTTCTTAGCACTTGCGTTTATTGTGCCGTTTTTGATCGTGAGTGTTGGGACGGATGTTTTTGCTGGGCGCTATTTGTTTGTGACGCTACCGACCCTGCTCGTTTTGACCGCGTATGCAATCTGGCAGACCTCGATTGCGCTATGGACCGAGGATCGACTTCGGGTTGCAGGATCGGTTTTGATCACCGTCACCATTCTCTGGCTTGGAAACTTTTCCACAGGGCTTGCGTCATCTTACCGTCTTGAAATGCGAACACCGCAGCCGGACTTCTTTCGGGCGTATGAAGCAATTAAAGCCTACGGCGCTTCTGATGAGAGTGTAATCATTTCTCCTTATACACAAATGGATCGCGTCTATCTTGGACAGACGGACTTTTGGCTGCCGATTTCTTATTCTGGAAAGGTTGATGAGATCGCTGGACAGATGACCTCGACGGGCCGACGCGATATTTATAACAACACGCCATTCATAGAGAACCTTGACCATTTACGTCGCATTGCTCAAAATGGAGATGGTTTTATTGTTCTAGATTCCATGGCCATGCACCGCGTGTCGCCGTTTTATCTCGACTATATCTTTGTTGAGTACGAGTTGATATTTCACGATCAAGGAGGGTCTTTACACGATATTTGGGTGTTTGAATTCTAGCTATGACTATTCCCTCCTCTCTGCAACGGATCGCACTTAACGGCCTTGATCTCTGGCGCCGATTCTACGCCCACGCACTCGCCCCGCTCGCGATTTTTTCGGTGGGGCTTTTTGCGTTTTTTCAGATTCCTGATGATACGGATCAGTTGATTTTCTTTTCGTTTGCGTTTCTTTTGGCTTATGCGGTTTACGTGGAATTGCGAGATCTTGATATTCATAAACCCATCTTTGCTGCATTTGCTGCAGCATTCATCTTTCTCTTTTTGTTTGAGCAAGCTGATACAACCCTGATTCCAGAAACATCAATTCTTCGAAACTCCATGAATGTCCTAACAGATGTTCATTTTCACCTTTACGTCCTAGCCGCCACCGCTGGCGTCGTGACAGTTTTCATCTACCGCTTTGAGCTTCGAGAACAGTCCCTTCTAGAAGATGAGGTGAAGACTGTTTCTCGAGAGAATAAAACGCTTTATGGCCCCCACCGTCAGCGCAGGAGCGCTCAAATTTCTTCATTCCTTCTTTCTAAACTAGAAAATGAAGGATGGTTCTGGCTTCTTTGCGTCGCCGCGCTGTCGATCACGGGTCTCCTTCTTCGTCTTGAGCAAATTTCGGACATGGGTCAAGGCATTGATGGTTATTACCACCTTCTTGATGCAAGGCACTACCTCGCTCATGGAGAGTTCGTCTATAAACGTGCTCAATTCTTTAGTGCGTTGATTGCGATGAGCTACGCGCTTTTTGGAGAAAGTATTGCCTCGGCCTATCTTCCGAATATCTTTGTCAGCGTTTTATCGATTCCGCTAAGCTATGTTGTTGGTCGTCGCTATGTTGGGCGACTTGGCGGGATGATTACCGCCCTCCTTCTTACTACTTCGTTTTGGCACATCGGGGACATGGCAAACCTGCGCATGTACCCGCTCTTTTGCTTTTTGACGCTTCTGATCTTTTGGCTTGTTCCGGTGCTCTTAGATGTTCGGCGTGATCAGGATGTGAAAGCTACCGTGAAACGATACGGCCTGTTACTCGCGATCTTGATTGGACTGTTTGCCCTTGGATTTCATGTTCACAAACTCACCGCGAGCCTTGTTCCAATTTTCGTCTTCTTCCTTATCCTCACAACGGGCGCGTCAGTCATCCAAGACATTCGGGAAAAGCACATTTCTGCAAAGACAAAGATTATTTCCTCTTTTCTCGGCACCGTTCTTGCGATTGGGGTTTTTCTTTATATTAAACAACCGTCACTTGTGACCAGCGCATTGCGATGGGATCCGGTTCTCTTTCAAGAATGGGATACCTACGCTGGCCAAATTCGTACAAGCCTTGGATGGCTCTTGAGTCTCTTTGGGCACCAAACAATCTATTTGTTTTTGATTATTTATCTTGCACTCTGTCTTGCTAGACAAAAAATTACCTCCTCGATTCCATGGATCTTCTTTGTTGGCATCTGGTTTATGAGTGCATTTCTTTTCACTCGTGAATATTTTGCTCCCCGATATATTGTATTCACCCTTCCTTTCTTATTTATGGTGATTGGGGGCGTTATCGCAATTACGAGCCGTCAGTTTTTTCAGCAACGCGCGCTTCAGGTCATCCTCTCTCTCTGCCTTGTTATTCTCCTTGTCCCCTGGTCGCGCACAGAAATCGTTGTTAACGAAAAGCTGGGTGAGACAGAACTCCAGGAGCTTTACTACGCGTTTAATGATGTTGTGTCTCAAATTCCTGTCCGCGAGTCAGATGGGATGATTGATACGTCAACAGGAGCACTTGCCTATCATCAATCTACTGTCGATGACATTGTTTATATTCGCAGCATTGACGATAGAGGAAGCGGGCGCCCCATCCCAACAACCGTGCTTGAAAATCGATTCCTGTCGACAGTTCGCACACATGAACATGGCTGGTTCTTGACGGACATTTACCGTTTTCAGCACTGGGATTGCGATGTGACTGTTCCGTGCTCTATTCGCTCCCTCGTTGATGAGCACCCAGAAGTCTTTTATACGCACACCTATCCTGAAGATGACCAACTTCTTCTTATTGAATGGGACCATTCTTGGTCGCCAGGAATCATCGACTCGCTAGCTTTTCCTGCACTATCTGACGAGGTCCTCTAGGAGACTGTGCATTTCCGGGATGACGGCATTGATGTCGTGATGTGATTTTGCATACTTGTATGCACGGAGTCCAGCCGCCTTCTTCTCCTCCATGTCATTTATCAATGCCCCTGTCTTTTTGTAAAAAGCCTCTATGTCGCCATCTGTGATGACGCCCAAACCGTGTGACCTGATCACGTTGTTTGGATCGATGTCGATCGACGCGACTGGTATTTTATTCTTCGTGGCCTGAATAAGTGTATTTGGAAATCCCTCAAACCTGGAGGTGATGACAAATAGGCTCGCTTCCTTAAATTCTTCATTGATTTTGTGAAACGGTACAAGGCCCTTGTATGTCACATTGGGCACATTTTTGCAGAGTGCTTCAATTTTCGTCTGGTAGTCCGCCTTATTGAGCGCCGGCGGGGCGATCATAATGAAATCTGTGTCTGGATTTTGCCTTGCTAGCTCGATGAAAATCTCTGGACGCTTCCAGTCTTCACACCTTCCAACCCAAAGGACTGGGCCATCCCAGGTCTTTTCCACCTCTTCGACCGGATAAACTGATAAAAGAAGATTTGATTCGATCTGATAGTTGTTGCGTAGCATTTCTTGCTGATCTGAGTTTTGCGCGATCACAAGATCCGCCCCCTCTAGACCATATCGATACCAGCCGCCAGCAGAACCATTTCCGCGCTCGTACTCCCCCGAGCAGTCGATTTCGTGTGCCGCCATGTAAACCAACTTTACGCCAATGAGCTTTGTCCAGAGTCGCAATTTTCCAAAGCCACCGCTTGCTGATCGAACGATCATGATGTCGTAACGATGAAAGAGGAATCGTGCGGCAAACACAAGCTTAGATGACCATTTTTTTGACTTTCTAATGAGTTGCTCTTTTAGAGATTCATTTTCTGATTTTGAGGCGTATTTTTGAATGGTTCTCATGAGCCTAATTCCATCCCTGACCTCCATCCCTGGTTGCCCAAAATCTGCAACAAGATAACTTACCTCACAGCCGAGTTCTTTCATTTTTTTTCCGATGTAGTACATCTGAACCTCAGCACCTCCAAATCCGCCTCCGCAATCTGGATTAAATAGCGGATATGTTGAAAGTGAAACAAAGCAAATTTTTAGCGGACGCTTTGGCATATTAGCTGACTTTGGAGATCGTGTAGCGAAACTTTCCAGATGGGGACCTTGGAATCTGTTCAACAAAGGTCATGCGTATTTTGCACTCTTCCCCCATTACCGCACGGACCTCTTCGGCGATCTTGTCTAGCTGATCTTGCTTTGGGTCCCTTGCTTTGACGATGAAGATCTGGATCAAGTCCTCTTTCTCCTGAATGACCTGAAAGGTCTCCACCCAGTCCTGAAAGTAAAAAACATGCGTAAAATATTCGCCATGTATTCTTGATCCATTCAAAGCCTTGAAGTGGTCAGATGATCTGCCGGTTATGTGACCAATGAGCTTGAACCCCCTTCCGCAAGAGCACCTCTTGTCAGACTGGACCGCTGTGTCGCCGATGCGGTATCGAATGATTGGCATCGCGTAGCTGATGAGTGATGTCACATAGACGTCACCCTGCTCTCCTGCAGCAACAGGCTCAAGATTCGCGTCAAGGATCTCAACAATGTGAGAGTACTCGAATATGTGCAGCCCCTCGTTTTTTGGGCACGATGCAGCGATGTCGCCCACCTCCCTTGAACCATATTGATTAATCACCGGGCAGTTGAAAACTTCGTGTATGAGGTCGTACTGAAAATCATGCATTGTACCTGCTGTGACAACAATTACTTTTGGCGCGTGAATGCGGATACCCGTCTTTTTGATAAACTTCGCCATTTCGTAGGCGGAATCTACGTAGGCCCAAACACCGACAGGCTTTACCCTGTTCCAGGTTTTCGTGTACTCGCGCCAAATATCGTCTGATACATAAAATGCGTTTAAGAGCCGCCTGTTCGCAAGGAAGTTATCGATATGCGCACGGACACCAATGGAACCCTTCAGCAGATCTCGTTCCGATCCCCAAAGGTTGATCTGTGATTCGCCGTACATCTTTTGCCCCATGGAGAAAAAGTACATGTTGCTCGCAGACCAATTCGCATACTCCCTGTCTTGAATGACGGTGATTGGCTTTCCGGTTGATCCGCCGGAAGAGTTTCGATACCAGGCTCGACTCTCAAGATCTGATGATTTAAGATCCTCGAATCTTGTGCGGATAATGTCCTTTGTAAGGATCGGTGCATTACGTAGATTTTCTGCCGTGATACCTGCTAGGACTTCCTTGTAATATGGAACTTGCTCCTTTGCGTGATTAATGAGACTTCCGAGCCGTTCCGATTGATATGTCTCAATATCTTCCGTTGGTGCGAATTCTAACCCCATGATGAGCTCGAAATTTTTTACCTGATCTGGATTTGCCTGGCGTAGAAACTCATATCTCCATGGCTTTTTCGACGTACTGGAAGCTGCAGCTGCCTTTATCATCCCTTTTGCTAAAAATCCCCCTGTCTTCATTGCTCGAAATGGGCTCATAATAGAGATTTTGAAATTTTTCCTGTTTTCACCCATGTCTCAAACGCTTCTACAAACTCCTTCATCTGCTGCAACTCAGCCTTTAAGCTGCCCGTTTCGATCCCATAATGGTCGCAAATTTGAATATTGGTTCTCATGGATTCGTATGTCGCTTCGTGGTTTGAGAGGTATACCTGCATGACCAACCTCTCCTTCTCTGAGAATAAATTGTTTAGGTACGGATTTCGTTCGGCTGCGATAATGTTATCCTCTTTCCACATGCGAATAACGATGTCGTAAAGGAGCCCGCCTATATAGAGCGCGATGCATGATGTCAGTGAAAGGAGCGGCAATAAAATGAGCTTGTGAATATCTACCATCTTAGATACGTATGGCAGGTACACGCCGGCCAACGTCATTGAATAGAACATCAAATTAATGATCGTTGCAGACTTCTTCATTCGCCAGATCAGTCTTGATGCATAAGCCTTTAGCTCACTAACTTTGCTCATACACTTTTTGGAGGCTCCTTAGTTGTCACTCTTCCTGCCACGATCCAATCTTCGAACCAATCCGTTTTTTCCTTGATGTCTACAAGCTTTTCCTTCAAATCAGAGGCATCGATGCCGAGCTTCTGACAGATCAACATATTTGTACGCATTGCCTCATAGGTCGCGCGAAAGTTTGCGAGGTTCACCTTCATACCTTCGAGCTCCTTTTTTGTGAATAGGTCTATTTGATATGGATTTCTTTTTACTTCAACGATATTGTCCTCCTTCCACATTTTTAGCACGATGTCGTAGAGGATTCCGATGCCAAGGAGGGCGAAAAAGGATACGAGGTAGAGGATCGCCAAGAGTAGCGCCTGATTCATCTCCACTGCCTTTGATACGTATGGGAGATAAATCCCTGAGAGTGTGAGTGAATAAAATAGGAGATTTACAATGGAGGAACTTTTCCTCATCCGCCAAATTTGGCGTGCAAAAAAAGCCTTTGTTTTCTTGCCGTAATGAATGATCTTCGGGTTTGTAACCTCCATGCTAGATGCGTTCAATATGATCTCGCCAGCCGATGGTTGGATAGAATTTCATGTTTATCCTCTCTACCTCCTCATTGCCAGCCATTTTAATTGACTCCTCCGATAATTCTGCGAAGTTTACTACCTCACTTTTCAGAATCTCTCTGATTGCAGGGATCTTTCGCCAGTCGAGACCCATGATCCATGCACAAGTATAGTCGATACTTGTTGGATGAAACCCGCCAACGAGCGTGCCACTGTTTTTTGGCGTGTGTTCCATTGGCCCTTCACGCTCCCCACCAAGGATACCATCCACGATACAGAAGTAGCCTCGTTGTTGCTCTGTCTTGATATCGCCCTCCTTGTCAGCAAAAAGGATGATGTGGTTTAGGTCGCAAATAGTTCGCCAGATTGTGTCATTGCCATACCAACTTCCTTCCATTGGTTTTGGACGAGCTGGATTGAGGTGATGAAATGCTTCACGTGACCCTTCCGGGAATCGCCCCCTGAACATCTCAAAGGTAATCGTTGGCCATCCCGCCGGGGAAATCTCCATAGCTCCAGAGGGGTCTCCTGATACCCGTGAGCTAACCTCCTTCTTTTTGAAGACGCCTCTTATGGCCTTTGCGAGCTTTACGAAGCCCTTAAAGTTTTCAAAAATCCATGCGCGCAACTTGCGCTTCTTTGCGAAAATAAGGGTGTGGTATTTTCTGATCTTTGTCGCGAGCCACACGCCGACCGGCGGGTGGCGTTTTAGGAATGCAAATAGACGCCACTCGATCCACGGTCTGAGATCGATCCTTGGACACTCGTCTCCTCCGCTCTTTGGCGTTCCTTCGCGGTGATGCGCGATCCAGCGCTTGTCGCCATTCATGCCGATGAGGTTCTTACTTGCGCAAGTGAGACCAGCCTTTCGATGAGTTTTGAGCTTTGGGAGGTTGATAAATAGATCTGCGGCAAGGACAGTCTTCGCGATACAATATTGATTCTTTGTTGCGTTGTGGTGTCTTGAGACCGTCCCCTTGTCGTAGTCGGTGATCATAAAGCGCTTGAAGTGCTTGATGACCGGCATAAGAGCACTTTGGTCTTTGAGGTCGACATACGCATAGCCAAGCGGGTCTCGGTCTTTGAACTCCCGCTTGTCGATAACCTCTTCTTCGTTGAGGTTTGAAATCTCTCTACGAGCATCGACGAGGTTGATTTTGATCCCTTTTGATTCGTAGAATTCGAGAAGCTTGTCTGTTCCGCTTCCTTCGATGATTTCTGACCAGACCGAGCTCTGGAGTGGCACGTCGACAATGGTGATTTTCACGTCACCGCCTGTTGAGATGAGTAGGTAATCGATAACTGGGCGCATGATAGATGCGTGGGTAATCATTGATAACACGCCGATTTCGCCAAGAGGATGATTGCCTTTCACGTAATTTGGCTTGAGGACTGCGTGTTGTCCTGGCTTGATAAGATCCTTGAATGGCTTCCAAAATGCGGTACCTTGATTTTCTTTGTCGAGATCAAGGCCGATGAGGACATTGCGGACGTAGCCGTAGACAGGGTTTTTGACGTCTGCGGTCGCGTCAAACTTGAGCTGGCCAAGCTCTGCGAATTTGGTTCCAGGGTTGAATGGCGCGTCTGGGTAGGTGAAATGATCGTTTTTCTCGACCCAGACGAGCCGCTCTTTTCTGTGGATATCTTTTTCCATGTAGGGGCAGTTTATCGGATATCGCTTACGGTGAAAAGGTATTTTCCAGACTTGGTTGGAGGAATCTCGTCCGTGAAGTCCCATTCGACCCTGCAATGGTCTCCCATGACTTTTTTTATCGCGGTTTCGATTTCGTCCCTCCCATCTCGAGCATCGTCGAGAGATCTCTCCACTCCCTTCGGTCGGTCGAGATGGGAATCGGGTAGTACTACCGAGCATCGAACATGATCTTTTGTCACCTGACGAACCTGAAACTTCTTCACCCATTCCTTGAAGTAGAACAAGTGCGTGAAGTACTCGCCGTGGATGAGCTCTCCTTTTGTTGTGATGAAGTGGTCCGTTACCCTGCCATGGACATCGTTAATTCTTGGAAGTGACCTTCCGCACTTGCAAACATCAAAGCTCCTCCAAGATGCGGTGTCGCCTATGCGATATCGAATCAATGGCATCGCGTAATTTGAGAGGACGGTGACGTAGATCTCCCCCGTTTGTCCAATGGGGCAAGGCTTGAGGTCCTGGTCTAGGATTTCGAACTTGTAGAGGTAGTCGTAGACATGGAGACCGTCTTTGGCTGGGCATTCTACGGCCATATCTCCTACCTCTCTGGAGCCGTATTGATTGTAGACCGGTGCCTTGAATACCCCTGATATGAACTCTTTGACCTCTGGATGAACAGTGCCCGCGGTGAGGATGATCGCTTTTGGCGCGTGGGTTGGCAGTGATCCTGCTTTGATGAATTTTGCGAGCTCATAAGCGGAATCTACGTAGGCCCAGATTGATATTGGCTTATGTACGTTGATCTCCCCGACGTACCGCTCCATGTCTTCTTTAGACATCCGAAAACTGTTTAGAAGGCGGCGATTGAAGAGTGCGTTTTGTGCTCGAAATGAGAGAGTTTCCTTGCCTTTTAGAATGTCGCGCTCTGAGCCCCAAAGTTTTATTTCTCGATCACCGACGTGCTTTCCGAGCATTTCGTTGTAGAGGATTTTATGTGCCCATGAAGTGTCTTTGTACTGCTTGTCTTGGATGAGTTCGAGTGGGGCACCTGTGGATCCTCCGGATGAATTCTTGTAGATGGCGCGACCTACCTTGTCCTGCGCATGCATGCGATCTCCCTGGCTTCTGATGATATCTTTTGTTAGCGGGGGGAGGGCGCTGAAATTTTTGAGATGGAATTCGCTATCTTTTACGATGTCGTGATGATTAAATAGCTCCCTGTAGTACGGAACCTGTTTGCAGGCATGAGTGAGGAGGTTTCGCAGATTTGATTCTTGGATTTCGGCAAGCCCCCAGTGCGGTAAAAACTGCCATGTCTTTTGCTGGCGATAGGCGGTTCTTATGTTTGATTTTGCTGCTAGCAGCCCCCAGATTAGTGATGACCTCATATTGCGAGATAGACCTCCTGATAATCATCTGATGTGTTTTTCCAGCTCAATTGCTCTACTTTGCGACGGCCCAATTGCCCCATCTGGCTCCATGTTTGTAATTTTTCTATTGCGACAGCCATCTCCGCTTCTGTTACGCGATTGATGATGAAGCCGCTTGATGGAGACACGAGCTCTTCGGTGCCACCTGTGTCTGTCACGATTACTGGCAGCCCCGATGCCATTGCCTCGAGTAGACTGTTGCTCATACCCTCGTTCTTTGAAGGGAGGATGAAGATGTCTGCGTCTTGATAATGATTTGGAAGCTCCCGGTGGTCAACCACTCCTGGGAATTTGATACTTTCCTGAAGCCCCAATCTAGCCACACGCTCGATCATTTGTTTTCTGAGATTTCCGGCTCCGATGAACGTGAGTGTTGCTCTTGGGTGTGTCTTGAGAACTTCGATGAAAGCCTCTAATAGCTCGAGGACACCCTTGCGTTCGATGAGGCGGCAGGTGGAAATGAAATTCTGTCGTGATCTATGGTTGACTGCGGGCTTGAATTTCTCTGTGTCGACGCCGTTTGGGATGACTTCGATCTGCCTGTCTGATGTCTTGTGCGCGAGCTCTTTTAGCCCCTTTGAGTTCGCGATGACTTTCGATGCGCGTGCCCAGATTTTTCTGCTTAGCGATTGGAATATGAGCTTGTCGGCATGTCGAAAGCGCTCGTTGTAGAATGGTACGTCGCTTCCCCTCAGGCTTACGATATATGGCAGCCCCAGCCTCATCGCAATATAGCCGCAGGGGATGCCGAAGAAGGCGTGGACGAGGTCGAATTGCTGGTTTCTGATGAGGGACTTTGCTTTCCAGTAGGCGCGCCAGGAGTACATGAGGAGGTCTTTCGATGATTGGTAGTGGATATCGCCTCGTTTTTGGATGTCTAAAAAATGAATCGTTATGTTGTTTTTGATCTTTTCTTGGCGGTCCTTGCCTATCCCCGATGTGACGAGATCTATCCTGACGTCATCTTGGCCGGCGAATTCCTTTAAGATGTGCGCCGTCGCGTTTGCTGCGCCGCCACCTAGGGGTGGGTATTCGTAGTTTAGCATCAGGACTCGCTTCATAGCGCCTGTCTGATGAGCTCGTGGATATGTGCGTTTGAGACGATATATCCGTTTTTGTGCTTTGTTTCTTTGGCGTTGTAGGTGATTTCTTCGCCGCTTAGATCAGTCATGCGGCCGCCGGCTTCTTGGAGGATAATGTTTGAGGCGCAGGTATCCCACTGGGAGGCGCGGTCGGTGGAGTTGATGTAGATTTCTGCTTTGGCGGAGGCGACTTTGCACATTTTTAATCCTGCGGACCCGCATTTTACTTTGGAGACACCGTGCGCTTCTGCGAATTCGGATTCTGCTTCGGACTCGTGCCAGCGGCTGACGAGGATTCGGGCGGAGCTTAGGCTCGTTGTTTCTGATACGGTTAGCTTGATCTTTTCGTCGCCGATTTCTTGATAGGCGCCCTGACCCTTTATAGCAGAATAGAGCGTGCCCGTTACTGGCTGGTAGACGACCCCTAAGAATGACTTGCCGCTTTTTGCGAGGCCGATCATGATGGTGAATTCGCTGGTTTTTTTGATGAAGTCTTTGGTGCCGTCGATTGGGTCGATGATCCAGACGAGGTCTGATGAGAGGCGCTCGTCGCTATCGGCGGACTCTTCAGAGAGGATGGGGATGCCGGTTTTTAACAGCGCCTCGGTGATCACGTCGTTTGCTTTGATGTCGGCGTTTGTGACTGGTGAATCCCCCTCTTTAAAGTTGACTTCTGGCGCATCGTAAAACTCCATCGCTGCCGTTCCGGCGTCGATTGCGGCCTGTTTAGCGATTTGGATGAGAGCTGAGGTGTCCATGGGACTCTAGGTAGTTGGTGATTTTTTGAGTGCACTCTGGTAGCGACAGTGTATCAGTTTGGACGTGGATTTCGGAATTTTGTGGGGCCTCGTAGGGGTCGCTGATGCCGGTGAAGTTCTTGATTTCGCCGGAGCGGGCTTTTTTGTAGAGACCTTTAACGTCACGGGCTTCGCAGATATCAATCGGCGCATCTACGAAGACCTCGATGAATGGTGATAGGGCTGATCTGATGATTGCGCGGTCTGCCCGGTAGGGAGAGATGAAGGAGGCGATGACGATGATGCCGTGGCGGGAGAGCATTTGCGCGATTGAGGTGGCGCGCTGGAGGTTTTTTGCGCGGTCTTCTCGTGTGAATCCTAGGTCGTTTCCGAACATGCCTCGGAGGACGTCGCCGTCTAGAGATTGGACGGCGTGATTTCTGGCGGTGATCTCGCTGATGAGGGCATTTGCGACTGTCGTCTTTCCGGATCCGGAGAGGCCTGTGAGCCAGATAATGGGAGCGTTTCCCTTCCCATCTCGAGCCTGCGGAGAGATCTCTCCACTGCGCTCGAGATGGGAGGAGGAAGGATGCTTTTGATGCATGGCGACGATCATGCCAGCGGCGACGGTTTCTGCGTTGACTTCGTCGATGAGGATGAATGCCCCTGTTTTTTTGTTGAGATTGTAGAGATCTGCATGCATTGGAGCATGAATCGTAATTCTGATCTTTCCAATGGCATTGAGATGGAGCGCGTCTGACTGGCGTCTATGGAGGGAGTCGACATCTAGTTCGTATTCGATTTCTGCGATCGTGCACCGTGACTCGAAGCTGCCGGATTTGATGAGGAGTTCTCTTCCCTTTTTGATTGCGGCGGATGACATCTGGCACATGAGGGCTTGGACCTCGGCGCAGGCTGTGGGGAGGTTGGACGGTCTTGCGATGATGTTGCCGCGACTGATGTCTTGCTCGGTTGCGAGGGAGATTGCAACGGCGTCTCCCGCGGATGCACGCGAGACTTCCCTGCCGGCGATCTGGATGGACTGGATGAGAGATTCGGATTCTGATGGGAGGATTTTGATGCGTTCGCCGACTTTTAGTGATCCGCTTGCGATAGTGCCGAGATACCATCTTTTTCCCTCGTGGCGGACTTGGGACTGGACTGGGAACCTAAGGTCGATAAGGTTTTTTCCTGTGGATAACTCCGTGTTGTCGAGCGCGTTTACCGCAGTTGGCCCTCCCCACCAGGACATGTTTTGACCCCGCTCTACAACCATGTCGCCTCGTAATCCTGAGACTGGGACGACCTGTAAGTTTTGGATTCTTAGTTTTTCTGCGAAGGTTGATATTTGATTTTTGATGTCGATGAACGCTGACTCTCTGTAACCCACGGCGTCCATCTTGTTTGCGAGGATGATGATGTTTGGAATGCCGAGGAGCGAGCTAATCGTTAGATGTCGTCGAGATTGGCTTGTGATGCCGCGTTGGGCGTCGAGGAGGATGAGAGCGATGTCGGCCGTGCTCGCGCCGGTGATCATGTTGCGCGTGTATTGCTCGTGCCCCGGGACGTCTGCGAGGATGAATCTTCGACGACCGCGTTCGAACATGCGGTAGGCGACGTCGATCGTGATCCCTTGCTCGCGTTCTGCTGCGAGGCCGTCGGTGACGTGAGCGAGGTCGATTTCATGATGCCTTGTGAGTGCCTCGATCTGATCCGCAGCAAGCGCGCCCGCATCGTAAAGTAGCCGACCGATGAAGGTGGATTTGCCGTCGTCAACGCTTCCGGCTATCGCAACTCGTACGAGGTCGATGTTTTGCATATTAAAAATATCCTTCGCGCTTTTTGTCTTCCATCGCACTTTCTGATGCCTTATCGATAGCGCGCGATGATCGCTCTGAGGTTTTTGACTGTTTTAGTTCATCGATGATCTCTTCGATCGTGGCTGCGGCTGATTCTACTGCTCCTGTGGACGGCTCACAACCTAGGGTTCTGTAACGGCACGTGATGGTTGCGACTTCTTCGTGAGACTGCGCTGATAGGTGACCGCCTACTCTGTAGAGAGCTCCGTCTCGCCTGACCATAGTTCGGGGCTTTGCGAAGTAAAGCCCGACGATTGGGATTTTTTCTTGCTGGATGTAGCGCCACACATCAATCTCTGTCCAGTTGGAGATCGGAAATGCTCGCATGGTTTGGCCTGATTTGAGTTTCGCGTTGTAGATGTCCCAGATCTCTGGTCGTTGATCTTTGGGGTTCCAGGTGCCGTGAGCGCCTCTTACTGAGAAGATACGCTCTTTGGCTCGTGACTTCTCCTCATCACGCCTTGCACCGCCAAATGCGCAGTCAAATGCGCCGTTTTCCAATCCCTTGAGGAGCGGCTTGGTTTTTTTGAGGTAAATATAGCGTTCGGTCGCGGCGTCGCGTGCTGAAAGCGCTACTGCTTCGTCTTCGAAGTTTCGTTCGATGATGAGGTCTAGACCCAACTCTTTCGCTGTTTGATCTCGGAAGTCGGTCATCTCCTTGAATTTGAAGCCGGTGTCGACATGTAGGATCGGGAACGGGATTGGCGCTGGAGCAAATGCTTTTTGCGCGAGCCTTAAGAGAACAGACGAGTCTTTGCCGATGGAATAGAGTAAAACAGGTCGCTTGCATTCGGCGACAGCTTCTCGAAAGATGTGGATGCTTTCGGCTTCAAGTTGTTCTAGGTAGGTTCTCGGCACAATCTTCTGTGTTGATGATTTTGTCGATGTAATATGTCCGCTCTCTTCCGGTTGCGTAGTACTGTTTTGCGAGCATGTCGGCGATGAGGCCGAACATGAGGAATTGGACGCCCATGAGGAAGGAAAACATGGCGAGCTCGGTGAGGGCGGTTTCTGAGAGGTCTCTGTCGTGGACGAACTTTCCGTAGGCAGCAATCGCGCCTGCTGTTAGCGATACCAGCGCTGATAGCATTCCGACGCTTCCGAAGAGGTGCAGTGGGCGGCTGGCGAACTTTTTCCAGAACCAGACAGAGACCATGTCGAGGATGCCTTTGATGGCGCGTTTCCAGTTGTATTTTGTTTGGCCTTTTGTTCTGGGATGATGCGTGACTTCGACTTCTGTGATGCGGAATCCTTTGAGCTTGAGGACGGCGGGGATGAATCTGTGCATTTCGCCGTGGAGATCAACACCTTCGAAGCAGGATCTTCGTATGACCTTGAGGCTGCAACCGCTGTCGTGGATGCCGTCGGCGATAAGGACTTGCCTCAGCATATTGGCGACCCGTGAGATGAAGCGCTTCATGAACGGATCGTTTCGTTGTTTTCGCCAGCCGCAGACGACGTCGAATCCCTCCTTGAGTTTTTTGATCATGATTGGGATGTCGGCGGGGTCATTTTGCAGATCGCCATCCATGGTGACAATGAGGTCACCTGTTGCGGATTTGATGCCGGCGTCGAATGCGGATGTTTGGCCGAAGTTTTTGCGGAATTTGATGATCGTGAGCGGCTTGCAAGACTTCATCTCTTCTATACCTTGATCTTTGCTACCATCGTCGATGAAGATAATTTCGAAGGTGCTCCCCATGGCTTTACATGCGTTTATGATGCGCGAATGAAGCTCAGCGATGTTGCCTGCTTCGTTGTAGATTGGGACGATGATGGAGAGTCGCGGAGGGTTCATGCGTGGTAGGACCGGTACCAGTCGGTGAATTGTTTGATGCCTTCATCAATACTGGTTTTTGGCTGGTAGTTGAGATCAGCTTTTGACTCTGTGATGTCTGCGTAGGTGATGTGGACGTCGCCTGGTTGCATTGGAAGGAGGTTCTTTTTAGCCACTTTTCCGATGTGGTGTTCTATGGTTGTGATGAAGTTCATGAGTTCGACGGGCTCGTTGTTGCCGAGGTTGTAGACTTTGTAGCCCTTGGCGTGCTTGATGACGGACTTGATTCCGTCGATGATGTCGTCGATGTAGGTGAAGTCTCGTTTGAGGTCTTTGCCGAAATTGTACACGTCGATAGGCTGGTCTGCCATGATTCTTTGCGTGAATTTGTAGTACGCCATGTCTGGTCTTCCCCATGGGCCGTAGACGGTGAAGAAGCGGAGGCCGATCGTATCCATGTCGTAGAGATGATGGTAGACGTGGGCGATGAGTTCGTTTGATTTTTTGGTGGCGGCGTAGAGGGAAATGGGGTGATCGACTGAATCTGATGTGGAAAAGGGCGTTTTTTTGTTTTTTCCGTAAACAGAGCTTGAGGAGGCGTAGATGAATTTTTTGATGTTTGCCTGGTGCGCCTCTTCGATGAGGTTGATGAAGGCGGTGAGGTTTGAGCGGGTGTAAGCGTGGGGGTTTTGGATGCTGTAGCGGACACCGGCTTGGGCAGCGAGGTGAATGACGGCGTCTGGGTGATCTTCGGTGAACATGCGCTTAACAAAAGCGAGATCTGCGAGATCCCCCTTTTTTAACGCGAACCTTGGGTTTTGCTGGAATTGATGAACGCGGTCGAACTTTAGCTGTGTATTGTAATAGGCGTTGAAGTTGTCGGCGCCGACGACGTAGTGCCCCTCGGAAAGCAAGGCCTTTGTGAGATGAGAGCCGATGAAGCCTGCGGCGCCGGTGACGAGGAATTTCATAGGGTTCGGCCGATACCTTGGTAGATGAAGTCGAAGCGGTCTAGGGCGCGCTTGTTGAGGACGTTGCGGCCGTCGAAGATGTACTTGCCGGTCATGTTTGATGAGACCTGCTCGAAGTCGGCGTTGATGAATTCGGCCCATTCTGTGACGAGGATGAGCGCATCGGCGCCTTCGGTTGCAGATAGCGCTGAATCGGTGAGGGTGATTTCTGGGTGGTGCTGCCGGACGTGGGGCATGGCTTGTGGGTCGTATGCTTTGATGATGGCGCCCTCCTCTAAGAATCGTTCGATGAGCTCGATAGCGATGGACTCTCTCGTATCGTCGGTTTCTGGCTTGAAAGAAAGACCCCAGACGGCGATGTTTTTTCCACTGAGTGGGCCGAGGGCGCGCTTTATTTTTTGGAAGAAGATCCAGCGTTGGTAGTTGTTGACCTCGATGACAGATCTTAATAATTGAAATGGGTAGCCGTGAAGGCCGGCGGTTTGGTGGAGGGCGCGAACGTCTTTTGGAAAGCAGGAGCCGCCGTAGCCTAGGCCGGCTCGGAGGAAATATTTGCCGATTCTTGGGTCTAGTCCCATGCCTTTTGCGACGTCTTCGATGTCAGCACCAACGTTTTCGCAGACGTTTGCGATTTCGTTGATGAAGGAGATTTTTGTTGCCAGGAACGCGTTTGAGGCGTATTTGGTCATTTCTGAGGACTCGATCGAGGTGAAGACCTTTGGGCAGAGGAAGTTGTGGTAGAGGCTTTGAATGAGGGTTCTGGCGCGATCCGATTCTGTACCGACAACGATACGGTCTGGGTTGAGGAAATCTTTGACGGCAGCGCCTTCTCGGAGAAATTCTGGGTTTGAGGCAACGTCAAATTCACCACTGTAATGACTAGCGATGCGTTTTTTGATGCGTTTTGAGGTGCCGACTGGGACCGTGCTTTTGGTGACGATGACGGCGTATTTTGATAGAGCTTTTGCGATGTCTTCCGCTGCCTGCAGAACGTAACTGAGGTCTGCAGAGCCGTTTTGTTTTGGCGGGGTTCCAACAGCAAGGAAGATGACTTCTGATTCTCTTGCGGCGTCTTGGATGTCTGAGGAGAACATGAGATCCCCTTGCTTTACGGCTCGTGATACGACTTCGTCCAAGCCTGGTTCGTAGATTGGAAGGATGCCGTTTTTGAGGTTTTCGATCTTTTGCTTGTCAATATCAATGCAAACAACCTTATTCCCTTTGTCCGCGAGACATGCGCCGGTGACAAGCCCCACGTAGCCAGTGCCGATTACCCCAATATTCATAGGGCTCAAGTTTACCTGGAGGGTTCTTTGTGGGTCAAAGGGTGGTGTGGGTATTAAAATTCGCCTTCGACGATATGTGTCGGTGATGGCGCCTCGTTCCCGTCTCGTGATTCGCGGGTGATGATGATTTTGGAATAGTCGAGGATTTCACTGTAGGCGTTGTAGCCCTCCTCCCAGACAAGTCCCCATTTGCCGTCTGAGCGGTAGAACATATCGCCGGCGGAGAAGAACTCTGTCACGCCTGGTTTGATGAGCCACACCTCGTACGCATGGATGGATTGGTTGATTTCTGGGAGTGTCGCGACGGCTGCGAGGGTGAATAGGTCGCCGGTAATGCCGCGGCGTGCCGTGCCGTAGCCGCCAGAACCCTCGACGTCTTGGAGGGATATTTCTTCGACAGGGAGCGTGACTTCCACGGAAGGCTCGGGCTCTTGTGGTCCTGGGTCTGGCTCTGATGGGGCCTCCTCGGGCTCCTGACCTTCTTCTGGCTCAGCTTTTACGACAACAACCTTGGGTTCGTCTTGATCTTCTGTGGTCAACTCTTGATCCTGCTGATCCTCTCCTGGTTCTGATGCCTTGTCGCCGCCCCCAAATATCAGGGCCCCTATAATGACGAGAGCGAGGATCAGTAAAAAGGCGATCGCAAAAATCGCCTTACCTGGGCCGTCAGACTGCTTTTTTGATGAGAATTGTGATCGATGTTGTGCGTAGCGCATATTGATAACCTTCTCTGTTTGTAATGCCCTCCCCATCTCGACCTTGTGGAGAGATCTCTGCGGACTTCACCAGGGCAAGATCTCTCCACAAGGTCGAGATGGGAAATCTAAAGCTCATCCACTCCTCGTAAAAATGAGGTTGTGGGCGTGTTTGATATTGGCTCGCCGAACTCGTCTAATTCTATCGTTGGCTCGCGATAATCTGCAAATGCTGTTTTTGATTCTGGTTTGGCAAGAATCTTTGGCGATGCCTTGAAAGCGGTTCTGGAGGAGAACTGATTAAACGATGATGATGGTCGAAGCCTTACGCGTTCGCAGGCATCTCTTGGGATCTCTTGGATGAACATGGATGGCTCTTTGACCTCCAGGGAGTCATATCCGCTTGTGAGCGGGTACGCCATATACAATGTACGCCTGGCGCGTGTAACTGCTACATAAAACAATCTCCGCTCCTCTTCCACGCCCCCTTTTTCCGCGAAGGCTTTTTGGTGCGGGAAGACCCCTTCGTTGAGATGCATCACGAAGACATGGTCCCATTCCAGGCCCTTTGCTTGGTGAATCGTGGAAAGAATGATTTTATCTTTTTCTGCCTTTCCCTTATCGCGGACTGCACCGTATTCATTGACGAGACTGACATCTTCGAGAAAGTTGCTGATGTTGTCGTACTGTTCAGCGAAAAGTGCGAACTGCTCCAGATCCTCCAGGCGCTCGTCGTAGTTTGGGAACTCGTGCTCTAGGTGCGCGATGTACTCCTTGTTTGCCGCGAAGGTTCGGATGATTTTGGAAGGCTCCCATCTCGACTGCAATGGAGAGATCTCTCCACAAGGTCGAGATGGGGCGGCGATGAGGGTTTTGAAGAGGTCGATAAACTTTCCCCAGCCCTCTTGTGCGCGCCTACCTCCCGGCGCTTGCATGGTAATGACCTCTTCTGGCGCTGACAGCGTTGCGGCTGCGATGGCGACTTTGTTTGCCGTGATCACGCCAACGCCCTGATGGAGGGTGAGGCAGCGGATCCAGGCGGTGATGTCTTTGAGGTTGTGGATGATGCGGAGATGTGCGACGGCGTCTTTGATGTGAGAGCGTTCGAAAAAGCGCATTCCACCTCGATAATCATATGGAATGTCGCGCTTCATGAGTTCGAATTCTAGGGCCTGGGAGTGGAAAGCTGCGCGGAAGAGGACGGCGATTTCTCGGAGGTCGGATCCTTGTTCGCGGTGTTCGAGGATTTTGTCGGCGATGAAATGTGCCTCTTGTCGGTCGTTTACCGATGGGACAACAAAGGGTTTTGAGCCTTTTTGCTTGGTCGACTCTAGATCTTTTTTGAACTGGTTTGTGTTTTTTGCGATGGATTGGTTGGCGACGTTGAGGATCTCTGGGCTGGATCGGTAGTTCTGCGTGAGGCGGAAGACGTTTGCGCCGGGGTAGAGCTTTGGAAAGTCGAGGATGTTTTTGATTTCTGCAGCGCGGAAGGAGTAGATACTTTGCGCGTCGTCGCCGACAACGAAGAGATTTCTGTGTGCGCTCGCGAACTTATCGACAATGGCGGACTGGATGCTGTTTGTGTCCTGGAACTCGTCGACCAGGATGAATTGAAAGTTTGAGGCGAGCTGGTCTCGGGTGTGGTGATCTTCCAGCAGCTTCAATAGGTTGATGAGGAGATCGTCAAAATCCATGACGTTTTGCTCGCGTTTTTTGCGCGTGTAGAGATCTGCCACGGCGTCGATCTCCTCCATGATGGGCATGTATTTTGGCGACTTTGTTTCGATCGCGATCTTGATGCCGCAGCGTTTGTTTTGCGCAAATGAAATGAGTGACTTTACCAGCGATCGCTTTGGGAAGCGGCGGTTTTTGGTGTCTATTTTGAGCTCCTTGACGCAAAGGTCGATCAGCTGGCCAGCGTCGTCCTGATCTAAAATTGAAAAGTTTGGCGAGTATGATAGCTGCGTTGCGTATTTGCGGAGGATTCTGTTTGCGATCGAGTGGAATGTCCCGGACCAGAGACCTGATGGGTAGGTGCCGAGTAGGCGCTCGACGCGTTCGGTCATTTCTTTTGCTGCTTTGTTTGTGAACGTGAGAAGGAGGATATTTTGCGGAGCGATGCCCTGCTCGAGGAGGTAGGCGACGCGGTAGGTGATGGTGCGGGTTTTTCCTGATCCTGCGCCGGCCAAAATTAAGCACGCGCCGTCTCCTTCCGTGACTGCGCGGTGCTGTTCTTCATTTAGCTCTGCTTTGTAGTCTATTTTTGCGTTTACTGGGCCAGATTGTGGGGAAAGCGTGTAGTCTTGCATGGTGGGGATTGTAGCACAGCTACGAGACGATCTCCTCGATGCGATGAACGCCCTCTGTCGGCGCCTCCTGAAACCCATGCCATGCCATCCGCGCCAGCGCCCCGCTTTCGATCCAGTCGAAGAGCCATTCGTTTGTGTAGCGTGGGTCTAGTTGGTCTCGGCCGCCGCCCATGCGGAGGAGCCAGTCTCGGTTGAAGACTTCTTGGGAGCCGATGGTTGGGGCCATGATGATGGGGAGGCCTAGGCCGGCGTAGAAGGAGAGTTCTGAGGGCTTGGTCCAGAGGATGTCGAATTTACGGACAGACTTTGCGAAGGTGGTGAAGTAGGCTTTTCTGTTTTTTTCGAGGAGAATGGTGATACCACCTTTCTTTTGTACCGGCCTGAGACGCTCTGATGTGATGATATTTTGGAAATATTGACCCACCTCTGGGCGGGAACCGGCGACGAGCGTGAGCTTGATGCGACCTCGGCGGAGTTCGCTCTTGAGACTCTTGATAATGTCGTCTGCGATTTCTCGCTGCGCACCTGCGCCGCCGACGCAGAAGGCGATGTGGATTGGGCGTGAGGTGCGTGTTTTTGATAGTGATCGGCAAAATCCTGCGCCGAATCTGGCGCAGAGAACTTCTTGTTGGCGGATGTAGAAAATTCTGTTTGGGTCTAGGGCTTTTAGGCGGCGTGACAAATCTTGATTGAGCGCTTTTTGATCTTTGCCGATGGCGCCTGTGGGGAGCGGGAATCCTGTGAAGTGGATGTTCTTTTCTTTGATTCCGTAGAGTTTGAGGCGTTCCATGACGCGTCTTGATGGGGCGAAGTATTGGATGCGTGATTTGATCGGGTCAAGCGGTGCCCAAGCTCGGCTGATATCGGAATCCGTGCAAAGGGTGAAGATTTCTTCTGGGTAGCCATGCTCTTCTGCAGCGAATGACGTGGCCATGAAGGTGCTGACAAGCGGACGTGGGGATGTTGAAAGCCCCTCTATGAGGTGGCGCATGAACTTTCGCTTTCGGATGAGGTAGTAGAAGTTCTTTACCTGAAGCGTTGGCTCGGAGAGGTCGCGTTTTGGGTAGAATGGCTCGATTTCTTGCATGTGGTCCATGGCGCCAAAAACGAGCGGTCCTGCGATAGGAACGCGCTTGAAACGAGAGATGCGCTCGTACCATTTTTGGCTTCCGGTCCAGATTTTTTTGTCTGACTCTGGGATTCCTGGGTAGTCGTTTGCGATGGTGATTTTTGATCCTGAAGCAAGACCTTTGAGCGAATGCGCTGGGCGTTCGTGGCCGTAGCCCATGTTTACGGCGACGACGTGGGCTTTTTTACCTCCTGACATGCGGTGATTATAGCATGGATACTTGACAAAATTGCCCACAGAACGTACTCTTGCTTCGAAATTGATATCTATTTATTTATGTCTCGAGTCTGCAAATTGACTGGCAAGAAGCCCATGAGCTCTAATAATGTCAGTCACGCAAAAAATCGTACAAAACGGAAGCAAAAGCCGAATTTGCAAAAAAAGCGGCTCTTGAATCCTGCAACTGGCAAGATGGAACGCGTCGTGATTTCTACACGTGGGCTTCGAACGCTTGCGAAGTGGCTAAGAGAGGGAAAGACGTACGACTTGCGAACACTTAAATAAGCACAGAAAAACCTCCGCTAATGCGGAGGTTTTTTGGTCCAGGCTGACGGGGATTATCCCCATGGGCCCATCATCGCCTGGTTAAACAAAAAACCTACGTCTATGCGTAGGATCTTGCTTGTCACCGATTGGATCTATTGATCTAGACCTCACTCGAGTACTTTTATATTAGTGCCTTTTTGCCCCTTTGTCAAATCACCCACCGACCACTTCTTCGCATGATTTTATGATCTCAGCCACCCTTTCCTCCGGCAAACCAAGCCTTGCGGATACTTCCTCTGGGTCCCGGTCTATGAGCTCTTTGCATAGCATCCAGCCTTCTTTTGATAGCGCCTCGATTTCTGATTGCGCGAGACCTTCGATGACGGTGACTGGATAGAGACTTTCGATATCGACAAGATCGGAAAACGATCGCTCTTCTGGGTAATTCCAGCCAATCATGCGCATCCCCTTGCATCCACCGAACTTGCGGGCGCGGTCTGAGAATCTGGCGTTTGTGATAATCCAGGCCTCGTCGAAGTGTGGAGCTTTGCCGACCGCTGAGCCATCTACGAGGTCGATGAAGCGTGACCATGTTGCCATGGTGTCTTTGAGGTTTACGTTGTCCTTGTAGTCGTTGCGGAATTTAGCTTCAATAAAAATGCGACGCCCGTCTTTTTCGGCGATCACATCTACCTCGTGCATCACACATGCGCCCTCGAGCTCTTCGGTTGGGACGTGCGCTTCGTAACGGTGAGCCTCGAGAATGGATCTGACGTACTTTTCAAACTTGTAGCCAGCTGGGCCAAATTTGAGGATCGCCGGACGGAGACTATACCTGCATGATAAGCATGCGCGCAGCTCCTTGAGCTCCTCGTCGACCATTTCGTAGATCTGGCGTGTGGTGATACCAGGGTAGATTTCTCGCGAGATCCTCTCCTCGATTTCCTCTACCTCCTTGTTTGATGCACCAGTGCGCTGGATGCTTTTTTTGATTTTCTTTTCGTCGTATCGAACGCGTTGTCCGCGGGAATTGATAACCTCCATACGCCCTTAGTTTATCACACTACTGTGGGAGCACTTCGGAGAGAAGGCCCCTCCCCTTCTCTTCCCAGTCATCTAATCCCAATGTTTGCTTTTCTAGAATGTAGTCCGAAATCACCTCGATCTGATCCGCCACCGACCCCTCTCCTGCCTCGATGAACTTTTGGATGTATTGGTAGTGATAGTTCTCGCGGATATATTCGTCTTCAACCTGCCGCCAGAGTTGCTTGGAAAATGAATGCTCGTCGAAATAGTCTAATGCGAGGATGTTTTCGATCGATTCTGTGAGTGCTTGCTGAGCCTCTTCTGCGGAAATCCCAAGATAGCTCTCTCCTGTGAGCAAAGGCTCGATGAACTCCTGGATGGCGGCGATCTGGGACTCTGCTGAGTTCGGATCGAAATGATAGTCAGCGACATCGAAATGCGGGATCATTTGGAGGCTGATGTCGTCAGGTCGTTTTGTGATGCCGGATTTGGCATATTCGTTAAGCAATGATCTCGCGACGGCGAAATCCATGTCCGTGTCGACGAATTGGTAGATCGCGTATTGAACTGGGAGCATTGCCGTTGATCCGATCGCGTCTAGCTTTGAGATGATCATGTCTCTGATGAATACCGCTTGGTTGTGAGCACGCTGCGGGTCGCCGATTTGATAGCTTTGACGGTTGCGAAGCCATTGAAGCGTTTCTGTTGCCGGGAGGTCGAAGACGCGGAAAATTCCCATGGCTTGTGAGAAGCCTACGGTCATGCGGTAGTCTGTGCGGACATTTAGAAGCTTTTCGATTTCTGCGACGGCGAAATCGATACCTTGATAGGAGCAGGCGTTTGCGATGTAGAGCTCTTCTGGGTCTTGTACACCTGGGATGTAAACGTAGGTGCCGCGCGGGATGGTGGAGATATTGATGGTCCAGTCGTTTGTGTCTGCGGAGATTAGGTGGATCGCATCACAATGCGGGGATGTCTCACCATTTCTCCCATCGAGACCAAGGAGGAGGACGTTGATGACACCGTCTTCGCCGTAGGATATCTCCTCTCCATCTGTTGAACTTTCCAGACGCTCGCCAACGATTGTGTCGAGGACGCTTTCGATAGAGACCGTATCTGCGATGAATGAGGAGCCAAAGACAACATGTCCGCCGATGAGAAGCGCTAAGACTGTGATGAGGAGTGTTTGCCAGCGGAGCATAGTGCGGGAAATGTAGGCGGTTTTTGGGTGGGAGTCAAATGCATGACCTCCCATCTCGAGCGTAGTCGAGAGATCTCTCCACAAGGTCGAGATGGGAATGTGAGCAACCCAAAAACCTCCTTTCGGAGGCTTCTAGATGTAATTCGCGCTAAAAACGATGCCGACTAGAGCAATGCGTCTTTTGCCGCCTTGTTCACAGAGAACTTGAGAACGGTCTTTGCTGGAATTTGAATCTGCTCACCAGTTGCTGGGTTTCGGCCCATGCGAGCGTTTCGGTGCTTCTTTGCGAATTTACCGAGTCCTGGGAGGACAACCTCGCCTGCGCGGCGGATTTCTGCGTACAAAAGCTCAACGAGCGCATCGTACTGTTCTCCTGCATCCTTCTTTGAAAGCCCCCATGTCTCAGACATCGCTGCCATCAACTGTGACTTTGTTAAACGCTTTTCCATAAAAAAATTCTTAAAACTTAAGGAATTTCAGGGTTATCTTAACATAGTGGTGAAAAGTTGCACGGATTTACTGTGGATGGAATATGCGTTTTTATTGGGAAATGTCAAATTATGAGGTGGATGGTTTTGGTGTGGCGAGGTTGACAATTGGGGGAAAATTGGGTAGATTCGAGCTACCTCTTAACCCTCTTGAGGTGTTCATGTTTGACCTTTCCGACACCGAACAGTTTCGTGTGATCAGCCTCGATGACCTCGCTGATGATGACGATGTCACGGATGTGCAGTCCGATGTCATCAATGAGGCCCTCGATGTCATCTCTGGCGACGTCAGCGAGAGCTTCGCTTCGATCAGCGGTCCGGAGCTCTTCCTCTGCTTGAGCGAACAGCTCGATGTCTGGGACGACGACGGCCTCTATGTCGGCGATGTGATCGCCGTCTGGATCAACGGCTCCTCGCGGCTGGAGATCCTGTTCGACCCGGACGGAGATAGCTACTGGAGGGCCAGCATCGAGGGCGCTGATGAGACGACCTTCGGCGAATTCGACCCCGACGATCCGATGACCGCGTTCCGGCACCTGATCTGAACCCTGCTTCCACCGACCTTTTCGGTGGAGTTTTTTGTTTCGCGGTATAATCAGTATCTTAGGAGGAACCATGTCCTTTGGTGATGAATATGAAGTCTTGATTACCGCGAAGCAGATCGCAGCACGGATTGCTGTGCTTGGCGCGGAGATCACGGAGCACTACCGCGACCTTGTTAGTTTCGTGAGTCCGCTCAAGCTCATTTGCGTGCTTAAGGGGAGCTTTATTTTTGCTTCTGATCTTGCGCGCGCGATCGACCTTCCGGTGATCATTGAGTTTCCGCGTGCCTCGAGCTATGGCGGGGGGACGGCCTCGAGCGGAGCCGTGGCGGTTCGTCGGGACTTGGAAGATGTGATCACTGGGCAGCATTGCTTGCTCATCGAGGACATTGCTGACACCGGCAATACGCTCAAGGCCTTGATCCCGAGCTTTCTTCGACGCGGTCCAGCAAGTCTTGAAGTGGTTGCACTTCTTGATAAGCCTTCTCGCCGACAGGTGGAGGTCGAACTTCACTGGGTCGGGTTTGAGATCGAGGATGAGTTCGTGATCGGATACGGGCTCGATCTCGCGGAGCTGTTTCGGAATCTGCCGGACATTCGGATCTTTCGCGGGAATCCTGATCAACTTCGCTCTGAAGCCTCAGCTTGAACTGGCTGGGGTGTTTTTTTGTTCTACCATGTAATACGCTGCAGCTCTGGAATGGCGTACCCACCCTTTGCGTATGGGTAGACGCCGAATTTGAATCTTTCCCCATCTGCAACCGGCAGGTTCTCGAGTCGCGCCGATACCGCATCTGGCGGCAGCCATTTTGACACAATCTCCCCTCCTGCTGGATAAACGATGACTTTGTACCAACCAATGTCTCCACTGCCCGGAGTCCACGTAACGAGAAAATCATCCGCTTCCCTGCTCCAGCGAATGTCCTTTGGGATCTCAACGATTTGTCGATGCGTGTAGTTTACGATCTGCGTCATTTTCGTCTCCTCCCCTTTTAGGTAGGTGAAAACGTATTTTCCTGGGTCAGGATAGCCCCAGCCGGGCTTGCCGTAGAGGACGAATCTGCGGAGCTCTTCACCTGAGTATTCTTGTTTGTAGAAATCTTTATTTAACTCGACCATCCCGCCGTAGGGACCGGTGACGATGACGCGGTCGATGTCGTTTAAAAAGCATGTGTAGAGTTCGGAATAGTCTCCATAGCAAAATGTTTTGACGACGTAGCTCGCGCCTCGGGCTTCGTTTTGTGTGAGAATTTGCGGGGCTACACCTTGCTCTTTTGTGATAATGAAGTCTGGCTCTGTGTCGACGTTGTTGAGTTCGTATTTTTGCGTTGGGCCGTGAATGATTTTTGGTGGGATGTTCGCGAATACGTCCACTGGCTCTAGGCCGGCGGCGTTTATGAGGGCGTACATGTTTGCGATGTCTGCCTTTGGTTGGTACGCCAATATCGCTGTGCAGATGATCGTGATCGTAAGAATTGTGGATTTGTAGAGATCCATGAGTGCAGAGTAACAAAAAGCCGACCGAAATTCATCGGTCGGGCGTGGTGGAGATGCGTCTGAGATGCCTAGGCCTGAGCCTGGGTGTCCTCGGCAGCCTTCTGTCGATCCATGAGGGCGCAGGTGATCTCGGCGTTCCGGACGACGTCGTTGAGCTCCGGGAGCTTGTCTGCGCGACGGCAGCGCTCGATCATGCGCCGATGGTGGTTGGCGCAGTCGATGTCCCTCGCCATCCAGAGCATCACCATCTCCATCGCCTCGGCGAGGGGGATGTCGAAGTGGTGCTGGTCGGCGAAGTTGTCGATGATCTGCTGCTCGTACCGCAGTGCGATGCCGAGCCAGTTGCGCGCCAGCTCCAGCTCGCCCTCCATGCGGATGCCGATGATCCGGCCGTCCTTGTGGTGGAGATGCGCGACCGGGAGGTGGTCGTCCACCAAGAAGTCGGGGGTGTAGGGACTGCCGTTCTTGAGCGGCGGGCCCTCGGGGTCGCGGGGCGGGAGCTTGTCCACGGGGATGGGCACGCCGTTGCGGTCGAGGTTGATCCAGAGAATGTCGGTGCTTCGCATGGTTCCTCCTTGGAATGAGCGAAAGGGTATATTAGTGGATTTTTTGGGTTTTGTCAATAGCCGCCCCCTCCCATCTCGAGCGTCGTCGAGAGATCTCTCCACTTCGGTCGAGATGGGATGGAAGGTGATCAATATAGGAAGTAATTCATTGACTCCATATCAATTTTCCCCTATACTTCCGCCGTTATAGACTTTACCCAAACATCTGTGAATTATCGAAATATCGCCATCATTGCGCACGTTGATCATGGCAAAACGACCCTTGTTGATGCCATGCTGCAGCAGTCTGGTGCTTTTTCTGATCGCGCGGACGTTCAGGAGCGTGTGATGGATAGTAATGACCTTGAAAAAGAGCGTGGGATTACGATTTATGCGAAAAACACGTCTATTCGTCTTGGGGACGATAAATTGAATATTGTTGATACACCTGGGCACGCGGATTTTGGGTCAGAGGTGGAGCGCGTGCTTCGGATGGTGGATTCGGTTTTGCTTCTTGTGGATGCACAGGAGGGGCCGATGCCGCAGACGAAGTTTGTGCTTCGGAAGTCGCTTGAGCTTGGGTTGAAGCCGATTGTTGTGATCAATAAGATTGATAAGCCTGCTGCTCGGCCGGATGCGGTGGTGGATATGGTTTTTGATCTTTTTTCTGAGCTTGGGGCGAGTGAGGAGCAGTTGGATTTTGATTATATTTATGCGATTGCGAAGGACGGTGTGGCGAAGCGGGATCTGGATGATGATAGTGCTGACTTGCAGCCGCTTTTTGATTTGATTTTGGAGAAGGTGCCTGTAGCGGCTAGTGATACGGAAAAGCCGCTTCGAATGCAGCCGGCGAATTTGGCTTATGATAATTTTGTTGGGCGTATGGGGAGTGGGCGTGTGTATGAGGGCACGGTTCGTGTGGGGATGCCTGTGACGGTGATTCGGCATGATGGATCCCAAGGAAAGGCGAAGATCACAAAACTTTATACGTCTGAGGGGCTATTAAAAGTTGAAGTTGAGGAGGCTTTTGCGGGAGACATTGTGATGGTTGCGGGGATTTCGGACATTATGGTTGGAGATACGATTGCGGAAGATGCGGGCGCTGAGGCGTTGCCGACGATTGAGATTGATGCGCCGACCTTGACCATGCACTTTTTGGTCAATAATTCTCCGTTTGCTGGGAAGGAAGGAAAATTTGTGACTAGTCGGCAGATTCGGGAGCGACTTGAGCGAGAGCTTGAGACGAACGTTGGGTTGAAGATTTCTTTTCCTGAGAACTCTGATGTTTTTGAGGTGAGTGGACGTGGAGAGATGCACCTTGCGGTACTTGCGGAGACCATGCGGCGTGAAGGGTATGAGTTTCAAGTTGGGCAGCCTCGTGTGATTATGCGGGAGGTTGATGGGAAGAAAGAAGAGCCGTTTGAGAGTGTGACGATTGATGTGCCGGATGATTATGCTGGATCTGTGATTGAGAAGCTTGGGAAGCGGAAGGGAGAGATGAAGACGATGGTTAGTGAGAATGGATCTACTCGGCTTGAGTATGAAATTCCGACGCGTGGGCTCTTGGGATATCGGTTGGAGTTTGTGACAGATACGCGCGGGCAAGGGACGATTTCTCACGTGTTTTCACATTATGATGATTTTAAAGGAGACATTGATCGACGTGAGCAGGGGTCGATGATTTCTGGGTTTGATGGGAAGACGAAAGGATTTGCGCTATTCAATCTGCAGAACCGTGGGTCGCTGTTTATTGGGCCGGCGGTGGATGTGTATGAAGGGATGGTGATTGGGATTAGTTCGAAGGATACGATGGTGGTGAATCCGATTAAGGAGAAGAAGTTGACGAATATGCGGTCTAGCGGGGCGGATGAGGCGATTAATTTGACGCCGCCGATTGATATGACGCTGGATCGGGCGCTTGAGTTCATTAGTGCTGATGAGTATGTGGAGGTGACGCCGGAGTCGATTCGGGTGCGAAAGAAGTTTTTGAAGGAGCATGAGCGGAAGCGAGCAGCTTCTGGGAAATAAGTAATCGAAAACCTGCCATTTGGCAGGTTTTCTTGATCCCGAATTGCGGCAGAAGTGGTGGAGCTAACGGGAATCGAACCCGTGACTACTGGTGTCGATACAGTCGAGGTTACCACTACCTCCATAGCCCCGCGTTTCGGGTATAAACAAAAACTCCCCATGATGTATTCATCAAAAGGGGTTTATGTGACACCAGTAATATCCTCAACTGTACCTATACTTTATCTGATTTTGTGAGCGCTGTCAATTTTTTCTTTGAGCCAAGGCGTTATCTGCTTTCGCAGCGTGTACTTCTCTGACCTTCCTAGCCCATCTTTCCAATCCACACTGTCTAAGCCATCAAATAGAGCACGAGTTTCATCATCACAGATGATGATTCCCTTTCCGGTCTCTAGATCTTTGAGATTCACAAAAGCGCAATCTCCACCGTCTATGTCTTTGATTTCTTGGAGAATATTCCTAATGTCCTGCTCCCTGCTTTTTACCAACTCTTCCGTATGTAGCACCTCGATTTGTGATGAGCTCAGCGTCTTTCCCCCCGGGCATGGCCATGATTTCTTGTCCAAGATCATCACCTCCCTCAGCTTCTCCCCTGACAAATCCGACTTCCCCTCAAACATCCGCTCAGCAAAGTCATCACTGGCGCCTGATAGTTGACTGAGCCACTCCCCCATTTTTCGATCTCTCTCGTCCGCAACTCCGGTGAAGTTTTGCGTGTTGCTGATAATGCCCGCGTAGAGCATGAGCGCCGTGTCTTTGGATGGGGTGATGCCAGCTTCTTGAAAGCGTTCAGCAACAAGTGTCGCTGCGGCGCCGATGAGTTCGATTTGTACTTTTGCGTTTTGGAACTGGTCGGCCTGGTTAACTTTGCGATGGTCGATGATTTCGATGACTTGGCCTGGCGTGATTCCGCCTGGGCAATCTTTGAGGTCGCTACAGTCGAGGAGGATGACTTCGGCGTTTGCGGTGGACTCTGCGGGTCCGACGACCTCGGCCCCAATCTCCTTAAGCACCCATCGTACTTCCAGCTGAGGAGTGCCCCAGATTGCAGGCACCGCCTCATTGCCCTGTGCTGATAAGAGCTCTGCATAGGCAACGGCACATCCATAACCGTCCATGTCTGGGTCTTTGTATGTTGTCGTGATGGTCATAAATGCCCTTATTCAAATAAATCTGAATGACTGCCTGTTTGAAATAAATAGAGCACTAAGTCCTCTTCAACTTTTTGATAAACAAGGATCCAATCAGGTGCAATATGACACCCTCGAAATATCCTAAGCGTCCCTGTTAGCCTGTGATCCCTATACTTTTCCGGCAGCAAATCCCCGTTCTTTAACGTATTTACCACCTCCCTTAGCTTGCCTAGATCTACCTTCCCGCTACGCGTCAACTTTTTTAACTGCCTCTTGTATTTCGCGGAAGTTACAACCGTATACATACTAACCAAGTATGTCCTTGATCATTTCTTCGGCGGAATCATACCCCTTTAATTTACCTGCCTTGTAAGCACGAATTGTCTCCTTAGATTCTCTAATCATCTCTTCTTCTTGCTCTGGCGTGAATCCATTCTCAGTAACGATTTTAAACGGGATTGCTTTTTTGCGTTTTACTTGCACAAGAAACATCTTAATCGCGGAGGACATATCCAGCCCGAGATCGTTGAGAATTTCTTTTGTGGAGCTCTTGAGCTCTTCGTCGATGCGAATTTGGATGGTTGCCATATGTCCGTATGGTAGCTTTCTGTAGTGACGTTGTCAATACGCTACTATCTTAAACTTTGGAAACGCTGCCCAATGCTTATCAGCAATCACCGCGGTCGTATAGTGCAGCCTTCTGTCTTTTTTTGATAGTCGCTGGTCCATTTCTGGGTGGCGTTTTAGATAATCGCTTAGGGACGCGGCGATGATTGGGCCCTGGTTGGAGACGATCATCTCTGAGCCGAAGAACTCGCGAATGTGGTTTCTGATGAAGGGGTAGTGTGTACAGGCGAGGAGGACGGCGTCGTAGTTGTCTTTTTTGATTGTTTCTAGCTCGCGGAAGACCTCTACCTTCATCTCCTCGGTCTTTGCGAGACCTTGCTCGATCATGGATGCCCATTTTGGGCAGGTGTGGACGGTGATGCCGATGGCTGGGTCGACGTTTTTGAATTCTGTTTCGTAGGCACCGCTTTTCTTTGTTGCCGTTGTACTGAGAACGAGGACGTTTTTGTAGCCGTTTTTTGCGTAGATCCCTGCGGTTGGACGGATGATTCCGAGGATGCGCTTGCCGGATGCAGCGTAGCCTTTGGTCTGCTGGATCTCTCGGAGCGCTGACGCTGAGGCACTGTTGCAGGCGAGGATGATGAGCTCGGCTCCTTGGTTGAATAGCCACTGACAGCCTTTCCAGGTGAGGTCGACGAGCTGGTCGTGATGTTTGTTGCCGTAGGGGGAGTTTGCGGTGTCGCCAAGGTAGATCGTGTCGTAGCTTGGGAGGAGGGTGTGAACGGACTCTGTGACGTTGAGGCCGCCGACGCCAGAGTCGAAGAAGCCGATCATAATTCGCCGAAATCGATGTCCAGCTCCGGCTCGTCTCCGGCGGCAATGACCTCATCGATTACCTCAGTTAAGTAGCCTCTGCGCACTCCCGGACTTGGGATTCGCTCTGTTTTTTGAACTTGCAGTCCGTTCTTTGTCATGAGCATCGCGAACTCTATTCGTATATCTTTTAGTACGCTGTCTTCGTCTGGGTACATCTCCGTGTAGGCGTAGCGCTGGATCCCGAGCTCTTGCGCGAGCTTCACAAATTCTTCATTTAATTCCTGCGCTAGCTCCTGCTTTTGTGCCGGAGCGCCCTCTCTCAATCTTCTCTCGGGCGAAATCATGACATACCTCCCTGGGCCGAATTTGTTTTCGAGGATTGCTGCGCCAACCTCTCGCACGCCCCTACTACCTGGACCTGGTACGTGTGCAAAGCAGAGGTCTCCAGCCTCACTTACGCCAGCGAGCGCCGTGCAACAAGAGAACTTTGGAGAACCTATCAGCCTTGCTTGATCCTGATGGATCTTTGCCCATGTCCCAGCTGTTTTTACGCCTACTAAGACATCTGTGCCGTATACACGCGATACTAAATCACGGTCGTTTAGCGGCATTGTTGTACTTCTCCCATCTGTTCTGAGTGCATCTATCGTCTTTCCTGTGCGTGACTTGTCGTAAATAAGTTCGCTTGTGAGATACCGCAATGGCACCGCTTCAATGACATGTTCTCTTGCCAGCCTTGACTCTGCCTGATCTCCACCCTTTGGCGCAAAGGCGTCTAGCCACCTTTGGAGAAGTGCTCGTCTCAAATCTAACCCCTTCAACCCCGCCTCCTCTGCGGTCAACTTCTCCGAAGCATCAGCTGCCATTTCTGCGTCCCACATTTCTGTATCTCTTATTCCGTAAGCCTCTTTGATCTTTTGCGCCATTTGCAATGCTGGTCGTTCTAATCCCTCCTTGCGTTCATGATGCTTTTTCATAGGCTTAAAGTATAGCAGGATTGACGAAAGCGTCGTATTTCTTTATATTTTTTGTCCGTTCATTCGAAGGAGAATACATGAGGACGACGCTTCCCTCTGTTCAGGGGGTCTACGGCCACCTTGAGCGCTTGCCTGAGCTGATGCCTGGACTGCTCGCCGACCCTTCGAGGTGGGATAGCCTCGACATCACCTACCACCCGCCTCGGGTGGAGCGGATCTTTACGGATCTTGGAGGAGGCTGGCGTGTGTACTGCCACTATATCCACCCCGTTTTGCCGGGCCAGGAGTCCCTGTTCCACCCGCACTACCGTGTCGCCGGCATCGTCGTTCATGGCGCGCCGGGGTGCTCGTATCGGATGACGGTGGGAAGCGCGGTTGGTGTTTCGGCACCCCCTGTTGTGATGGACATGATCGTCAGCGGTGAATTCCGCTATGTCATGAATCATCCCGATGGCTGGCACGCTGTGATGCCGATCGGCGGCCCTGTGTATAGCACTGCCATCTTTGGCCCATCGATGAAGCGTATGGTCCCGCCGGAAACTCGATCTGCCAAGGGGACGCTTCCGCCACTATCTGATCGTCGTAGACTGGAGATGGTTCACCACTTCCAGACCATCTGGACCACCTAACTGACACCTCGGTGTTGGTTTTTTATTTGATCATTTCTTCGAGATCGATGGAGGTTATCGCTATGTACTCTTCCTGATGTTCGCCTATATACTTCACCGCTGCCTCGTAAACCTCCCACTTATTCGCTTGCTCCTCCTCTGTTTTATACTTTGCAAGCTCTACTGTGAGTGAGATGTCGTACGGCGCTGCGTATGGAAGTTGCCTCCCCCTCCCATAGTCCTCCCAAAACATTGGACCAAATGGCGTTCCTGATGTGTAGAAATTATTTTCGTGATATTTGAGATTGATGAACCAATCCCCTTCTCCGTCGTGGCCTTCTAACCATTTGTCCATGTACTCATCCATTGCTCCTGGGTCGTCATAGTTTGACTCGTAGAGCTTTACCTCCTGGTCCTCTGGGCGGAAATAGAGGCCGTTTCTGACTTCACTAATACTTTGTGCTCGGCCGTGCGTGAGTGTGAAGAGCGCCCCCATCTCCTTGTAAACTTGCGCGAGCGCCTCTTGCTCACCTCCCCCTGAAGCCCAGGCGACAACACGTGGCGCGTAACCTATGAGTTCTTTCATGTATGCGAATCCTCCAGGTTCGTTGGTCGTAAGCCCTGTTACGATGTCTAGTTTGTGAGATTCGATGTCACGAAAAACCTCCACGCGTTCGTTGTGTGTCATGTCCTCGAGACCGTAGTTGTCGAACTCTGGATCTATTGGGTGTGGAGGGCGGATGTGCCAAGAGGTAGCGACGTATGGAGAGGTTGCGATACGATTGAATATTCCTGGTTCGTGCTCGAGATGAGCCTGCATGACTTGA
>CAZTKG010000002.1:0-89833 GCA_964613815.1 uncultured Gammaproteobacteria bacterium
GGGCGGTGATGGAGGTTTTGTGGCCGGTGGGGAGTATGGATGGGGGGTATTTGGATGATCCGAATGATGGTTCGCTTGTTGTGATGCTTCGGGATGGAGATGTTGATGTGCTTTTGACGGGGGATATTGGGGTGGAGGAGGAGTTCGCGATTTTGGATGTGGTTTATGATGTTGATGTGCTTAAAGTTGGGCATCAGGGGAGTGCGACGAGTTCGGGGATGGAATTTTTGGAGAAGGTGATGCCGGAGGTGGCGGTGATTACTGTTGGGAAGAATGATTATGGGCACCCGCATGGAGGTGTGCTTGATCGACTTGATGCGATTGGGGCGGAGATTTTGCGAACGGATTTGGATGGGGATGTGCGGGTGGTGAGTGATGGAGCGTCGATTGAGGTGAAAGTGTTTGATTTGTGATGTTGACTTTTGGGGGGTGAATTGTTAGTATTTCGGCGAACTCGCCAGTGTAAATCTGGTCTTTATTTTTAGAAATTTTTTATGGCTGATGTACAGCGCACGTTAGTTTTAATAAAGCCTGATGCGGTGCAGCGGGAGCTTGTGGGGGAGATTTTGCATCGGTTTGAGCGGAAAGGGTTGAAGATGGTTGCTTTGAAGCTAACGCGTCTTGATGATGTGACGCTTGATGAGCATTATGGGCATCTTGCGGATAAGCCGTTTTTTGGGGATTTGAAGAAATTTATGATGCAGACGCCGGTTGTTGCGATGGTGTTTGAAGGGCTTGGTGTGATTGCGGAGGTTCGAAAGATGGTTGGGTCGACGAATCCTTTGGAGGCTGATGCTGGGTCTTTGCGAGCGGATTATTCTATGGCTGTGCCGTCGAATATTATTCATGCTTCTGATAGTGAGGAGGCTTCTGTTACGGAGATTGCTCGGTTTTTTGAGGAGAGTGAGCTATTCGTTTATGAGAAGATGACGGATAAGTATCATTTTGGGGAGGGGATTTAGGACAGGTAAGGAGGTGAACTGGAGGGAGGAGGGGTGTTTTTAGGCAATCGGACGCCTTTAACGCCCCTTTTTTGATTTGGCTTCAGATGGATGAAAAGGGGTGGACGGCGTTATTCCTCATGCCTAAAAACACCCCTCCTCCCTCCAATTCACACTTTTTTATTTGGGAATAAAAAAGGCAGCCGTTTGGGCTGTTTTTTGTTCCTCCGATCTCGACCGAAGTGGAGAGATCTCTCGACTGCGCTCCCCACTTCGCAGGATGCTACGTTAGGGGCAGGCGAGATGGGAGTGGATGGGGGTTTTGGCGCTTCGGGTGCGGGGAGTGATTGGTCCTGTAAATCCTATGTAGGCGTACCAGGTGTTCATCGGACCCGCGAGTAGTTACCCGTGTTTTGATGAAGTATTGGCTTAGACCGTTGGATCCCCGCTTGCTTAATACATGTATCAGCAGCTGGACTGCGTGAATTCGCAGTATAGCTTGGATCCTTTCACGTTGTAATTGGCCAATTACTGCCACCGCACTGAAGCACTTTTATCATGGCATAGATTTGAGAGAATTTCAAGTTAGGGCTGGGCCTGTTTGCGGGGGTTTGTTATGATGTTCACGAATATTACTCTCGTGATTTTAGTATGAAACAATTACGTATTCGTGGTGGGAAGCCTTTGAAAGGGGCGGTTCGGGTTGCTGGGGCGAAGAATGCTGCTAGCAAGATGATTATTGCTTCGCTTTTGACGAAAGAGAAGGTTGTTTTGCGGAATGTGCCGCTTCAGCAGGAGACGGATATTGCGAGGGAGCTTGTGGAGGGGTTTGGAGTGAAGACGGAGCTTGATGATCATACGTTGATGCTGGATTCTGAGGGGATTACGAATTCCAGTGCGATGGCGCTTAGTCGGAAGAATCGATTGTCGATTTTGAGTGTTGCGCCGCTTTTGCATCGGACGCGGGAGGCGAAGGTGCCTAGTTTGGGGGGAGATAAGATTGGGCCTCGGCCGGTGAATTTTCATTTGGAGGCGTTGAAGAAGATGGGGGCTGAGGTTCGGGAGGATAAGGATGGGTGGCATGTTTCTTGTCGGGGACGATTGCAGGGGCAGTTAATTGAGCTTGATTATCCGAGTGTTGGGGCGACGGAGACGATTTTGTTTGCGGCGGTTCTTGCGGAGGGGCGGACGGTGATTAAGAATGCGGCGATTGAGCCGGAGGTGATGGAGCTTATTATGATGCTTCAGAAGATGGGGGCGATTGTTGAGGTTGGTGTTGGGCGGCATATTGAGATTGTTGGGGTGTCGCATTTGTATGGATGTGAACATGTGGTGCTTCCTGATGCGCTTGAGGCGGCTTCTTGGGCCTGCATTGCGCTTGCGACGCGTGGGGAGATTTTTGTGGAAGGAGCGAATCATCGGGACATGATGACGTTTTTGAATGCGGTTCGGATGGTTGGTGGGGAGTATGAGGTTCGTGATGAGGGCATCGTTTTTCGCGGCAGGGAAGCTTATAAGGGGATGAATTTGGAGACATCAACGTTTCCTGGGTTTCGGACGGATTGGCAACAGCCGTTTGTTGTGCTTTTGACGCAGGCGGAGGGAACGAGCGTGGTGCATGAAACGGTTTATGAGGAGCGGTTTGGGTATACGGAGACGCTTGTGAAAATGGGGGCGGATGTTGTTTTGTTTTCGAATTGTTTAGGAGAGCTAGAGTGTCGGTTTCGGGATAAGAATTTTAAGCATGCAGCGGTTGTGAAGGGGCCGACGAAGTTGTCATCGGCTGAGATGGTTGTGCCGGATATTCGGGCGGGGCTTGCGTATGTTGTGGCGGCGCTTGTTGCGGATGGGGAGTCGGTTTTGACGGGGGTTGATCATTTGGAGCGCGGGTATGAGGATTTGTATGGAAAGCTCGCTGCTATTGGAGCTGATGTGGAGGTTATTGAAACTGAATAAATTATGTTTATATCTTTGCTTTTGGATGCGCCTGCGTTTGCGGCGGTTTGGTTGATTGTTATTTTGATGTCGCTCACGGTGCATGAGTTTGCGCATGCCTGGATGGCGTTTAAGAAGGGGGATCGGACGGCGGAGGATTTGGGACGACTGACGTTGAATCCTTTGGCGCATATTGATTGGATTGGGATTTTGCCTCTTCTTCTTCTTGGATTTGGTTGGGCAAAGCCGGTGCCGTTTAATCCTTATAATTTGAAGAATCCTCGGGTGGATGCGGTGCATATTGCGCTTGCGGGGCCTGGGGCGAATTTGATTTTGGCGGTTTTGGCGGCGGTGGCGTTTCGCGGGTTGAGTATGGCTGGGGTGATGGCGGCGGATAGTTTGTTACCGATGTTTTTGATTTTGCTTGTCATCATCAATCTGTTTTTGCTTTTGTTTAATATTATTCCTGTGCATCCTTTGGATGGGTCGAAGCTTTTGGATGCGCTTTTGTCGAAACCTCAGCATCGGCATATTCGGGATGCAGTGGCGAAGTATGGGCCTCAGGCGCTTTTGATTTTGGTGTTGGTTTCGATTGCGACGCCGTTTAATGTGTTCTTTTTTGTGAGTGTGCCGGCGTTTATGGTTTGTGATGGGCTTTTGGGCGGGAGTTGCGCGGCGGTGCTTGGGGCTTTGTAAAAAAATAGACCCGCTTGAGGGCGGGAGGGTCAGGTCGTTACGAACTCGACGTGACAGGTTCGACGTTGACCTGGAGGCTTGGGAGGTTCCAGAGCCATGCGATGGTTTTGCAGATGGGGCGGATGAAGATGTAGAAGACTGCGTAGACTGTGTAGCAGAACAGGGCAGATCCGAGTACTGCGGTCGCTGTGAAGGCGAGGGCGCCGAAGATCGGGTTGATCATTGATGAGTACGTGTTCGTGGTGATCAGAATGTGGGTCCAGAGGTAGGCATTGCCTACGAGTACGCCTGCGCGAGCGAAGGTGTTTATGGGTTCTTCGTCGATGAGTTTCCAGTTGAGTATGCCACGGACGGATCTTGCCTTTGGTGCATTCAGGATAAGGATTGCGACCGGAGCGTCGTAGAAAAGCTTGAATACCAAGCGAAGGAAGGTGCAGGTGACCATGAAGATGTAGTGGATGATGTTTGTGGAATCGGTGTAGGGCCAGTCGGTGCCTGTGTGGAAAAGGACGTCGGTGAGAGGAGTGGGTTTTTTGATCATGTTTGCCTCCGGGGATAGTTTAGCAGAAAATTTGAAAGAAAAAAATGAACCTGCTTTTTGGCAGGTTATCGGTTTTTGAGCGCGTCTGCGGCTCGGCGGGTGCGGTCGTAGTCTCGACGGCGATTGGCTTCGTCGCGAGCGGAGTCGAGGTCGGTGACGGGGCGGACGCGGGAGACTTCGGTTCGGGCTCGGAGCATCTCGCTTTCGACGTAGGCGCCGTAGCCTCGGACTTGGATGTAGAGGTCGTCGATGCCGTCGGTGAGAAGTTCTACTTCGTGGATACCGATCTGGCTGATCGTGTTTTCGATGACCGCTCGTTGAATCCTTCCGCCGCTTGTTTCCAGCCAGGTGATGATGTTCTGTAGGCGTTCGTTGATGCCGTCGAGGAGCGTTCGGAAGAGTTTGAGATCTCTTCTCATTTCCTCAACCATGCGTTTTTGTGCTTGGGTGAGTTTTTTTCTTCTGCTGTATTTGGACACCTTGCGTTCGGCGACGCGAATGGCTGCGATGAGGCGCGCGCGTGTTTCGAGAAGGGTTGGAATGAATTCGTAGGCGACCTCTCTCACCTGGACTCTGATCTCTGTGAACCCTGAGTTTGGCAAGATCTTGATGAGTGTCCTGGCATGGAGGCGCGCCTGGGCTGCCTTGAGCAGATCGCTTCCTTCGAGCATGTCCTGGATGTGGTGCATGCCCATGTCCATCTCTCCTTTGTCGAGCCACTTTTCGATGACATAGAGGATCCATGCGCCGATTTGTTGCCAATAGTTCCAGAGGAAGAAGAGGATGAGGCCGTAGATCCCGAGTCCCATCATGTTGTCGCGAATGGAGACGAGATAGTCGAGCACGACGTGGTCGATGGTGAGGATGTGACGTACGAGGGTGATGACGAAGATGAAGATGAATCCGTTTACGACCATCTTGGCTCGGGGAGTTTCGGTGAGAAGTTCCCACGAGGTTCTGCGCAAGAGGCGCTTGCGGGTCTGGTTGAGCCAGAGGACCAAGAGGCTGACCCAGGCGAGTGGAAGCCAGAAGGTGATGATGGTGTCAGCGCTTGAGAGGAAGAAGTTCAGGAAGTCCTGAAGGATCTGTACGATCATGTGGTCTCCGAGATGAAATGAGCAGAAGGGATTTCTATCATTTTTTGCTGGAAAAGTCAATTCCCGGGAGGGGGCGAGCAGAGGGTCTGAAAATCTTGACGATTATAGGGGGTCATGCTACTCTCTGGTCACATTTATGCCAACACTCAATCAGCTGATTCGTAAAGGGCGGAAGACGACAAAGAAGAAATCTGCGTCTCCGGCGATGCAATATACCCTTGATACGCTTCATCGAAAGCGAACTACTCTACGGCGCGGCGCTCCATTTAAGCGTGGCGTGTGTACGCGTGTGTATACTCAGACTCCAAAGAAGCCTAACTCAGCGCTCCGAAAGGTTGCGCGTATTCGACTTTCAAATGGGACTGAGGTTACCGCGTATATTCCTGGAGAAGGACACAATTTACAGGAGCACTCTATTGTGATGATTCGTGGAGGGCGAGTGAAGGATCTTCCTGGTGTTCGGTACACGGTTGTGCGTGGTCGTTATGATGCGACTGGTGTTGAGGGGCGAGCGCAGAGTCGTTCTAAATACGGCGTTAAGCGTCCAAAGAAATAGTCTATGCGAGGTAAACAAGCCACAAAGCGTGTAATTGCTCCAGATGCCGTCTATGGCAATGTGACGGTTGCGAAGCTTATTAATCATGTGATGAAGAGTGGAAAGAAGACGGTTGCTGAACGTGTTGTTTATGATGCGTTTAAGCTTATTTCTGAAAAGACAAAGCAGGAGCCGCTTGATGTATTTACGGATGCGATGAAGAATGTTTCTCCGAGTGTGGAGGTTCGAAGTCGTCGAGTTGGTGGTGCGAATTATCAGATTCCTACGCCTGTACGCGGTGAGCGACGAGAAGCGCTTGCGTTTCGATGGATGCTTACGGCGGCGCGTGCGAAGAAAGGGAAGCCTATGGCTGAGCGATTGGCTGCGGAGTTCATCAATGCTGCAAATGGAGAAGGGGACGCGATGAAGAAGCGTCAGGATGTGCAGCGGATGGCCGAGGCGAATAGAGCGTTTGCTCATTTTGCTCGATAAATTGAGAGGGGAGAGAGGCCAATCTGCGTGATTGGTCTTTGGAGTTTAAGATTAATATTGATTGTAAGTTGTTTTAAGAAATTTTATATGGCACGACAGTATTCACTTGATCGCGTTCGAAATATCGGAATTATTGCGCATATTGATGCGGGTAAGACGACGACTACGGAGCGTGTTTTGTTTTACACTGGGAAAAAGCACAAGATTGGTGAAGTCCATGAAGGAGAAGCTGAGATGGACTGGATGGAGCAGGAGCGAGAACGTGGGATTACGATCACGAGTGCTGCAACGACGTGTTTTTGGAAGGATCATCGGATTAATATTATTGATACGCCTGGGCACGTTGATTTTACGGTCGAGGTAGAGCGATCGCTTCGTGTGCTTGATGGAGGCGTGACGGTTTTTGATGGTGTTGCTGGAGTTGAGCCACAGAGTGAGACGGTTTGGCATCAGGCGGATAAGTACAATGTGCCTCGGATTTGTTTTATTAATAAGCTTGATCGAACTGGAGCTGATTTTTTTAAAGATTTGGATTCGATTCATGCGCGTTTGACGAAGAAGGCGTATCCGATTCAGTTGCCGATTGGCGCTGAAGCGGATTTTGATGGGATTATTGATCTTCTTGAGATGAAGGCGTTTATGTATCGGGATGAGGAAGGGCGAAATATTGAAGAGGTTGAGATTCCTGCTGAGTATGTTGAGAGTGCGAAGGAATGGCGCGGGAAGTTGATTGAAGCGATTGTTGAGAACGATGAAGGGATGATGGAGAAGTATTTGGGTGGAGAGGATATCGCTGCTGATGAGTTGAAGGGGGTTTTGCGGAAGGCTGTTATGAATTTGGATATTTTCCCTGTGCTTTGTGGATCTGCATTGAAGAACAAGGGGGTGCAGTTGATGCTTGATGCTGTTGTTAGTTATTTGCCAAGTCCGCTTGACGTGCCTCCTGTTGAAGGATTTGATCCGGATGATGAGGAGAAGACGTTGGTTCGTAAGGCAGAAGACGCTGAGGCGTTTAGTGCGCTTGCGTTTAAGATTGCGACTGATCCGTTTGTTGGGAAACTTGCGTTTTTTCGTGTGTATTCTGGTGTTGTGAAAGCGGGAAGTTATATTTTGAATGCGAGTACGGGGAATAAGGAGCGGATTTCTCGGATTGTGCGGCTGCATGCGAATAGCCGAGAGGATGTTTCGGAAGTCTATGCTGGAGAAATTGCTGCTGCGGTAGGTTTGAAGAATACGGCGACAGGGAATACGCTTTGTGACCAGGACGCGCCGATTGTGCTTGAATCTATTACGTTCCCTGAGCCTGTTATTTCTCAGGCTGTTGAACCTGCGACGAAGGCGGATCAGGAGAAGCTTTCGATTGCGCTTTCTAAGCTTGCGGAAGAAGATCCTACATTTCAAATTCGAACGGATGAAGATACGTTGCAGACGATTATTTCTGGAATGGGAGAGCTTCATTTGGAGATTTTGATTGATCGATTGAAGCGTGAATATAACGTTGAAGTTACGGTTGGGCGACCTCAGGTGAGTTACCGTGAGACGATTCGTGAAGAGGCTGAAGGGGAAGGGAAGTATGTGAAGCAGTCTGGTGGACGTGGACAGTATGGACATGCTTGGTTGCGTGTTGCGCCGAACACTGAGCCTGACTGTAAGAACTTTGAATTTACGTCGAAGATTAAGGGTGGAGCGATTCCTCGTGAGTATATTCCTGCGATTGAGAAGGGGGCTCGAGAGGCGATGGATCGTGGTGTTGTTGCTGGATATCCGCTTATCAATATTAAAGTTGAGGTTTACGATGGGTCTTACCATGACGTTGACTCGAATGAGTCTGCGTTTAAGATGGCGGGATCACTTGGATTCCGCGAGGCTGTGAAGAAGGCGAAGCCAGTGCTTTTGGAGCCTATGATGAAAGTTGAGTGTGTGACGCCTGAGGAGTTTCTTGGAACGGTTGTTGGGGATTTGAATTCTAAGCGGGCGCAGATTCAAGAGATGGGAGAGCGGGGGAATATTAAAACTGTTTCTGCTCTTGTTCCGCTAGCTGAGATGTTTGGGTATGCGACGGATTTGCGGAGTATGACGCAGGGGCGTGCGAGTTATAGTATGGAGTTTCATGATTATCAGGAGGTACCTAGTAATGTTGCGGCGGAGATTAAGAAGAAGCGGACTGGGGAAGGATAGATCAGGAAAGGAAAAGGTCGATCTGAGGATCGGCTTTTTTGTTTGGATGGAGTGTGATGGGGTTGTCAGTATGTGTGAATGATTTGCGTTTTACCCGGTCATGCGACCGGGTTAATTTGCCTCCGGCAAATTAAAAATGCTCCGACAGGGTCGGAGCGAGGTTGGTTGGTTTTGCTTGTGATCACTTCGTTTGTGAACGGCGTGATGAAAGCGTCTTGCCTTCCGACCTCAGGGTGAGCCTACGGCGGTTGATACCGATGAGAACTCATTGTCACCTCGTTCATGATGCGGTGCGCGAGACTGGTCTCGAGGTCCGAGAAATCAGTTCGCGGTGGTCTGGCCGTGGGTGTGCGCGTTGCGGCACGTGCTCCATCGGGAGCGGACGGTCAGGGAAGAGGCGAGGTGCGAGGGTTTGCTGGAAAGAGCGCTGATGCGCATTGGTCTCCTTTTGGCTGCATCGATTCACGTCTATCCGGCGGCGGATCAGAACGTGGCGACCAGCTCGGGATGCTCGGAGTTGTCGTTCAGGCTGTTGATGGGGGTGTCCGTGGTCTGATCGTTGGCGCTGGCGCTCCCAGGGCTGTTGATCATGATGACGTGGACGGTCGGGGTGTTCGGCGGTGCGCGTGTGCGCATGTAGCCTCCGTGGTTGGAATGTTCTTCGTGCCGCTTTGCGTGCGACCTATTTATGATAAGGGATGCGAAAGGTGGGCGTCAATTTTTTTGAAATAAAAGTGCCCCGGAAGTTCCGGGGCGGACTAGAGGGTTGGCTCAGTGGGCCGCAGCGGTTCGCTTGCGACGCGGGGTGAGCGGGTCCTTTAGTCGAGGACGAGTGAGGTTCTACGGCGGGCGTGGCCGGTAGGGACTCATGGTCACCTCGTTGATGTCTTGCGGACGCAGGCGGACTCTCGGCCTTGACGAGGTCAGCTTGCGGTGTGGCCCGTGGTCTGCGCGGCTTTGGCAGAGGCCCTGTCGCTCCGACTGGAGCTGTAGCAGGAGGAAGAGGTGAGGGTCGAGGGTTTGCTGGAAAGAGCGCTGGTGCGCATGGGTCTCCTTTTCGGCTTGGGCACTGTGACGCTGGCCATGGTCACACGGTGCTGATGAGCTCGAGGGCGCGGATGTTGAAGGTCGAGGTGGTCGTGCTGGAGGAGCCGGTGGCGGGATCGTGTGCGGTGTCACCCTTGACGGTGCGGTTGATCATGCCGATGGCGATGCAGTTGTTCGGGGGTGCGCGTGTGCGCATGTTTCCTCCGGGGTTGGATGGGTTCTTTGTGTCGCTTTGCGTGCGACTTATTTATGATAGGGGATGTGAGAATGCCGTGTCAATTTGATTGTGACAAAATGGGTGTTGTTGACTGGTTTAGGGAATCTATTAAGATAGATGCATATGCAAAAAGATGGACAAGATATGGGAGGGGGGATTGATCGTGTGATTGCGCTTGCTCGGCGGACGGGGGCTGGGGTGGTGATTACGGATTCTGCGGGAGTTGATCCGATGGTGGTCATGCCGCTTGCGGAGTATGAGCGGCTTTTGGATGGGGGTGTTTCTGCGCCTCCTGCTCGTGGGGAGGGCTCACGTGTAAAAGATATGCGCATGGAGGATGATGGGTCTTTGGATGCGTATAAGAATATTGTTCCTGAGGTTTCTGATGCCTCTGCACCTGTAGAGACGGGGGTTTCTGGATCTGCGGAGGAGGTGATGCGACCGGATATTCCTTCAAATTTTGCTAGGAAAAAGCCTGTAAATGCGGGGTCTCAAGGGGGAGGGGATTTGGAGGAGGAGCATTTTTATCTTGAGCCTATTGAATAGACGCCGCAAATCCGTGTTTTACTCAGATAACATGGGGGCTTAGGGACTTGCAAAGATTTTATTACTTTGTTATAGTGCCGGCACTTCATGAACTAATTTTTTTCGGGCGTTAGCCCTTGTAAATGTATGGCAGAACAGTTTGACCGTTCCAAGCCGCATGCAAACGTTGGAACCATTGGTCACGTTGACCACGGAAAGACGACATTGACGGCTGCGCTCTCTGCATTCTTCTCACCTGATTCACAGAAGAAAGCTTTTGATCAAATCGACAAAGCTCCAGAGGAGCGAGAACGTGGAATTACAATTTCTACATCACACGTTGAGTATGAGTCTGACGCTCGTCACTATGCTCACGTTGACTGTCCAGGACACGCTGACTATGTGAAGAACATGATCACAGGTGCGGCGCAAATGGATGGAGCTATTTTGGTTGTTTCAGCGGCTGATGGTCCTATGCCTCAGACGCGTGAGCACATTCTTCTTGCTCGGCAGGTTGGTGTGCCAGCGATCGTTGTCTTCTTGAACAAGGTAGACATGGTTGATGACCCAGAGCTTATTGACCTCGTTGAAGAAGAGGTTCGAGACCTTTTGAAGCAGTACGAGTTCCCTGGAGATGAAACTCCAATTATTCGTGGATCTGCGCTTAAGGCAATTGAGAATCCAGATGATGAGGAGAAGGTTAAGTGTATTAAGGAGCTCGTAAAGTCTCTTGATGAGTACATCCCTCAGCCAGAGCGAGATACAGAAAAGACGTTCTTGATGCCAATTGAGGACGTATTCTCAATTGAAGGTCGAGGAACTGTTGTGACTGGTCGAATTGAGCGTGGAACACTTAAGCTCAACGACGAAGTTGAAATGGTTGGTTTGAAGGACACAACAAAAACTGTTGTGACTGGAATTGAGATGTTTAACAAGAACCTCGACAGCGGAATGGCTGGAGATAACGCAGGAATCTTGCTTCGCGGAATCAAGAAGGAAGATGTGATGCGTGGAATGGTTCTTGCTGCTCCTGGAACAGTAAAGCCTCACACCAAGTTTGAAGCTGAGTTGTATGCTCTTACGAAAGAAGAGGGTGGACGTCATAAGCCATTCTTTAAGGGATACAAGCCACAGTTTTTTGTCCGAACAACTGATGTAACCGGTGCTGTCACTGAGCTTCCTGAGGGAACTGAGATGGTTATGCCTGGTGACACAGTTAACTGTACAATCGAATTGATCCAACCGATCGCTATGGAAGAAAAGATGCGATTCGCTATCCGAGAGGGTGGTCGAACCGTTGGAGCTGGTGTTGTAACGAAAATTATTGAATAAAAAATCAAGGAAACGGTCTTTTGGCCGTTTCCTTCGGTGTTTATCTGTACCTTTAACGCTCTATGGCGGACACAAAAACTCAAACAAAGGAGGAGGTAAAGCAGCGGATTCGGATTAAGATTCGAGCGTATGATCATAAGATCATCGATTCTGCGACTGGCACGATTATCAAAACTGCCGAGCGGAGTGGGGCAAAGGTCCTTGGACCTGTTCCTCTTCCGACGGAAAAGCGACGATATACGGTGAACCGATCAACATTTGTTCACAAGCCTTCTCGTGATCAGTATGAGATGCGGATTCATAAACGACTTATTGATATTCTTGACCCTTCGGGCGAGACGATTGATGCGTTGATGAGTTTGAATCTGCCTAGTGGTGTTGATGTAGAGATCAAAATGTAGTCACTTTCGTGACTCGATGTCGTTCCCATGTATGTGGGAATGCATCGGGCCAAGAATATGCGAACTATGGATAAGATTTGATGTTTGGCATCAAAAAACATTCACGGCTTCGTCCCGAGATAATTCACTTCAATCGAACAGAGGATTTAGCTCAATTGCATATTTGCGAACGAGCTAGGAGTTCTATGGAACTTCTAGTTTTTAGAACGTCAAATTTTGTTGAGAGATTTCTGTGAGTCCACGACATATGCAGGCACTTCTAGGACGAAAATTACATATGACGCAGGTGTTCCGGGAGGATGGGACGGTTATTCCTGTAACTTTGGTCGAAGCAGGCCCTTGTACTGTTGCTGCTGTACGAACAGCGCAAAATGGTGCAACGCGTGCTGTGCTTGGATTTGGCTCAAAAAAGAGCGTGAATAAGCCTCAGCGGGCGCAATGGGGAGACCTTGGGTCTTTCGCGTTTGTTCGAGAGATTGATATTTTGGGCGATGCAACTGTAGAGCGTGGTGCTGTTGTTGATGCGTCTTTGTTTGCAGAAGGAGATACGGTTAGCGTTGTTGGCACAAGTAAAGGTAAGGGGTTTCAAGGAGTTGTGAAGCGATGGGGATTTGCTGGAAGTCCGGCTTCTCACGGTCACAAAGATCAGCTTCGCATGCCTGGATCTATTGGATCAGGTGGGCCTCAGCGAGTATTTAAGGGGACGAAAATGGGAGGACGCATGGGAGGTGATAGAGTGACGGTCAAAAATTTGGAAATTGTTCAGGTAGATGCTGAAAAGGGGATTGTTGCGATTAAGGGGGCTGTTCCTGGAAGTCGCGGAAGTTATTTGACTATTCGAAAGTCTGACGGAGATGTATGGCACAAGTAGACGTATACAATTGGCAAGGTGAAAAGTCTGGGAAGATGGATCTTCCTGACATGCTTTTTGCTGCGAAAGTTAGTCCCGGTGTTGTGCACGAGGCACTTGTTGCTCAGGAAGGTAACTCGCGTGTTCGTATTGCTCAGACGAAGGGACGACATGAAGTGCGTGGTGGAGGACGTAAGCCTTGGAAGCAAAAAGGAACTGGACGAGCTCGTCACGGGTCTCGACGTTCTCCGATTTGGACTGGTGGTGGAGTGACATTTGGTCCTCATGCGACGCGTAATTTTGCAAAGAAGATCAATAAGCGAACGAAGCGAAAAGCGCTTTGTATGGTTTTGACGGATAAGTTGAATGGTGAACGATTCGTTGTTGTCGATGCGTACGATGTGAAGGAATCGAAGACTTCAGAAGTTTCTGCCATGCGTGATCGTATGCCTGGTAAGGGACGGAAGATGCTTGTTCTTACGACGAAGGATGACGCTTCTATCGCTTATGGTGCTCGAAATTTGGATGACACGATCGTGATTGGAGCGAAGAATATTAATGTTCGAGATTTGTTGAAGTATGAGTACGTTCTTGCTTCAAAGCAGGCGGTGGAAGAACTTGTAAGCCAATTTTCTAACTAATGTATGGCTATTTTGGACCGGTTTAAAAAACCAGAAGAGAAGGGTGCGAAGAAGAGTGTCGCGGCTCAGGTAAAAAAAGCTTCTGATGCGAAGTCTGAGGTTAAGGCTGACAAAAAAGCTGTGCCTGCGAAAAAGGCTGAAAAGAAGAAGGATGCTGTGACGAAGACGTATTCTCGTCTTGCGACTTCTACGATTCTTGGACCTGTTGTGACAGAAAAGGCTGCTCAGCTCGCTGATCGAGATGTGCTTGTCTTCTATGTACATCCTGAGGCGAATCGTATTGCTGTTCGTCAGGCATTTCGAGAGTTGTACAAGGTTACGCCTGTGAAAATTAATATTATCCGCATGAAAGGAAAGCGTGTTCGATTTGGTCGAATTCGTGGACAGCGAAGCGGATATAAGAAAGCCCTTGTTTTCCTTCCAAAGGGAACGAAGGTTGATGTATTTGAAGGTGTCTAAGGCATATGGGAATTAAAGTATACAAACCAACGACTCCAGGGCGGCGCAAAAGCAGCGTTCAGCGTTTTGATGATGTTACTTCTACGACGCCGTATAAGCCGCTTTTGAAAAAGCGGAAGCAGCGTGCTGGACGAAGTGGTGGAACGATCGCTGTTCGACATAAGGGAGGTGGAGCGCGTAAGCAGGTTCGTTTGATTGACTGGAAGGGAGATAAGTTTGACATTCCTGCGAAGGTTCAGACGATTGAGTACGATCCGAATCGCGGTGCTCGTGTTGCGCTTGTCGCGTATGCAGATGGAGAAAAGCGTTATGTTTTGGCTCCGCAGGGCATGAAGGTTGGTGATAAGATTACGAATTCTAAGAAGAAGATCGAGCCCAAGACGGGTAATCGACTTCGACTTGTGGATGTTCCGCTTGGAATGACTGTTTACAATGTTGAGATGCAGCCTGGAAAAGGTGGGCAACTTGTTCGTGGAGCTGGAACGGCTGCTCGACTAATGGCTGTGGAGGGGAAGATTGCGACATTGAAGCTTCCTTCTGGAGAGGTTCGACAGGTTTCTAAGGAATGCATGGCGAGTGTCGGCGTTGTTTCTAATCCTGATTGGCGCCTTATTCGATGGGGGAAAGCTGGTCGATCACGGCATCGCGGGATTCGTCCGACGGTTCGTGGTAAGGCGATGAACCCTTGTGATCACCCTCATGGTGGTGGAGAAGGACGTGCGCCGATTGGAATTTTGAAGGGGCCGAAGACGCCAACTGGTAAGCTTGCACGTGGTGTGAAAACTCGTGGAAAAAAGGTGTCTGATAAGTTTATTGTTTCACGACGTAAGAAGAAACGTTAATCTATGTCTAGAAGTTTGAAAAAAGGACCTTACCTTGACGCTAAGTTGATGGAAAAGGTCGCTGAATTAAAGCAAGGTGATCGAAAGGTTATCAAGACTTGGGCGCGATCTAGTACGATTGCTCCTCAGATGGTTGGATTTACGTTTGCGGTTCATAACGGAAAAGATTTTATTCAGGTGAAGGTTGAAGAGGGGATGGTTGGTCATAAGCTGGGAGAGTTTGCGCCAACGCGTCGGTTTAACCGTCATGGAGGAAAGGGAGGTAAATAGATTTGATGTATGCAAGTTCGTGCAAAAGCAAAATTTATTCGCATGTCTCCGCGCAAGGTTCGGCTTGTTGCTAATTTTGTGCGTGGGAAGTCTTGTGATGAGGCGGTGCGTCAGTTGAAGTTTATGAATAAAACTGCGGCAACTCCTGTGCTTTCTGTTTTGCAGAGCGCGATTGCGAATGCGAAGGAGAATCATTCTGTGGAGCAGTCAGATTTGGTTGTTTCTGAGATTTTGATTAATGATGGGCCTACGATTAAACGGTTTCGACCTCGTGCGCGAGGAAGTGCTGCGCCTATTCGAAAGCGAACGTCTCATTTGACGGTGGCGGTTTCGAATGGGAAGGAAGATGTTGTATCTGTTGTGCCGAAGATTGAGATTCCGAAAGCTGCGTCTGTGGAGAAGGGTGCGTCAGCTGCTGACAATAAAGAAGAAAAAACTCCTGTAGTTGAAGAAAAAGCTACAGAGAAGAAGACTGAATCAAACGAATCATAAATATGGGACGAAAAGTACATCCAAAAGTTTTCCGACTTTCTACGATTTATACGTGGGATTCGAAATGGTTTGCGCCTCGCAAGCGATATATTACGTATCTCACTGAAGATGTTCGGCTTCGTGCATTTTTGAAGAAGGAACTTCGTAATGCTTCTGTTGATGCGGTTGTGATTGATCGGAATCGTGAGAAGGTGACGATTAATATTTCTTCTGCAAAGCCTGGATTTATTATTGGACGGGCTGGAGCTGGAATTGAAGAGTTGAAAAAGAAGATTACGAAAAAGTTTTATCGTGGACGGCGTGTTGCGCTTAACATTAACATTCAAGAAATTCCGAATCCTTCTTTGAGTGCGGCTGTTGTTGGTCAGCAGATTGCGAAAGAAATTGAGAATCGTTTGCCTTACCGTCGATCTATTAAGATGGCTGTTGAGCGTGTCATGAAGGCGAATGCGAAAGGTGTGAAGGTTATGGTTGGAGGGCGTTTGAATGGGGCGGACATTGCTCGAAGAGAGATTGTAAGCAAGGGAAGTATTCCTCTTCACAATTTACGTGCTGATGTAGATTTTGCGCGTGTGATGGCGCGAACGATTTATGGAGCGATTGGTGTGAAGGTTTGGATTTATAAGGGGGAAATTTTTAAGGACGCAAAGGAAGAAAAGGGACGAAGTAATCGTGTTCATAATGCTCGAAATAAGCGATAGCATATGTTGATGCCGAAGAAAATGAAATATCGGAAGCGTCATAAACGGCGCACGAAGGGGGATCGCGTTGCTACGCAGAAGACGGCTGTTGTTTTTGGGGCATACGGAATGAAAGCAACGACGGAAAGTTGGGTTACGGCTCGGCAGATTGAATCTGCACGTCGTGCGATGACTCGATACGTTAAGCGTGGTGGGAAGATCTGGATTCGCATTTTCCCCGACCATCCGATTACAAGTCATGGAGCTGAAGCTCCGATGGGAAAGGGTAAGGGTGGTGTGGATTATTACATGACACCTGTACGTGCTGGAACGGTAATGTTTGAAATGGATGGCGTTACGGAAGAGCAGGCTCGTGAGGCGTTTCGTCTTGCTGGGCACAAGCTGCCACTTAAGATTAAGTTTGTTACACGTCGATAGTATGGATTATTCAGACTTGAAATCTTTGAAGGCGAATGAGCTTGAACGTGTTCTTGGAGAGGAGCGGACGAAGCTTCATGATATTCGATTGAAGCTTGCGGTGAATCAGGTAAAGAACGTTCGAGAGGTTCGAAATATTAAGCGTACGATTGCGCGGATCATGATGTTGCTTTCGCAAAAGCAAACAGCTAAATAAATTCTATGTCAGATTCAGCTACAAAAATGAAACGTAAGCTCAACGGCGTCGTTGTGTCCGATAAAATGGACAAGACGGTTGTTGTTCGGGTTGATCGAACGGTGCTTCATTCGAAGTATTTGAAACGGTTTACGAAAAGTCGACGTTTTCAGGTGCATGATCCTGAAAATACAGCAAAGAATGGAGATTTGGTTACAATTACGCAAATGCGTCCAGTTTCGAAGAATAAATGTTGGCGTATTGTTGACAATGCGTCGGTTTCGGCTTAATATTGCGATTCTGCTACTCACGAAAATTGTATGGTTCAACATCAATCAATGTTAAAAGTTGCCGATAACACCGGAGCGAAAAAGCTCATGGTTATTCGGGTTTTGGGAGGTTATCAGAAGCGGTATGCTCGGATCGGTGATGTTGTGACAGCGGTGGTTAAGGAAGCTGCTCCTCACAATCCAACGAAGAAGAGCGACATCGTTCACGCAGTTTTGGTGCGCACGCGAAAGGAGACGCGTCGGAAGGATGGGTCTTATATTCGATTTGATGAGAATGCGGCGGTGATTATTAACCGTGAAACAAAGGAGCCTAAAGGAACTCGTATTTTTGGACCTGTTGCTCGTGAACTTCGTGATGCGGGGTATACGAAAATTATTTCTCTTGCTCCTGAGGTACTTTAAGCATATGAAGATTAAAAACGGAGATAACGTACGTGTGATGGTGGGAAAGGATAAGGGTAAGACCGGAAAGGTTTTGCAGGTTTTTCCTGATATGCAAAAAGTTGTGATTGAAAATGTGAACAAGGCTTATAAGCATATTAAGAAACGTGGAGAAAATGCCGGGCAGCGTGTTGAGTTTTTTGCTCCCGTACATATTTCTAATCTGCGTGTGGTTGGTAAGGAAAAGGAGGGGCGTGTTGGATATAAGTTTTTGGAGGTTGATGGGAAGAAAAAGAAGGTTCGATTTATTAAGGGAAAGGATGGGGTAGAAGATTTGACTTAGTATGACTCGACTTAAAGATACATATAAGAACGAGATCGTTCCTGCTCTCAAGGAGGAGCTCGGTAAGAAGAATGTGGCTGAAGTGCCTGCAATGGTTAAGGTTACGATTAACTCTGGGCTTAGCACGAAGCGTGATGCGAAATTTATTGAGAATATTCTCTCTACACTTCGAGCGATTTCTGGTCAGGAGCCAGTTAAGACAAAGGCGCGACTTTCAGAATCTGGTTTTAAGATTCGAGAAGGGATGGTTATTGGTGCCAAGGTGACGCTTCGAGGGCCTCGTATGTGGGATTTCTCTGAGAAGCTTGTTCAGGCGATTTTTCCGCGTGTGCGAGATTTTCGTGGGATTGATGATAAGGCTGTTGATTCTGCTGGAAACTTTAACTATGGCTTTCGGGAGCACACGGCGTTTCCAGAAATTCCTGCAGATGAGATTGAGTCACTCCATGGACTTCAGGTGACGATCACGACGACTGCTACAAGTCAAGAAGAGGGCTTGAAATTGTTTAAGGCTTTGGGATTCCCATTTAAATCTGCTGTTAAGAAGTCGAATTAATTTTATGGCGACACAAAATCAAATCGCTAAGTCAAAGAAGAAGCCGAAGTACATGACTCGGCGTGTTAATCGATGCTGGCAATGCGGGCGATTTCGATTTTATATGCGGGCCTTTGGCCTGTGTCGTATTTGTTTTCGGGAGCTAGCCAATAATGGCGAGATTCCTGGTATTCGAAAAGCTAGTTGGTAAACTGAATATGCTTACAGATCCTATTTCAGACATGCTTACACGTATTCGTAATGCTTCCATGGTTCGGAAGTCGTCTGTTGACGTCCCTCGATCCAAGGTAAAGTTTGCGATTGCGAAAATTCTTGAGAAAGAGAAGTGTGTTAAATCTGTGGAGGAAGTTGAGGTGAGTGGTCGCGGAGTTCTCCGAATTGGACTTTTATATAAGGACAATAAGGTTTCGCATATCACTTCGTTGAAACGTATTAGTAAGCCTGGACGACGTGTGTACGTGAAAGCTGATACGCTTCCTCGTGTACGATCTGGGTTTGGGTTTGCGATCGTTTCTACTCCAAATGGTCTTATGACGAACCGAGAGGCGCGAAAGCGTCGGCTTGGTGGTGAGGTGCTTTGCGAGATTTATTAAACGCGTATGTCACGAATTGGAAAAAAACTGATTATTCTCCCGAGTGGTGTCGATGTGATGCTTGATGGCACGGCAATCACTGTGAAGGGAGGTAAGGGGGAGTTGAAGCGTGATATTGACGCGCGTGTTCGTGTTGAGGAGATTCAGACGGATGCTGGTGAGAAAGCTCTGCGCGTGAGTGCTGTTGATCCAGATGATGGGGCAATCTGGGGGACGTATCGAGCGCTTATTGCGAATATGGTTTTGGGTGTTAGCGATGGATGGTCCAAGGCTTTGGAGCTCAATGGTGTTGGGTTCCGTATGGAGGTTACTGGATCGAAGTTGAAAATGCGTCTTGGATTTTCTCATGAGATTTTGTATGAGATTCCTGAGAGTATTACTGCAACGATTGAGAATAATATTTTGACGATTGCTGGTATTGATAATCAGCTCGTTGGTCAGGTTGCTGCTGAGATTCGTGCGTTTAAAAAGCCAGAGCCTTATAAGGGGAAGGGGTTCCGATATACGGATGAGGTGATTCGGCGAAAGGCTGGTAAGGCTGCGAAAAGTGAATAATTTGTATGAATAGAAAAGAATCATTAAAGAAGCAGGCACAGAAGGTTCGACGAGCACGTCGTGTTCGAGCGAAGATTCATGGGACTGCCGAGCGGCCACGACTTAGCGTTTTTCGAAGCGCGAAGCATATTTTTGCGCAGCTTATTGATGATGATGCGCAGAAGACGCTTGCAAGTGCTTCTGATAAAGAAGTTGATGGTGCTGGAAAAAAGCCGGTTGAAATTGCTGGGCTTGTTGGTGCGGTGATCGGAAAGAAAGCGAAAGAGAAACAAATTGAAACTGTGATTTTTGATCGCGGACCATATCTTTATCATGGACGTGTTCGATCTTTGGCAGAGTCTGCGCGTGAAGCAGGATTGAAATTTTAAATGATTATGAACGACCAGAAGAAACATCAAGGGAATAATCGTCCAGGCGGGAACAATCGCCGTGGGGGAATTCAGAAGCCTCGTGGACGTCGACGGAATTTTAAGCGTGAACCCCGAGAGTTTGATCAGCGGATTTTGGATCTTGCTCGTGTTACGCGTGTGACAAAGGGTGGAAAGCGCATGCGATTCCGAACATGTTTGATTATTGGTGATCGAAAAGGGCGTGTTGGTATGGGGATTGCGAAGGGAGGAGATGTCGCGCTTTCTGTTGAAAAGGCATTTCGTCAGGCGAAGAAGAATTTGGTGCATGTGCCGCTTGTGAATGAGACGATTCCGCATGATGTTCGAAGTAAGCATGGTGCTGCGAAGATTCTTTTGAAGCCAGCTCCGAAGGGTGTTGGACTCAAGTCTGGTGGAGCTGTTCGGCTTGTGCTTGAGCTTGCTGGTGTGCCGAATGCGGTTTCGAAGATTTTGGGATCTAATAATAAAATCAATAACGCGCAGGCGACGTTTAAGGCGTTGAAATCTCTTTCTACGAAGAGAATCTTGGCTCCGTCTGTGAAGACTGAGGTTGCTGAAGGGGATGCGGTTGATGCGGCTACAGTAAAATAAACAATATGGTTTTAGCTCTACATAATTTGCATCCGAAGAAAGGATCGAAAAAGACCAAGAAGCGTATTGGTCGTGGTTTGGCATCGAAAGGTGCGAAGTCTGGTCGTGGGCAAAAAGGGCAAAAGTCTCGTAGTGGTGTGAGCGGGTTGAAGAAACTTGGTCTTCGACGAGAGATGCTTGCTGCTCCGAAGCTTCGTGGGTTTACGTCTCCGAATAAGAAAAAGGAAGTTGTGAATGTTTCGGATCTTTCTCAGTTTGATGGAGAGATTACTCCTGCGGTTTTGAAAGAGAAGGGGCTTGTGAAGACTGTGCGTTATGGGGTGAAAGTACTTGGGAATGGGAATGTTGATAAGGCCGTGACTGTGAAGGGCTGCGATGTTTCTAAGACTGCTGCGGAGAAGATTACTGCAGCTGGAGGGACGATTCTTGCAAAATAGATTTCTTTGAGAGGCCGCATTTGCGGCTTCTTTGAGGGAATGGTAATTTCCATTTATGGATTTATTGAAACGGATTTGGAAGATTAAAGAGCTTCGTAAGAGTTTGCTCTTTATTTTGTTTGCGCTCACGATTTATCGCGTTGCCGCTCATATTACGGTCCCTGGAATCGACGCGAGTGGTGTTGCGGGGCTTTTGGCTTCAAATGAGCTCCTTGGGCTTTTGAATGTATTTTCTGGAGGGACGCTTCAGAACTTTTCGATTGTCGCTCTCGGGGTTGCGCCGTACATTACGAGTTCGATTATTGTGCAGCTGCTTGGGATGATTTTTCCTCAGGTTGAGGAGATGCAGAAGGAGCAGCAGGGGCGAGCGAAGCTTAATCAATGGACACGATATGCGGTTGTGCCGCTTGGTGCGTTGCAGTCGTTTGGATTGATTCAGTTGTTTGCTCAGCAGGGGGTTTCGCTTGGTATTTCGATTAGTGGTTTTGAGCTTTTGGCGGCGGTGACGGTGATGACGGTTGGAACGGTGTTTTTGATGTGGATTGGGGAATTGATTACGGAGCGAGGGGTTGGAAATGGAATTTCTATTATGATTTTGGCGGGAATTATTGCTGGATTCCCAGGGTTTTTGCAGCAGATGTTTGCGACATATACGCCGAGCATGTTGTTTGATATTGTCCTCTTCATTGCCATGAGTATTGCGACGGTTGTCGCGGTTGTTTTGGTGAATGAGGCTCAGCGGAATATTCCTGTGCAATATGCGCGAGGAATTCGTGGTGGAGCGAGTCAGAAGGTGAGTTCGCATTTGCCTGTGCGATTGAACATTGGGGGGATGATCCCAATTATTTTTGCGATTTCGGTGATTGTATTTCCTCCGCTTATTGCGCAATTCTTTTTGAACGCGCGGACAGAGGTTTTGCAGCAAGGTGCGCAGATTGTTCTTGAGCTTTTCGGAAATCAGCTTTTCTACGGCATTCTGTATTTTGCGCTTGTGTTTGGATTTACGTTCTTTTATGCCTCCGTGGTGTTTAAGCCGGATAATATTGCGGATAATTTGCAGAAGCAGGGTGGGTTTATTCCGGGAATTCGGCCTGGGGAGCAGACGCAGAAGTATTTGGAATGGCTTCGGAATCGGATTCTGCTCTTAGGGGCGACGTTCTTGTCTGCGATTGCGGTACTTCCGCTTCTTGTGCAGGAGATTACGGGGCAGCAGAATTTGATTGTTGGAGGAGCGAGTGTGCTCATCATTGTTGCGGTAGTCATCGACATGGTGAAGCAGGTTGAATCACAGGTAACGATGCGGAGATATTAAAACTTGTTAAAACCTCATCACATCGTTCTTTTTCTGTGGTGCTAGACAACGTATTACTTATACGTTTTACTGCGCTCCTCGAAATAAGAACGATGTGATGAGGTTTTTCCTGCGTTTTAAGGATTGATGGATTTGATAAAAGCCTCGCTTAGGCGAGGCTTTTTCGACAAAAAATGGGGGTTTGTTATACTCATATTACTATGCATAAGATTTTGATACTTGGTCCACAAGGGAGTGGAAAGGGGACTCAGGCTCAGCTTTTGGCTGGGAAATTGGGAGTTCCAGCTGTTTCTATGGGGCAGTTGATTCGGGATGTTGATGGGCAGGAAGGGCCTTATGCGGAAGAAGCTCGGAAGGCGATTGAAACGGGAGCACTTGTTTCTGATGAAGTCGCACTTGAGCTTTTGAAGGCTCGGCTTGCGAAAGGGGATGCGCAGGGAGGGTATATTATTGATGGATATCCTCGGAATTTGAATCAGTATGCGGTTTATAATGAGTTTGATACGCCGACGGCGGTGCTTTTGATTGATGTTCCTCGGGAGGAGTCTATGGTTCGGCTTGTGAAGCGGGCTGAGTTAGAGGGGCGAGAGGATGATACGCCGGATGTTATCGGGAATCGTTTGAAGATTTATGAGGAAGAGACCATGCCTGTGGTTGGTGAGTATCAGAAGCAAGGAGTGATGAAAGAGGTTAGCGGACTTGGGAGTCGTGAGGAGGTTGAGGCTCGGGTTGCTGAGGCTGTTGGGATTTAATTTTGCTTTCCATCTCGAGCGCAGTCGAGAGATCTCTCCACTTCGGTCGAGATGGGAATGAATTTTATTATGGCACTTATTAAAACTGGAGAAGAAATTGAAGTATTGAAGCGTGGAGGGGTACTTTTGAGTCAGGCGTTGCAGGCGGCTATTGATGCTTGTAAACCTGGTGTGCGGATGCACGAGCTTGATGCGATTGCGCGGAAGGTGATTGAAGATGGGGGCGGGAAGTCTTCGTTTTTGGGTTATAAGGGAGGGGGTGATACGGGGTTTCCTAGTACGGTTTGTATTTCTCGGAATCATGAAGTCGTGCATGGAGCGGGGGATCGTGATGTTGTGATTGAAGATGGGGATATTGTTGGGCTTGATATTGGATGTTGGATTGAGGGGCTTTGTACAGATATGGCGGTGACGGTTCCGGTAGGGGGTGTTGATGAAGAGCGTCGGGAGCTTTTGCATGTGACGCGAGAGGCGATGCGTGCGGGGGTGAAGGCGGCTGTTGTAGGAAATGAGATTAATGATATTTCTATTGCCGTGCAAGACAGCATTGATGAAAATCGATACGGGATTGTACGGGCGCTTGTCGGGCATGGTGTTGGGCATGCGGTGCATGAGAAGCCGCATGTGCCGAATTTTCGGAGCAAGATGAGTAAGGGGGTGAAAATTGAGGAAGGAATGTGTCTTGCGATTGAGCCGATGGTGACGCTTGGGGATTTTGATGTTGCGACGGCGGATGATGGATGGACGATTGAGACGAAAGACGGGAGTCAGGCGGCGCATTTTGAAGTGAGTATTGCAATAACAAAAGATGGGCCGGTGTTTTTGACGCCGGAGCCTCGTGTAGATATTGGGTATGAATAATGCGAAAGGACTTGATCAGAATGATAAGATTTTGCTCGGGTTTGTGATTGGGTTTTTGCTATTTTGTGGATGGTATTTCTTTTTTGCGCAGGAGGCGAGCAATGTGAATGGACCGGTTGATGTGGGGGGAGGGTCGATTGTGATTGAGGATCAGTATGACGTAGAGAAGGTGACACTTGATGCGGAGCTTGTGGCGCCGGGGCATATTACGATTCATCGGACGATGAGTGAGGCGCCTGCGGAGATTGTGGGGGTGAGTCGGCTTTTGGATGTTGGCGTGCATGAAGGAGTGATTATTGGGATGAATGTTCCGCTTGATGTTGGGTATCGGTATGTGGCGATTTTGCATGTGGATGATGGGGATGAGGTTTTTGAGCCTTTGGAGGATATGCCTGTGGAGGTGAATGGGGAGGTTGTGCGGCCGGATTTTGTTGTTTTAGACAATTCTGATAGCGCTGATGAGATTGCTCAATAGTATGAGAGTTCTTGGCGTTGACTATGGGACGAAGAAGACCGGTCTTGCTATTGGGGATGACGAGAGTCGGGTTGCGATGCCTTTTGGGGTTGTGTACGGGCTTGATGAGATTGCGGGGGTTGTGGAGCGAGAGGGGGTTGATAAGGTTGTAGTGGGGATGCCGGTGAGTGATGTTGATACGGCTCAAGCTGATGTTGTGAGGGCGTTTATTGAGGATTTGAAGGTTGTGGTGAAGGTGGATATTGATACGGTGGATGAGCGGTACACGACGAAGGCGGCGCAGCAGCTTCAGGAGGAGCAGGGGTCTGGTGTGGCTGAGGATGCGCTTGCTGCGATGATTTTACTTCAGGCGTATTTTGATACGGATTGATGGCATGGTCTACATTGAAAGTTCGAGGAGTGATTTTGGCCTCATTCGCTGTTCGTGAGGCTGATCGGATGTATTATGCATATACGCGTGAGCTGGGAAGGCTGACGTTTTTTGGTCGGAGTGCGCGGAAGGGGTCGGCGAAATTGGCGCCGCATTTGGAGGGGTTTAGTGAGATTGATCTTGAGGTGGTGCGAGGGAAGAGGAGTTTTACCGTGATTCAGGCGGATCGGGTGCGTCGATTTCGGGGGATCGAAGGGGATGCGGAGCGTCGGGTATTAGTGGGAAGTTCGTTTTTGATGATGCAGCGGCAGCTTCGGGATATGGATGTGGATGTGGTGATGTATGAGGGTCTTTTACAATGGATGGGGTTTTTGGATGTAGCGGAAAGGTTTGGGTCGACTCGGAAGATGTTTTTGCTGGGATCGTTTTTGCTTCGGCTTTTGGGGTGGCTTGGGTATGAGGTGGTGCTTGATGTTTGCGTGGGGTGTCGAGGAGGCGCTCCGCGTGAAGGGGTGCGATGGCATGGGCCGAAAGGGGGACTTGTTTGTAAGGGGTGTTTTGAGGAGGCGCCTCGGGAGTGGTTTGCGGCGCGGGTGATTGATGGGGATGTGGTGAAATTTTTGCGGTTTGCTCGGGGGGCACAGTGGGAGGATTTGATGCGTGTGGAGCTTCGGGGGGATGTTGTGCGGGCGTTTTGTGGGGTAGTGCATGATTTGTGTGTGTATCATTTTCCTGTGCGGGTGGATGTGCCTTTTTGGGAGGGGGTGGTTTGAGTTTGTTCACGGTGATTGGTTTTTTAGTGTATACTTTTGATGTATGAGTAAGCCTTATGATCGTCAGAAGAGTCGTTTATTTGCTCGATCGGAGATCGAGAGAGGTATTCTTGATAGGCGAGATGAGCGACATGATGAGTTTTTGGAGGCTAAAGGCATGACGGAGAAGGAGTTGCAAGATGAGCGGGTTCGACAGGATTGGTATTCTGGGATTGGTATCCATCTTCCTAATATTTCTCGGGATGAGCGATGGGGTCTTTCTGATGAAGTAGATCATGTTTTTTCGTTAAGCGGCAATGGAGCGGAAGAGTTTATTCATCAAGCTTTGCGTGATCGTGACCATGAGTTAGCTTCTTGTATCGCTGTCCAGGTTTCGAATGTACGTATTCCAATGGGTTTGTATCGTCTTGGTTTGAGGTCGACCTTTTCGGATATAAAGGTTTTGGATGGGTACGTCCGGCAAGAGTATTCAAAGCAAGATTTGAAGGATGGCGCTGAGGGTTTTCAGGATTTGTCATTAAAAGCTCGCGGGGATGAGATGGCTACAATTTTTGCTAAATGGTTTTCTGAACGGATGTATTCTGTTGATTTGCATGATAAGGCATTGGCCTACGAAAGGGGTTCACATGTCGTAGATTTGAAGTCCCATAACCGGAATTTTTTGCGTCGTGCATTGCGGGATCAGGACGCTTCTTCTTGTGATTTTTTTTGTCAGACTGTTTTGTTTGAGATGCCCGTTCAAGTTCGAGAAGATTTTTTTAAATTTTCCATGGATGCGGAGATTGCTTTACGGCTCTTTAGTTCCCCCGCGCTTACTCAGCGATTATTTGATGGGGGAGATGTTCGAAGTGTATTAAAACGTGCTTTTGTTGAGAGGGTTGAGGATTGGAGATTTGCTGATGAGGAGGGGGGGCAGTTAGGTGATGCGGAAAAAGCTTTTTTGTCTACTTTGGATGAAGATGACTTAATAAACTCGCCGAGCTTTATTAAAAGCATTTTAGATAGCGGGCTTTTTGCGGGGGAGGAGGAGTTCTTGACATTTTTTGATTTTGATTCATCGTTTTTCCGTCGTGTTGAAGGGGGTTTGTTTCATGATGATATCTCGGTAATTGATAGGATTCGGCTTGCGCGAATGTTGCCTAGTTTAAATTGGATGGGTATCTCCGCTGTTTTGGAGGAGGCAGGTATTGCGGTTGCAGATCGGATCCCTGAAGAACAACTTGAATATTTACAACGTGTCGTTTCTTTTGGGCAGAATGTTGATCGAGAGATTTTTTTGGCGAGAAGTGAGTTTAGCATTAGTCCGTTTCAAGCTGAAGTTTTGAAGAGCGATTTCCCCGCAGCTTTTTTGCGGGATGGTCGTGGGAGACTTGATTATGATCTTATCGCGGATCACTTGAGATTTGATGTGAGTCATTATGGTAGGGTTGAGGATTTGTCGATGGAGGATGAAGAGGGGGAGGTTTACGAATCTGATAATCAAATTTGGTTTGCGCGCATGAGAGAATTGTTTGGTGCTGAGATTGCGATTAAGTATGGTAATCGTCTTGGGCTTTCTGTGCATGATGCTTATTTTGCCGTTGATTCCATCATTGCTTTACAGGCACTCAGTGGTGAAACTCCAGATCGATTTGGGCAGAATATTTTGTTGCAAGTTGCAAAAGATGGGCAGGTTTATCGGTCGGGATTTGCACAGCATGAATTAAATGCTATCTCGCAGTTACTTGAGGGGAGGGACTTGAATCAGCTATTGGAGCAGGCCAAGGCTTTTTCTGCAATTGATGTTTTACAAACATGGGTTCGTGGCGTTGAGCGTGATCCATCGCGTCCGTTTTCTAGTTGGAAGGGGCTCCGGAACTATGCATCCATGGTTCGTTTGCTTGATCGGTCGGATTTTTTAACCGAGCTGCAGCATGAGACCGATCCTCGAAAACGTGTTTATTTTGAACGATTGATTTTGCATGAAAACGTTGATACTGGAAAGGTTTTGATGTTTCGAGAAGATCCGGCTGCATTTTTGGATATTGATGATGGTCATACGGATGCCGAGGTGAATAAGGTTAAAAAGCCGTCAAATTATCTTTCGTTGCCGTTTTTGGGTCTTGATGGCAAGGATATGCGAGATGCGCTCATTGGGGGTTCTCTTGATAAGATTCAGACGTTACCTCCGATGGAGAGGGAGTATAGGCTTTATGATTCGCCTGAGAATGATCCGAGCATTCCTCGTGTTTTGCATCGGTTTATACAGGAAGCTGTTGGTAAGCGACGATTTGGTATACCGGGAAAGGCTAAGCATCCCGGGAAGGTATTTTCTCGTATTCAGCGATGGTGTAAGAGGGAGGGGGTTCGATGGAGGAATGTTTGGCAGGATCCTGTTGGATTGATGCAGCTTTCTCATGAGCAGCGCGAGGCGCTAGAGGAGATTGTTTTTGATGATGACATTGGCTTGTTGCGGCCAAATGGGGAGGTCTACCGGATGAAGCTTGGAGCGAAGAGTGATCCTGAAATGGTCATCGCAGGTAACGATACGGCAAGTTGCATGCCTTTTGGGTCAGGTAAGAATAATGTATACATGTTTAATCCCAATTGTGCTCAAATCGTGCTTGAGCGAAAGAATGCGGAAGGGGAGTGGCGTACTGTGGCTCAATCTGTTGTCAATATTGATATGGAGACCGAGATGGATGTTCCTGCGATATTGGGTGCGTATAAACGTCAGGGGCATATTAATGATGTTGTTGCGGCGACGGATTTTGGGAATAGAGAGGTGATTGCATGCGACAATATTGAGGTGGCGAAAAATGCGCAAGGGAAGGCTTCGACATTCATTTCTGAAGCCTATCGGCGTTTTATGACGGATTATTTGGATGTGCATGCGGAGGGTCTTGAGGTTGATGCGACTCGGGTTGTTGTTGGGAAGGGGTATACGCCTGCTGCACTTGGTTTTGATCAGATTGATAATCATTTTATTCCGCAGGCCCCAATGGGATATTCGGATAACTCTGGTGAAAAGTGTTTTGTTTTGGAGACTGGATTGGCGGAATGTGAGGCTCCTGTGCGGAAAGGGGTTTCTCGTATGACGACGCGTGATGCTATCGCTGTTACCTCTATTGAGGGGAAGGCTTATGCTGACAATGCATCTCTTTTGGAGAATTTGCATGGCATGCAGAATAATATTATTGGGATGGAAATTGCGAATGCGTATTTTGAGCGGCCGAATTTGTCGTTCATGTATCGGAATACGCGCGGGATTCCTCAGGGGTATATTCTTGCGTATGAGGGGCGTACGAAAGATGGGGTTCGGCAGGTGTATATTTCTGATTTGGCTGCACGGCCGGGTAGCCGTTTAGCTGGAGGGAAGTTGATTCGGGAGTTTTTTGAGAGTTATTTAGGCGCTTATCAAGAGGGTGATGAAGATATGCTTCCGATTTTTACGAATGCTCGTGGAAAGACGAGTTATCAGATTTTGACTAGGCAGTTTGAGCGAATGGCAACGAAGGTTGGGCTTGTTGCGGAGATGGATGTTGTTGGCCAGCGGAATGAGGGAGGTGATGAATTTTTTGATGTGCGGGTTTATCTTGGGAGGGATGCAGAGGAGGTTGAGAGGCAGAGGGCTAAGTTTTAGGTTGGGGTTTTATGAAGCCAAAAATTGGATTAATTACCCTTGGAGTTCGTGATGTGAAGAAGGCTCGCGCGTTTTATCTTGGACTTGGGTTTAAGCTTCGTTCGCAGGATGAGGATTCGGAGGATGATATGGTGATGTTTCCTGGCGAGGGTGGGACTTGGCTTGGGTTGTTTCCTTGGGATGATTTAGCGAAGGATGCGACGGTGAATGCGGCTGGAGAGGGGTTTCGTGGGGTGACGCTTGGGCATTTGGAGCCGACGAAAGAAGATGTGGATCGGGTGATGGAAGAGGCGCGAGTGCTTGGGGCAGAGATTGTGAAGGAGGCTCAGGAGGTGTTTTGGGGCGGGTATTCTGGATATTTTAAGGATTTGGATGGGCATCTTTGGGAGGTAGCGATGAATCCGTTTACGGATTTGACGTAGTGGTGATGATGGTCTTGAGTTTCTTTCTTGATAGGGCTAATATACGGGCATATGAAACGACTATTGCATACGAAGACTCTCGAGAAGATCGATGAGCAGGTTCTTATTTCGGGCTGGGTTCATGCTCGGCGGGATATGGGGAAGGTTTTGTTTTTTGATATGCGGGATCGATCTGGTTTGATGCAGGTTGTTGTGGTTCCGAGTGAGGTTGGTAATGACGCGATGGAGGCCATTCAGGAGATTCGTGGGGAGTGGGTGCTTGAGATTGAGGGGGTTGTGCAGAAGCGGTCTGAGAAGGCGGTGAATGAGAAGATTGCTACGGGTACGGTGGAGATTTTGGCGAAGTCGGTGAAGGTGTTGAATAAGGCGAAGACGCCTCCGTTTGAATTGGATCGGGATACATCAAATGTCAATGAAGAAGTTCGGTTGAAGTACCGGTATTTGGATCTGCGGAGTGAGCGGCTTGCGAAGAATATTCGGCTTCGGAGTAAGTTTGTTCAGGCTGCGAGAGATTATTTTTTCAAGCATGATTTTTGTGAGATTGAGACGCCTTACTTTAGTCAGGCGACACCTGAAGGGTCTCGGGACTTTATTGTTCCGAGTCGACTTCAGCCAGGGAAGTTTTTTGCGCTTCCGCAGAGTCCGCAGCAGTATAAGCAGCTTTTGATGACGGCGGGGTTTGAGCGGTATTTTCAGACGGCGCGGTGTTTTCGGGATGAGGATCCTCGGGCTGATCGTGCGTTTGAGCATACGCAGATTGATGTGGAGATGAGTTTTGTTGATCGGGAGCGTGTGATGGAGATGCTTGAGGGGATGATGATTCATTCCGCTGAGGCGCTTGGGTTTACGATTAAGGAAAAGCCGTTTCCTCGGATTACGTATAAGGAAGCAATGGAGAAATATGGGGATGATAAGTTTGATTTGCGGACGGAGGAGGAGAAGGCTGCGGGTGTGCTTGCGTATGCGTGGGTGATTGATTTTCCGTTTTTTGAGAAGACGGATGATGGTGGGTGGACGTTTACGCATAATCCGTTTAGTAATCCTTTGCCGGAGTTTAAGGAGGATCATTTGGCGGGGAAAAATATTGAGAATATTTTGACGAGTCAGTATGATTTGGTTTGTAATGGATATGAAGTTGGCGGTGGATCGATTCGGGCGCATGAACCGGAGGTTTTGCGAGCGACGTATAAGACGATGGGATATAGTGATGATGAAATTGAGGCATCTGTTGGACATTTGCTTGAGGCGTTTAGTTATGGTGCGCCGCCGCATGGAGGGATTGCGTTTGGTGTGGAGCGGAATTTGATGACGATGATGGGCGAGGAAGCGATTCGGGAGGTTCAGGCGTTTCCGATGACGGGGAGTGGGACGGTTAGTGTGATGACAGCGCCTGGGGAGTTGCCGGCGAAGGTTTTGAAGGAGGCGAATATCAACGTGGACATTTAATGTCCACTTTTGGTTCGTGATAGAATAATGGCATGGATTTTGTTGTAAAGCAGGATGCTTTTTCTGGTCCGCTTGGACTTTTGTTGGATTTGTTAAATCAGCGAGAGCTTGAGATTAAGGATGTGGCACTTGCGGAGATTGCAGAGGATTATTTGGGATATCTTGATGCGCACGAGCCGCCGCCGGATGAGATGGCGGATTTTTTGGTTGTGGCGAGTCGGCTTATTTATTTGAAGAGTCGGGAGTTGATGCCTTATTTGCGGACTGAGGAGGAAGAAGAGGAGGTGCAGAAGCTTGAGGATCAGTTGCGGTTGTATCGGATGTTTGTGGAGGCGGCAGATAAGCTGGAGGCTCGGTTTGTGAGTGATGCGAGAATTGTTCCTCGGCCGTTTGTGAAGATTGAGGCAGCGCCTGAGGGGTTTGTGATGTCGGAAAATGTGACGGTTGATTCTTTGCATGGGGCGATGAAGGGGCTTTTGAAGAAATTGGAGCCGTTTTTTGCGCTTCGGCAGGTGCATATTGATCGGGTGAAGTCGGTGCAAGAGAGAATCGGGGAATTGAAGGGGGCGATTGCGACGCGGGCGAAGATGCGGTTCAAGGAGGTGATGCATGGGGCGAAGAATAAGGCGGAGGTTGTGGTGAGTTTTTTGGCGCTTTTGGAGCTTGTGAAGCAGCGGGTTGTGACGGCGACGCAGAGTGAGGATCGTGATATTCTTATAGAGCGTGTATGAGTGAATTAGCAGCGAAGATTGAGGCGATTTTGTTTTTGTCGACTCGGCCGGTTTCTTGGAAGAAGCTGGCTGGGCTTTTGGAGGTGAAGGTTGAGGAGGTTGATGGAGCGGTTGAGGAGTTGATGGAGGTTCGCAATGTTGAGGGAAGTGGGATTCATGTGGTGAAAGGGGACGGGGCAGTTGAGCTTGGGTCGAATCCGGCGTTTGGGGAGGTGACGAAGAAGTTGGCGAAAAAGGAGTTTGAAGGGGATTTGACGCGACCTCAGCTTGAGACATTAACGATTATTGCTTATCGCGGGCCGATTACGCAGCCGGAGATTGAGCATATTCGTGGGGTGAATTGTACGATTATTTTGCGGAATTTATCGATGCGAGGGTTTGTGGTTCAGCGGGAGGATAAGGAGAAGATTTTGCCTGTGTATGTTTTGAGTTCTGAGCTTTTGCGCGGGCTTGGGGTGCATGAGGTTTCGGATTTGGATGACTATGCGGAGTATCATGATAATGCGCGGATTACGGAGATGCTTTTAAATTTGCAGGAGGAGTAATATGTTTTTGAAAGTTATTGGACAAATTGTGATGACGGGGGTGTTTGCCTCGGCGTTTCCGATGAATGCTGCGGTGTATGAGCATCAACTTGATGAGACGCTTTTGGATCCTGGCGTGGTTTCTGCGGCTGAGCTTGCGAGTTTTGATGTGCAACTTCCTCTTGCTGATGAGCGCGAGATTCCTCGGCCGATGAAGGTGGATTTGGATTCGCATGGGATTGTGACGACGGCGAAGAGTGCGCTTGTGCAGGATGTGCGGAGTGGGGCGGTGTTGTTTTCGAAGAATGCGTATGATGTGCGGTCGATTGGATCTGTAACGAAGTTGATGACGGCGATCGTGCTCTTACGTCAGGAAGTGGATTTGGATGCGTATGTGACGGTTGTTGGGGATGATTTTGTGTATGGGGGGCGGACGTATGTCGCGTTTGATGATGCGCTCCGGCTTGAGGATGTGTTTGCGGCTTCTGTGGTTGGGTCGGATAATACGGCGACGAGAGCTTTGGCGCGGCTTAGTGGACTTGAATATGAGGCGTTTATTGCGGAGATGAATGTGGTTGCTCGTGAGCTTGGAATGGATTCTTCCGTTTTTGTCGATCCGACAGGGATTGATGCGGGGAATGTTTCTACGGTGTTTGATTTGACGCTTCTTTTGGAGGAAGCGGATGAATATGAGGCTTTGCGTGAATATATGAGGGCGCGAAATGTGACGATCGTGCACTCATCTGGAATTTCTAGTTATATTGAGAGTACGAATCAGGTTTTGGAGTCGTTTTTGCATGAGGGGGAGTATGAAATTGTTGCTGGGAAAACGGGGTACTTGCCTCAGGCTGGATATGTTTTGGCGACGACGGTTGATCGAGATGGGGATGATGTTCATGTGATCGTGCTTGGTGCGGATTCGAAGGATGATCGGATGCATGAGGTGATTGGGCTTGCAGCTTGGGCTTATAAGGTATTTGAATGGCCAAATTAATATGGTGGAGATGATTACGGGTTTTTTGATGGAGTTTCCGGCTTGGCTTGGGACGATTGTGATGGCGGCGCTTCCGTTGACGGAGCTTCGGCTGGCGATTCCTTGGGCGATTACGGTTTGGGAGGTGCAGCCACTTGATGCGTTAGGTTTGGCGATTTTGGGAAATCTACTTCCGTTTTTTCCGTTGTATTTTGGGTTGCGAGCGTTTCGAAATTTTGCGGAGAAATGGATGCCTTGGATGACGAAAGTTATTGATAAGAGTATTGATCGAGCTGAAGGACGTGTGAAAGAAAAGTATGAGAAGTATGGGGCTCTGGCGCTTTTCTTGTTTACGGCGATTCCGCTTCCAATGACGGGTTTGTATACGGCAACGTTGGCTGCTGTGGCTTTGAAGATTGATTGGCGATATGCGGCGCCTTCGGTGTTTTTTGGGGTTTTGACGGCAGGTACTATTGTGATGATTTTGACGATGATGGGGGTGGCGGCTTTGTAAGTGATTGAATCAAAAAAACTGCCTCGAAGGCAGTTTTTTTGATTAGCTGAGCCAGTGGAATATGAATAGGACGACGATGGCTTGGCCTAGGATGGCGTAACGGAGTTTGAAGTCTCCTGTGTGGTACGAAACCATGTTGTGGTAGTAGAAGTGGAGGTCGTGGAAACGTTTGAAAAGGCGTTTTTTGGAGAATTCGTAGACGCCGATCATGGCGTCTGGGAGGACGGATCCGACGATGGCTGCGAATAATGGAAGTGTTTCTACGTCGCCTTTTATGTTGAAGGCGGTGAGCATGACGACGACGGTGAAGAAGAAGTCTAGGGTTCCGTAGGTGATTGGAGCCTTCATGCTTTTGCGGGTTTTGAAGTCGTCTGCGAGTTTGCTGTCGCCGTGCGGGATCATGTCACAAACAAAATGCACGAGGAAGCCAAGGATGAAGCCGAGGATGGGGTTTCCGACGTGGAATCCGATAACGGTTCCGATGGCTGCATGGGTTGTGACGGTCATATGGAGTTAGTATAGCATTCGTTATGAGGTATTTGGCTTTTGTTGGGGAAAAATGAAACCCGGCGCGTCTAGGGTGACGCGCCGGGCGATCCGCGGGGGAGGGGCGGCTATTCCATCAGGAATCGAGGCTCGCCATCGACGAGGACGACTTTTCCCGGAGACTTTTGTCGAGGGCGTGGTGGGTTGAGGTCCACGGCAGCTGTGAGTCTTCGTTTTGGGTCGTCTTTGATGTTCGCGGCGAGCCGTGGGACACTGGGAGCCGATTCTGTGGTCGGCTTTGCCTTGTGAGGCGGTTGAATGTTCCCGTTGTTCCGATGAGTGCCCCGAGGATGATGGCCTCTTCGATGGGGATGACCCAGAGCGGCGGGAAGGCCGCATTCAGGGCGACGTAGAGGGGGATGAAACATGCAATTTCGATCGCGAGAACGATCAAGAAAATTGCCGTTGCGATCGGTGAGGAGTTGGCACGAATGTGCCAAGCTGCCTCGCTTATCTCCTCTGCGGCGCGATCCCATCCCGCGCGGGTGAGTGCCCAGGCGCTTTTTAGGAGCTTGAACCTTCCTGGGCGGAGTTTTGTTGTCATGGATTTCTCCTTTGTATGACGTTGAAATATAGCATAAAAATGAGGTTTTGTCAAGTGAAAAATGGCTAAAGTTAACAAAATTTTACGAATATTGGGTATTTTTTCCTTGATACAAAAGTGGTCCGTACGGACCACTTTTGTATCAAGGAGAAGGTTGTTTGAAATGATGTTTTTTGTGGCCTACGGTTGGTTTTATAACAAAAACACATCGTTACACGATGCGCTTTTGGTGGCTGGAGTGGGGCTCGAACCCACGACCTAAGGCTTATGAGTCCTTCGCTCTAACCAACTGAGCTACCCAGCCAGGTTTGATTTCTGCTCGATCGTATCAGTATTTTTGTGTGTCGACAAGATGTCTAGGTTGTTGCCCGTTCTTTGCTCTATAGGATCGAGCTACGAAGGGCACTCCTCTTCGAGGAGTGGTGGCCAGAGAGGGGAGTGTTTGCTGCGCAAACGGAGTATCTGCGTCGTTCGGGTGTATTCAAGCGAGCTTGAATACACCGCTCTCTATCCTCGATACAGCGAACCCGGGTGAGGGTTCTCACCCCTCTCTGGCCATCAAATAAAAACATTCTTGTGGTGGCCAGAGAGGGGATCGAACCCTCACGGTATTGCTACCACGGGATTTTGAGTCCCGCGCGTCTACCAGTTCCGCCATCTGGCCGTGCGCAGAGTGTATGAAAAAATGGTCGGTTTGTCAATGGATATTTGTTACTCTGCTTGATACAAAAGTGGTCCGTACGGACCACTTTTGTATCAAGGAGGCGGGGGGAAGGTTTTGTGAGGGGTGATGGCTGCTGGTTGGGAATTTATGATAAGATCTTGGCATATGGATTACAATCAATTGGCTTTGGAAAAGCATGCAGAATTAAAGGGAAAGATTGGGCTTGAAGTGAAAAGTTCTTTGGCGACTCGAGAGGATCTTTCTTGGGCTTATACGCCTGGAGTTGCAGAGCCTTGTCGGCGGATTGCGGAGAATAAAGAGGATGTTTGGAAGTATACGGCTCGCGGGAATTGGGTGGCGGTTGTGAGTGATGGGTCAGCGGTGCTTGGACTTGGGGATATTGGGCCTGAGGCTGCGCTTCCTGTTATGGAAGGGAAGGCTGCACTTTTTAAAGAATTTGGAGGGGTTGATGCGTTTCCGTTGGTTTTGGATACGCAGGATGTTGATGAAATCGTCGCTATTGTGAAGGCGATGGCGCCTAGTTTTGGGGGGATAAATTTGGAAGATATTTCTGCGCCTCGGTGTTTTGAAATTGAGAAGCGATTGACGGAAGAGTTGGATATTCCGGTGTTTCATGATGATCAGCATGGGACGGCGGTAGTAACGCTTGCGGCGGTTTTGAATGCGCTTAAGGTTGTGGGGAAGAAGATTGAAGATGTGACTGTGGCGATGAGTGGGGCTGGGGCAGCTGGGATTGCTTGTGCGAAGATTTTGATTGATCAGGGGGTTGGGAATGTGATTATGGCTGATAGTCGTGGGATTTTGAGTTCTGATCGGGACAATTTGAATGATGCGAAGAAGGCGATGCTTGCGGTGACGAATCGGAATGATCTATCTGGGAGTTTGACTGATGCGATGAGAGGAGTTGATGTGTTCATTGGGGTGAGTGCGCCTGGAGTGGTGAATACAGAAATGGTTCAGTCGATGAATGAGGGGGCGGTGGTGATCGCGATGGCGAATCCTGTGCCGGAAATTATGCCAGATGAGGCGAAAGCTGGTGGGGCTGTGGTGGTTGCGACTGGGCGGAGTGATTTCGCGAATCAGGTGAACAATGTTTTGGCGTTTCCTGGGATTTTTCGAGGGGCGCTTGATGTGCGGGCTAAGGCGATTACGAGTGAGATGAAGCTTGCGGCGGCGAAGGCACTTGCGGATAGTGTTGAGGTGCCGACTGCGGAGAATATTATGCCGGATGTGCTTGATAAGCGTGTGAGTGAGCGGGTCGCGGAAGCGGTTCGTGAAGTAGCTTGAATTTGTTGACAAAAATGGGGTGAAAATGTATATTGCGCCTGCGGGGTAGAGCAGTCTGGTAGCTCGTTGGGCTCGACCCGAAATTAGTTTGAACTTTTCATGACAAAGTTAAAAGGTGATATTGCGGAGCAAGCGGCGATCCTTCATGCTTTGAAACGAGGTTGGGAAGTGTTGATTCCAAACGGTGATCGACTTTCGTATGATCTTGTTTTCGATGTTCATGGTTCGCTTGTCAAAATTCAGGTCAAGTCTTCTTGGTTTGACCAGAACCGGAAAAATCATGTTGTTGATTCTCGTAGAACTAAGACGAATCGTCGTATTATGAAGCGGGAATTGTATCAATTTGGTGATTTCGATTTTGCTCTCGTATATGTCGATTCTCTCGATATTTTTTATGTATTTCCTTTTGAAGAATTTGTCAGCTACAAAAGCGAGATTCACTTGGTAGAATCTGATAAACGTCAGAGAAAGCCGCGTTCTGCAGCGTTTCGTGATTCTTGGAACTTAATTTCATTATGGGCTGCGTAGTGCGAAAGCGTTACGTGACTCCTGTCAAATTCGGGGAAGCCTTTTGCAATGGTAATCCCGAGCCAAGCCCGCAAGGGAAGGTGTAGAGACTTGATGGCAGGCACCCTAACGTTTAGTCGAGGGTGAAGGTAAAGTCCAGACCACAAATTCACATTTGTGAAGCAGTTAAAGCTGTAGTTGGTATGCATAACCCAAAGGTCACTGGTTCAAATCCAGTCCCCGCAACCAAAAGATCTTCTGCATGGCAGGGGATTTTTTGTTTAAAAAAATAAGCCCGAGAATGGGCTTAGCGTGGCATGAGGGTGCTGGCGATGATTGTGGCCGCGTGACCTCCGATGTGGAGGGTTTTTGGTCTTGCCTTTCGTGGGAGGCGGGAATGTTCGATGGAAGTGATGGTGGTTTCGGCTTCGTCTGCGAGTGATTCGTGGAGGCGTGTGCGTAGGATGCGTTTTGCCTCTTTACGTGTGTAGCAGATGTAGACGACGGGATGGCCATCTGGGGTGAGGAAGGCGATGGTGAAGATTGCGGGAGGCTGTTGGCTTTCGGGGTTGATGGTTACATCTGCGTAGAGGATGCATGGGGAGGTTCTTGGAAGGGGGCGCTGGATGGCCGTTCCTTCAATCATTGAGGCGAGCCAGAAGGCGGTGAAGCCTTGGATGTTGAGTTTGGTGGATGAGGCGTTTTCCGGGAGGCTTGAGTTGTCTACTTGGTTGAGACACTGTTTGATTCTTTTGGAATCGACGTGCCTTTCGATGAAGTCTCGTGTTTGTCGTTTTGAATGACAGACGGTGATGCAGGGGGTTCTTCCGATGGCGCCGATGATGAGGACGTTGGGGGTTGTGGGGGACGGTGCTGTTGGGAGGGAGATGTAGGAGATTCTCACGATTGTCCTTTTGTGAATGAGCGAAGGGGTTATATTGTGTTATTTTTTTGGTTTTGTCAACTTCTGAACAGCAAAACGCGGCCTAGGTGGGCCGCGGAGAGGGGAGAGGGAGAGAGGTCAGGGTCATGCCGATGGCGATGATGGTGAGACCGATGAGGATGGCTCCGTCGGGGATAATGAGTCCGCCGGCGGAGGTGGTGTAGAGCATTGTTTTGAGCACTTTTGGACCTTGAGGGTTTGGGTTGTGGTTTGAGTTTAGCAGGAATTATAGAAATGGGAAGACGGTCCTGTGGGGGTCGTCAGTTGGTGGGGGTGGGGAAGATGAGGAGGCTGATCGCTGGCGTTGCGATGAATGCCGCGATCAGGTCCAGAAGTAATTCTGGGGTGATGAGTTCTATGGTTGCTCCCGGGAGCTGTTCGAGGAGGCGAAGGGGCTCGTCTCGTCGATGGGCTGCCGAAGGGGCTGGGGTTGGACCAGGCCCTTCGGTGAGGTGAGCTAGAATGCTCTGTCCCTCGGGGGGATGTTTCCGAGGTAGAGCTGTGTGTTCCGGGGGGTGAGTCCGGGGTTTTTCGTGGCGAGTTCTGCGCGGTGGGAGCGCAGAGAATCAGTTTCGAAGAACTCGACGTCGGCACCGGGGTTGGTGGTTTCGATGTCGATCTTGATGATCTCGATGCTGGCATCGAGATCGATCAGGCTGGTGCCGGTGATGGTGTGATAGGTCACATCATCGCCGTCAGTAGCGATCACCTGCATGGCCAGGGGGTCCCAGCCAAGGGTGATGTTGAGAGAGGGGATGAAGGGGAACAAAGAACCTTCTTTTGGGCTCTTGAGGAAGCGAAGGGATTTCGCTGCCTCGTTGAGCCATCGAGTTATGGCTCGATGGGGAAGCGTTTGGGGATGAAGGGGAGGTAGATCAGCGCGGTCCAGAGCACGAGGTCGATTGGTGATACCGAGGAGTTCGAGAAGGATGTTCATGTGAGCCTCTGAAAAGGCGAGGGGGTGAATCGTCTGTTCAGTAGGCTGCCGGAAGCTAGGTGTTCCGGCGTTTGAGTTTGGCGATGGTTTCCTGGAGGTTGACGATGAGGGTTTGAGTTCCCCATGTGGTCTCGATCCAGGCTAGGAGTTTGATTATTCCTTTGGAGGGGTGGTGTGGGTGGAAGGTTTCTGCGGCGAAGTCGATGACCTCGCCGTTTCGGATGATGTTGGCGGTGACGGTGTTGGGGTCAGGTGCGGCGATGGTGGCGAAGAGCATTTTGTTTTCTCCGAAGGGTTCAGCGGATGAGGAGCTAAGCGGTGCATTTTGCTTTGCTGTCTCAATGGGCTGCCGGAGCGTGACGAGGTCACGGTCCGGCGAGTCTCAGGCCGTTGCCTGGGAGAGGAAGGCGTGGATTTCCTTTCTTTCGTTGAGTTTGAGGTGTGGGAGGGGGTAGTAGTGTCCCCAGCCTTCGAATTCGATGAGCATGGCGGTGAAGAACGCGAAAGGGGGCGATCGGGGCGACGACGAGAGCGATGCCGGCAGCACCGAGAAGGGCGCCGGTTAGGGCGATTGCCATCAGGGATGAGGCGAAGAGGGCGAGGAGGGCGATGGCGATGGTGGTCATGCGATATTCCGGTTCTGATGTGAGGGGGCTTGATCAAGATGTTTCTCATCTTTTCACGTCTATATAATAGCACATTTTTGTGTTTTTGTCAAGGTGTTTTGGACAGTATTTATGTGTGTAAAATGGCTAATTTTGGCGTAGTTTTGGTTGTTTTTGTGGTTTTTTGTTAGGGTATTTTTGTGTGGAATTTGCGGAGGGGAGGATCTCTCCGCAAGGTCGAGATGGGGGGAGGGGTGATTTTGATTTCGAATGGATCCTTCGTTCCTCAGGATGATGTGGGGGAGGGGGGTCCCTGCCTGTGGCAGATCTGGCTTTGCCAGATTTCGACTCCGCGTTGCTTCGCTCAGGATGACATGGAAAGAGAGGGGGGATTTTGAAGGTGTTCACATGTTTTTTGGTTGGGAGGTTTGAGCTTGATATACTAGAGATCCATATGGCACATATTGTTTCTGTTGTGAATCAAAAGGGTGGAGTTGGAAAATCGACCACGTCGGTTAACTTGGCCTCTTTTTTGGCTCATTTGGGGAAGTATGTGCTTCTCGTGGATTTGGATCCTCAGGGAAATGCTTCTAGTGGGCTTGGGCATGATATTTCGGATACGCTTGGGACGTATCATGCGATAACGCAGGCGCATCCGGTCGATAAATTGATTGTTCGGACGAATCAGGATGGATTGATGCTTTTGCCAACAGGGCCGGATCTTGCGGGGGCTAGTGTGGAGCTTGTGAGTCAGTTCAATCGGGAGAAGAAGCTTTATGATGCGTTGATGGGGATTCGGAATGATTATGATTATGTGCTTATTGATAATCCTCCCAGCTTAGGAATGTTGACGATTAATGGGATGGTTGCGGCGGATAGTGTGCTTATTCCTGTGCAGGCGGAGTATTATGCGCTTGAGGGGCTTGGGCAGCTCATGCATACGATTGGGATGATTCGTTCTAGTGTGAAGCCGGATTTGCAAATTTTGGGTGCGGTGATTACGATGTTTGATAGTAGAACGAAACTTTCGAATCAGGTTTTGGAGGAGTTGTACCAGCATTTTCCAGAGAAGATTTTCCGTAGTGTGATTCCTCGGAGTGTACGACTTGCGGAGGCTCCTAGTTTCGGGCAGTCGATTTTGCATTATGACTCTTCGAGTAAGGGGTGTAAGGCGTATGAGCGACTAGCGCGTGAATTTTTGATTCGTGAAGGACAGCTTTCAATTTCTTAAACTATTGTATGGCAAAGGTTCAAGGTGGGCTCGGAAGGGGGCTGTCGGCACTTATTCCGCAGACAATTACGGAAACTCCAGAGGCTCAAGTGATGGAGGCGATGGTTGGGGTTTTGCGGGAGGTTGCTCCTGCTTCGATTGTTCCCAATCCGCAACAGCCACGGAAGTATTTTTCTGCTGAAGAATTGCAGGAGCTTGTTGCATCTATTAAGCTGCATGGAATTTTGCAGCCTTTGGTGGTTACGGAGGTTGATGGGGGGAATTATGAATTGATTGCTGGTGAGCGGCGGCTTCGAGCGAGTCAGGCTGCGGGGCTTTCTGTTGTGCCGGTGATTGTGCGAAGCGCGAATGCACAGGAGAAGTTGGAGCTTGCGCTTGTAGAGAATGTGCAGCGACATGATTTGAATGCGATTGAAGAAGCGTATGCGTATCAGGCTTTGATGGATCAGTTTTCTATGACGCATTCACAGATTGCGGAGCGCGTGGGGAAGAGCCGGCCGGTGATTGCGAATACGATTCGGCTTTTGGGGCTTGATGAGTATATTTTGGAGGCAATTATGGATGGGCGGATTTCGCGTACGCATGGACGTGCGCTTTTGACAGAGAGTGATCCGGCACGACGGAAGTCGATGTTTGAGCAGATTTTGCAAGGAGGGGTGCCGACACGAGAGATTGAGATTCGGGCGAACTCTCCTCGGAAGCGGGCGACAGATCCGAATGTGGCGGCGCTTGAGGCGGAATTGAGAGAAGTGTTTGGGACAAAGGTGCAGGTGCATCATAAGATGGGGAGGGGGAAGGTGACACTTCATTTTTATACGAAGGAGGATATGCGGGGGCTTTTGACGAGATTGAAAGGGTGTTAGAAAAAAATGGGCAATTGCCCATTTTTTATCTGCTCATGAATCCTAGAAGGGTTCGTTTGTTTCTTTTTAGTGATTCTTTGATTTTGGTTCTGGCGTGATGTGTTTTGACGAATTTGAGCCAGTCTTGGCTTGGACCTTTTCTGTTTCGGTCGATGACTATTTCGCACATGTCTCCGGATTTTAGGGGGGTGTCTAGGCCGGCGATTTGGCGGTTGATTTTGGCGTTTGTGGCTTTGTTGCCGATGTCGGTGTGGATGCGGTAGGCGAAATCGATGGGAGTGGATTCTTCTGGGAGGTCGAAGACGTCGCCGTTTGGGCTAAAGACGAAGATGCGTCCGTGGAACATGTCTAGTTTGAGTTCGTCTAGGCGTTCCAGGAAGTCCTCTTCTTTGAGGCCTTTTTGGATTTTGACGAGTTCATCCATCCAGATGACTTGTTTTGATCTTGCTCCGCCATCTTTGTAGCGCCAGTGAGCCGCGATACCGAATTCGGATTCTTCGTGCATGTCTTTTGTGCGGATTTGGAATTCTAAGATGGCTCCATCTTCCGAGATGATGGAGGTGTGTAGGGATTGGTATTTATTCGGTTTGGGTTGGGAGATGTAGTCTTTGATTCTGCCGGCGAGCGGGGTGTACATGCCGTGGATGATGCCGAGAACGGCGTAACATTCGCTGATAGAGTTGACGACAACGCGCATAGCGACGATGTCGTAGACTTTGTTGATGTCGTTGTCGTGGCGCTGGAGCTTTTGGTAGAGGCTGTAGCAGTATTTGATTCTGCCATGGATGTCTACTGGGGAGATGCTGTTTGTTTTGAGTTCGTTTATGAGTTCTTTTTTGGATTTTTCGTAGGCTGGGTTAAAGCGTTTTACGCGTTGTTCGAGGAGGTGCTTCGTCCAGTTGTATTCTTTTGGTTGGAGGTATTTGAAGGCGTAATCTTCGAATAGGCCTCGGTATTCTCCCATGCCGAGCCTGTGAGCGATGGGGGCGTAGATATCTAGAACTTCTTTTGCGATGCGAGCGCGTTTGTGTTCTGGGAGGACGTAAAGGGTTTCAAGGTTGTGCATTCTGTCCGCGAATTTGATGAAGATGACGCGGACGTCGTTTGCCATGGCGAGGAACATTTTTCGGAGGTTTTCTACGTAGCGCTCGAGGCCTCGGTATTGGACGTTTCCGAGTTTGGTGACGCTTTCTACCATGTTTGCGACGTCTTCGCCGAAGAGGACGACGATATCGTCAAGGTCTACGCCGGCGTCTTCTACGACGTCGTGGAGGAGACCGGCGATGATGACTTCTGTGGGGAGTTGGAGATCGGCGAGTTTGCAGGCGGTTGCAACAGGATGTTGGAAATATGGTTGGCCGGTGAGACGCATTTGGCCTTCATGGGCTTTTTGTGAGAAATCGTAAGCTTCCCGAATGAGAGCTATGTCTTTTTCGGGGTATCTTGATGGGCTCAGTTTATTGCCGAGAACATTGAAGTTTGTATTGGCATCTATATTGGCGGCCATATAGATACGATAGCGGAGATAGGCGGATTCGGCTAGATGTTGCGGGTTTTGGTGAAAAAAATAGCGCTTGTGCGCTATTTTTTCTTTTTGGCTCGTTTTTTCTCGAGGATTTCGAGGGCGAGTTTTCTATCGACGGTCGTTGGGTCGATTTTCTTTGGGATGGAGGCGTTTAGCTTGCCGTTTGTGACGTATGGACCGAATCTTCCGTTTTTGACGAGAAGGGGTTCTTTGGAGTTGGGGTCTTCGCCGAGTTCGGCGATTGGTTTTGCGGCTTCTTTCTTTTGTTTGTCTGCTTCTTTGATGAGTTTGATGGCTTCTGGTTCGTTTACGGTGAATACGGTGAGTTCTTCTGGGATGGAGGCGTTGATTTTGCCGGCTTTAATGTATGGACCGTATGGGCCTAGTTGCGCGGTGATAACAGTGCCGTCTGGCATTTTGCCGACTTCTCTTGGGAGTTCGAAGAGAGGGAGGACTTCTTCTAGGGTGCATGTTTCGAAGTGCATGCCGTCTAGAAGGGAGACGGATTTTGGCTTGTTGATCTTTTCTTTGCGATCTTCTTCGCTCCAGTGGCCGAGTTGTGCGTATGGGCCAAAGCGACCGACACGGACGACGATAGGAAGTTTTGTGATGGGATCTTTGCCTAGTTCGCGGTCTTTTAAGACGTCTTCTCTTGAGATGTCTTTTGTTTTTTTCTCGAGATTTTTGTGGAAGGGTTTGTAGAAATCGTTGAGTGCTGGAACCCAGTCTGTTTTGCCGTGAGCGACGTGGTCCAGGGTTTGTTCCATGTTTGCGGTGAATTCGTAGTTTACGATGTTTGGAAAATGTTCTACGAGAAGGTCGCTTACAATGCAGGCGATGTCTGTTGGTTCGAGTTTTTTGTTGTCATCTCGTTCGACGTAGCCGCGGTTGATGATGGTGTGAATGGTTGGGGCATAGGTTGATGGGCGGCCGATACCGTGTTCTTCCATGACTTTGACGAGGGTTGCGTCGGAGTAGCGTGCTGGAGGTTCTGTGAAGTGCTGTTTTGCTTCGACGGTTTTGTCTTTTACTTTGTCACCTTCTTTACATTCTGGGAGGATTTTTTCTTTGGTGGATCGGTAGACTTTCATGTATCCATCAAAAACGATCGTACTGCCGTTTGCGCGGAAGGTGTAGTCTTTTGCGTTGAGGTTGATGCCGGTTCGTTCGAGTTTGGCTGGAGGCATTTGAGTTGCGACGGTTCGGCTCCAAATGAGTTTGTAGAGTTTTTTCATGCCGGCGTCGGCGGTTTTGAGATCGTCTGGCGTGACGGTGACATCGGTTGGGCGAATGGCTTCGTGGGCTTCTTGTGCGCCCTTACTTTTGGTTGTGTAGGTTTGGATGCCTTTTGCGTAGTCTGCGCCGAATGTTGTGCTGATGTAGGCTTGTGTGTCTTTGAGGAATGAATCGGCGAGATTCATTGAGTCGGTACGCATGTAGGTGATTTTTCCGGTTTCGTAGAGTTTTTGCGCGACGGTCATGGTTCGTTTGGCGCCGAAACCGAGTTTGTTGTTTGCTTCTTGTTGAAGCAGGGAGGTGGTGAGGGGCTTTGGTGGGGATTTTTTGGCGTGTTTTTGATCTACGGATTCCACGGTAAATTCGACACCTTTAAGTGCTTTTGTGATTTTTTTTGCTTCTTCTTCTGTTTGGATTTGGAGTTTTTGGACTTTTTTCCCTTTGATTTTGGTGAGTTTTCCTGGGAATTCTTGTTTGTCTTTTTCGAAAAGGCCTTCGATGGTCCAGTATTCTTCGATGTTGAAAGCTTGCCGTTCTCGTTCACGTTCTACGATGAGACGGGTCGCGACGGACTGGACGCGGCCAGCTGATAGTCCTCTACGAACTTTTTTCCAGAGAAATGGGGAGAGTTCGTATCCGACGAGACGGTCAAGGATTCTTCGGGCTTGTTGCGCCTCGACGAGATCCATTTTGAGATGGTCTGGTTTTTCGAGGGCTTTTTCGATGGCGGATTTGGTGATTTCGTGGAAGACGATGCGTTTTGCCTTTTTTGGATCTTGCTTAAGAACATGGGCGATATGCCATGCGATTGCTTCTCCTTCGCGGTCTCCGTCCGTTGCGAGGTAAATTTCTGTGGCGTCTTTTGCGGCTTTTTTGAGGGCGGTTACTTTTGGCTTTTTATCTTCTGGGACAACGTAGGTTGGTTCGAAGCTGTGTTCGATATCTACGCCCATGTCTTTTTTGGGGAGGTCGCGGATGTGGCCAAAAGAAGAAATGACTGTGTAGCCTTTTCCGAGGATTTTTTTGATGGTCTTTGCCTTTGTGGGAGACTCTACGATGAGGAGTTTGGACATAATGCGGTCGATAATGCAGCAATCTGTTTATGGTTGTCAAATCGGGAAGCTGGAATTGGTTGTTACTATATCATGTTCGGTGATCCAATTTGATCGGAGCTCTCCTGCGAGATAGAGGGATCCTGTAATGACGATAGGTTCGTCTTTTTTTGTTGTTTTGATGAGGGTTTTTAGGGCGAGGTGAGGATCGAGTTGTGGGGGTTTGCGGAGGCGGTGAGGGATGTGTTTGTGGAGTTCTGTAGGAGATGCGGCTTTTTTGAAGGTTGTGGTGAATCTTGTTGGGGTGATAGAGGCAGCGACGGAGGAAAGGGTTTTGATCATGTCTGAGGCGTTTTTTGTTTGAGTGCAGGCGAATAGCACGTGAGGCTTTTTTGGCAGTGAAGCGATTTGATTGCAGGTGCTTATTATTTTTGCTGGGGAGTGGGCGCCGTCTAGGATGATGAGCGGTTTTTGACTGATGTATTCGAATCGGCAAGGGAGGGGGGTGTAGGAGGCGAGAGCTGTTGTGATTTGGTCTGTTTGGATGCCGAGAAGGGAGGTTGCCATGTGTGCGAGTGTGGCGTTTGCGGTGAGGTGGTTTGGGGCTTTTGGGGCGTAGTGAACGGTTGCGTTTTTGTGTGCAGCTATTTGGTTGAAAATGGATTTTAGGGACGGGCGGGTTTCGCCGATGACGATTTGACCCCGGGATTTGATGATGCCGGCTTTTGTGCGAGCGATGGCTGCGAGAGAGTTTCCAAGAAGGGCGGTGTGGTCTTTATCGATGTTTGTGAGAACGGCGACGCGGGGGGTTGGGATGAGGTTTGTGGCGTCGTATTCTCCTCCGCAGCCGACTTCGAGTACGATCCAGTTTGCGCCGGCATTGTGGAAGGTTGCGATAGCGAGGGCGGTGGAGAGCTCGAAAAATGAGAGGGGGGTGTTTCCTTTGGTGAGATAGGTTGTGTATTTGTCGTGGAGGGTTTGAATGTTTTTTGTGAGCGTCTTTGCGGGGATGAGATTTTCGTTGAATTGGAAGCGTTCTAGGTAGGTTGTGGTGTGAGGCGAGAGGTATGATCCTACCGTGTGTCCGGTTTGATGGAGGATGTGGTGAATTATGGTTGTGGTGGAGCCTTTTCCGCTTGTGCCGCCGACGTGGATGAAATTTGCTTGGAGTGCTCTTGGAGCGAGCATGCGGAGGAAGGTTTTGGTATTTGAAAGAGAGGCGGAGAGTTGTCGCGGATTGGGGTTTTGGATGGGGGTGTGGAGATTTGTGAGGGAGAGGAGGGATTGGTAGGCGGATTGGTAGTCGGTGATCATACGTGTTTGTTTACGTAAGTATATAGTACATGCCGCCGATGTGTTTGGTGCGTCCCTTCATTTCCATGAGGGATAGGGAGCCGGCGATTTTGGCGGGGGTGAGCGTTGTTTGGCGGATGAGTTCGTCGATGTGAACGGGGGTTTTGGAGAGGATTTCTAGGATGAGATGTTCTTCTTTTGATGCGGGGGTGTAAATTTTGGGTTCGAGGATTTTGTCGATGCCGAGTGTTTGTAATATATCATCTGCGGATGTGGTGGGGGTGGCACCCATTTTGAGGAGATTGTTTGTGCCGATGGAATTTTTGGAGGTAATTGGGCCTGGAATGGCGAAAACGTCTCGATTTTGGTCGAGGGCGCAGCGGGCGGTGATGAGAGTGCCGGAGGATTCTGTCGCTTCGACGACAAGAAGGCCTTTTGCGAGGCCGGAGATGATGCGGTTGCGGTATGGAAAGAAGTGTTTTAGGGATGCGGTTTTGTAGGGGAATTCTGTGATGACGGCGCCGCCTGATTCGGTGATTTTTTTGGCGAGGTGGCGGCCTCTTGTGGTGAGGGAAGAGTGGCCGCCGGCGAGGATGGCACAGGTGATTCCGCCTGCTTTGACGGTGGCGGTATGTGCGGCTTCGTCAATGCCGTAGGCGAGGCCGGAGGTGATGATGAGGTCGGTTTTTGCGAGCGGGGGGATGAGTTCTTCCGTGACTTGTTTGCCGTATGCGGTGCATTTTCGAGATCCTACGACGCTGATGTGGATGGCGTCTGGGTCGGGGAGGGTTCCCGTGTAGTAGAGGACTGGGGGTGGGTCGTGGATCTGGCGAAGAAGGGTCGGATATTCGGGGTCGGTGATTTTGATGGTGCTAATTTGTCGTTTGTTGAGTGTTGGGAGAATTGTATCTGGATTGATGTTTTGGCGGAGGTGGATGAAGTTTGTGGTAATGGATGGAGGGATGCCGGCTTTTGTAAGTTTTTCTGCTGGAGCATAAAAGGCTTGCTGCATTGTGGGAAAATATGCAGCAAGCCTTGCAAATGCTTGGGGGCCGAATTTATGGAATTCGTTTAGTGCGAGCCAGTATTTGTGATCAGGGTCATGCATTTTGGATGGTTTCTGGTTCGATGTTGGATTCTAGAGCGGTGAGGATGTGGGACGCGGTGTTTTTGACGAGGGAGGGAAGTTCCGTTTGTTCGTTTTTTGAGAATTTTTGGAGCACGTAGGCTTCGAGAGGGGTTTTTTCTGGGGGTTCGCTGATGCCTATGCGGATGCGGATGAAGTCGTCAGTTTTGATGATGTTTAAGATGGATTTGATACCGTTGTGGCCTCCTGCAGAGCCTCTTGTTCGAATTCTTGTGGTTCCGAAGTCGAGGTTAATGTCGTCGTAGATAATCCAGGTGTCGTGTGACGGAACGTTGAAATGGTTCATGAGGTTTGTCACCGCGTCACCTGATTTGTTCATGAATGTGGTTGGTTTTGCGAGGATGACTTTTTCTCCTTTGATGTTGATTTCTGCGACCTTTGCGTGGAGAGGTTTGTTTGTTTTGAATTTGATGTCCTGTATTTTAGCTAGTTCGTCGACGATCATGAATCCAAGGTTATGCCTTGTTTTTGTGTATGCTCTTCCTGGATTGCCGAGGCCGACGATGAGTTTCATAGATGGGGATTTTTGAACGATAGAGCCGCGGCGGAGCCGGGCGATAGGGCTATGCGATGGGGTGCGTTGCACCGATAGTTACGTTATAGTTGTATGTTTTTTGGTTCTTGTGCGGACTTTGATGCTGATTGGGACGCCGGCGAAGTCGAAGCGTTTTCGGAGGAGATTTTCGATGTAGCGGAGGTAGGATTCGGCGATTGCTTCTTTGCGGTATTGTTTGATGAAGATATGGAAGGTCGGGGGGTTTACATGTGTTTGGATGAAGCGGCGCACGTTTGGTCGTGCCTGACCCTTTCCTTTGGTTGGTTTGTGTTTGGTGACGGCTTGTTTGATGAATCTTGTTGCTTCTGCGGATGAAAGTTGCCTGAAGCGATTTTGATAGACGTGATCGATGGCATCGAATAATGCGTTTACACGTTGTCCTGTGACAGCGGTGGTGAAGACGATTGGTGCGTATTTAAGCATTGGGAAGTGATAGCGGATGTAGTCTTCGTATTCGTCGATGGTGTTTGGTTCTTTGTTTGGGATGAGGTCCCATTTGTTTGCGACGATGATGGCGCAAGATTGTGAGTTTGCGATGCGGCCGGCGAGGTGTTTGTCTTGGTGGGTGACTTTTTTTGTTACATCGAGAACCAAAAGAGAGACGTCGGATTTTTTCATGGCACGAATGGTGCGTTCGACGCCGGATTGTTCGAGTTTTGATTTTCCTGCGTTGACGCGAGCGAGTTTGCGGACACCTGCAGTGTCGACGAGTGTGTAGTTTTGTCCGTCGATCGTTAGGCGCGTGTCGTTTGGCTCTCGCGTTGTATGTTCTTTGTCTTGGGCGATAAAACGGTGTTCTTTGAGCGCAGCGTTTAAGAGAGATGATTTTCCGACATTTGGACGGCCAATGACGGAAACGCGAATGGAAGTGAAGTCTTTGATGTCGATGGCTGGGGTGCCGGATTCTTCTAGTTTTGTAAATACTTGATCCAGAATGTCACCTGTTCCTGTTCCTTTGATGGCGGAGATGGGTTCTGGGGTGCCGAGCGGCCATTTATTCCAGTTTTCTCCATGCATTGCTTGGCGAATGAATTCGTTGTCTGCCTTGTTCGCGGTGACGATGACGGGGGTTTTTGATTTGAGTAGTTGTTTTGCGAGTGCTCGATCTTCTGTTTGTACGCCGCTTTGTGCATCGACGACAAATAAAACAAGATCCGCGTCTTTGATGGCGGTTTGTGTTTGCTTGGCGGTTTCTTTTTCGATTTGGGAAGCGTTTTTTTCTTCAATTCCGCCTGTGTCGATGAGACGGATGAGTTTTCCGCGCCAAATACAGTCTGCTTCGAACCTATCTCTTGTTGTTCCCGCGATTGGGGAGACGAGAGATTTTTGGGATTCGATGAGGCGGTTGAAGAGGGTAGATTTGCCCACGTTTGTTCTTCCGGCGATGACCACGCTTGGTGGTTTTTGTTCCATATTGTTGACGATTTATCGCATAACGACGCGCGCGGTATCTTCGCCTAAAATGACTAAAAAGTCAATGCCTTCTGCGTCGGTGGCGAGTTCTTCGCCTAATGTGTCAACGGTGAGTTCGCGTGGAACGACTTCATCTGAGAAGATCCATCCAGATGTTGTCATGCTGACGTCTGCTTCTAAGAAGTCTTGTAGAACTGATAGTTCTGAGGCTAATTCGCCTTCTGAGAGGTCGTAAATGATTGTTTTAGTGTAGTTTTTGGAATCCGCATTGCCGATTTTGGTGACATCGAATCCTGAGCCCGCGAGGAGTTGATAGGTTTCGAAGGCGAGTCCGCTGACGCTTGTGCCGTTTTGGATTTCTATTTTGGCTCGGTTTTCAACGTTTTCTGTTTGGTACGCAAGAGATGTTTCTGTTTCTGGATCGGCGATGTATTCGGCGAGGCGATGAACGTCTGACCAATCGTCGTTTTTGGGAAGAAGCACGTATGCACCATTGATGGAGGTTGAATAAAGTGGACTTGTGTTTGATGAGTCTAGGACGACATGATTGATTGTGGTTGGGTCGATGTCTGGTGCATATTTGGCGAGTTTTATAATTTCCCAGAATGTCATGTTTGTTTGAACGTATGCTTGCAGGGTGCTAATAACGTTGTCTAGTTTTGCTGGGTTTAAGAATACGGAAGGGGAGAGGACTTCGTCTTTGATGGCAAGGATGATTTTTTGTTGGCGTTCTGCGCGGGCGAAGTCTGAGCCTTCGCCGTTTGTTCCATGTCTTGAGCGTGCGAATTGAAGCGCGACCTCTCCGTTCATATGTTGCCATCCTTCTTCAAATTCGATTGTTTGTATAAGGTCGTCTTCTGTTGGGTATTGATTGTCGGTAAAACTGCGGTCCACGTAAACATTGATTCCACCGATGGCGTCTATGAGGTCTTCAAAGCCGTTGAAATCGATTTTGACGGTATGATCGATGTGTTGGCTTAGTGTCTCGCCGATGACTTCGGCTGCGAATTCAGGTCCTCCGCCTGACGTTTCTTGTTCACCGTAGGCGTTGGCGTGATTTACTTTGCGATATCCGTAGCCTGGGATTGCGACTGCGAGGTCTCGCGGAATTGAAAGCATGCCGACGTTGTTTGTTTCGAGGTCAAGGCTAGAGAAGATGATCGTATCTGATAGTTCTGGCCCAGCGTGTCCTGTTCCGCCTACGCCAAGGAGAAGTACGTTGATGCGGCCGTCGCTTTCGGCGGAGGATTCTTTGTCGCCGGAGAGTACGAGGCGCTTGAATGAATTGAATAGAGAAGGTTGGTCGTCTTCAACGTAGTATTCTGTTCTGTCTTTTTGGAGGTTAAATGAAAAAACTGTTCCTGCAACGCTTAGCATGGCGATACTTAGGCAGGCCACTTTGAGGAATTTGAAGTGATGTTTTTTTTGTTTTTTGGGTTCTGGGGCTTGGTATTTCTCTCGTAGGAAGTCGATGGATGGTTCTTGCATATTCAAAATAGAATTCTTGCTGAATTCTTTGTTTCATTTCCAAATATATCAAATATTGGTTGCTCTGCAAAGTTGTTTATCCTCTTGTATTTTTGCCTTTTTTTGTGGTATTGTGGTGTTTACTTAGCTGTTTGGACCATGTTTAAACGACGCGATAAGGAATCATCAGTCATTTTTCGTTTGTTTGGAGCTGCTCTTGGCTCTTTTGTTTTGTTTTTTCTTGAGGTCTTGCAGGTGGTCATCATTGCTGCGGCGATTATTATTCCCGTTCGTTATTTTTTGATTCAACCGTTTATTGTTAAGGGGGCTAGCATGGAGCCAAATTTTCAAAATAATGATTATCTTATTATCAATGAGGTGAGTTTGTTTTTTCGTGATTTGGAGCGAGGTGAGGTGGTTGTGTTTCAGCCTCCGAGCAATGATGAGCAGTTTTATATTAAGCGAGTGATCGGGCTCCCAGGGGAAACGATTGAAATTGACAATGGTGAAGTGACGATTAAAAATGTTGCGTATCCGAATGGCACTTTGCTTCATGAGATTTATCTTGAAGAGTATACTCAAGGCCGTCATTCGGTTACTCTTGGACTTGACGAGTACTATCTTTTGGGCGATAATCGTGACTCGAGTTTGGATTCTCGGGTTATCGGCGCAATTCCAATTGATAATATTGTTGGTCGGGTTTGGATTCGGGGTTTACCTATTTCTGAAATTGGAACGTTTGAGATTCCGGAGTATTCCATTTAATTTTGCAAATTGAATCATATTGCTATGCCAAAGAAAGCTGCTTCAAAGAAAGATCCTGAGGTGCCGGTAAAGAAAATCAAGACGCCTGAATTATTGAGAGGATTTCGTGATGTACTTCCTGAAGAGCAGGTTTATTGGGATGCGATTGAAGATGCGGCAAAGCGTTTGACGAGAGATTATAGTTTTGAGCGGATTCGATTGCCTTATTTGGAGAAGTCTTCGCTTTTTGAGCGAACGATTGGAAAAGCTACCGATATTATTGACAAGGAGATGTTTCGATTTGAGGATCAAGGAGAGCAGAAAGTTGCGATGCGTCCTGAGGCTACGGCTCAAATTGCCCGTGCATATATTGAGCACGGCATGTTGAATTTGCCTCAGCCGGTGAAGCTTTGGTATTTGGGGCCGATGTTTCGTTATGATCGACCGCAGGCTGGGCGGTACAGACAATTTTGGCAGTGGGGGCTTGAAGTTGTGGGGTCTGATGATCCTGTTGTGGATGCACAGGTGATTATTATGGTGAATCGGTTCATGAAGGAGCTTGGTCTTGAAACGGTTGTGCAGGTTAATTCGATTGGAACGCCTGATTCTCGACGGGAGTATGTTATGGAGCTTGCGAGCTATTTTAAGCAGTTCAGAAAGCAGCTTAGTGACGTGGATAAACGTCGGTTACAGAAAAATCCTTTGCGACTTTTGGATTCCAAGGAGCCTGGTATGGAGGAGCTGAAGGCTGATGCGCCTCAGATTTTGGATTGGCTTAATGAGGATTCGAAAAAGCATTTTATGCAAGTGCTTGAGTATTTGGATGAAGTAGATGTCGCGTATGAATTGAATCCGTTTTTGGTTCGTGGGCTCGATTATTATAGTCGCACGGTGTTTGAAGTAAAACTTGCGAATCCACCTGAAGGAAAGCCTGATTTGGCGCTTGGTGGAGGCGGACGATATGATGGGCTTTTGCCAATTCTTGGAGCTCGTGAAGAGGTGAAGGGTGCAAGTGGCGTCGCAATTGGGGTGGAGCGTGTGATTAATGCTATGCGAGATTTGAAAGTTTCGCTTCCGGAAGGTGAAAAGGCACAGGTTTTCTTTTGTCAGCTTGGCGATGCTGCGCGACGAAAGGGGCTTGCTGTTTTTGAGGAGTTCCGAGAGGCGGGAGTTCTTATTGCTGAGGCATTTGGAAAAGGGGCTTTGAAGGCGCAGTTGGAAATAGCTGATAAAAAAGAGGTGAAAATTGCTCTTATTCTTGGTCAAAAAGAGGTTTTGGACGGAACGATTATTATTCGAGATATGGAATCTGGTGCACAGGAAATCGTTGATGTGACAAAGGTTGTTGATATTGTGAAGAAGCGATTGAAGTAATGCTTGACTCAGAGCGATGATTCTGATATATTTTGCATCATATTGACCCAACTACATGTCTGTTATTGAGATTAAACGAAAGAGAGGAGAGAGTTTTGAGGCGATGTTTCGTCGCTATTCGAATCGCGTGAAGCAAAGCGGGAAGCATTTAGATGCTCGATTCAATCAGTTTTTTAGTAAAAATCCCGAACGAAATAAGCGACGTACGAGTAAACTTCGAGGTTTGAAAATTGCTGAGAAGCGAACGTACTTGCTTCGTAGTGGTCGGATTACTGAAGAGTCCCTTCGATCACGTCGTGGACGGCGACGATAAATTTATTGATCTATATGACATTGCTTGAACTTATTCGACAAGATTTGGTGCAGGCGATGAAGGCGAAGGACGCAGCGACTTTGAGTACGTTGCGTCTTTTGTCTGCATCGTTGAAGAATAAAGCTATTGAGATGAAAGGTGAGCTTGAAGATGTTGATGTGTTGCGGGTTGTTCGAGGCGATGTGAAGAAGCTTGAGGATGCGTTGAATGATTTTGTGGGGGCAGCTCGGGAGGATCTTGCAGAGAAGACGCGTGTAGAGATTGCTGTTTTGAAGAAATATTTGCCTGCTGAGATGACGGCGGAGGCTTTGGAAGAAAAAGTTCGGGAGATATTGGCACGTGTTGGGATTCACGACGCTGGAGATATGGGAAAGGCGATGGGGGCTGTGATGAAGGAGTTGAAAGATCAGGTTAATGGGAATCGAGTTCGGGAGATGGTGAAGAAGATTTTGCGTTAAGGTTTTAGAAAAGATTCTGAAAGAGAGGGTCTTTTTTTCTTTATGCGTGAATTGTGACCTGTCACGTCGCTCGCGAGCGACGTGACGTGGATATCTTGTCGGACACATTGTTTGTTCGTGATAAAATGGATGTAATCAACTAGGGATTACATGCTATTACAACGATTGAATCTAGCGATTCAGGTGACTGCGACGATTGTGGTTGTTTTTGCGTTTTTGTTTGGGTTTGGCGATGTTGTGTTGGCGCAGGATTTGGATGCTGTTGGAGATGCTGCAGGGCTTTCTGATGCGGGGCTTGAAGTCATCATTGGACGGATTATCGCTGTCTTCTTAGGACTCTTGGGGATCATTCTTCTTGTGATTATCATGTATGCCGGGTATTTGTGGATGACGGCAGGAGGAAATACGGATCAAGTAGTGAAGGCGAAGAAATGGATTATTAATGGGGTGGTTGGACTTGTGATTACGTTGAGTGCGTATGTGATCGCTTCATTCATTATGAATCTTTTCTACGATGCAGGCCTTTGGGGAGGTGGTGGCGACGGGCCGGATTCGAATCCTCCCGTTTTGGAGCCGGGATCCAACTCTCTTGGGAGTGGAGGTATTCAATCGCATTATCCGGATCGGTATGCGACGGATATTGCTCGAAATGCGAAGGTGATGGTGACGTTTGGTACTAAGATGGCAATTGGTTCGTTTGCGAAGGGATACGATGATAATGGGACACCTACAGATGTTAGCGACGATGTTGTTGCGACAGCGCTCAATACAGAAAATATTTTGATTTATGTTACAAGTGAAGGGGAGGAGTATGCTTTGGGTGAGGGTGATGTAGAGGTATCGTTTACGGAAGATCTGAGGACGTTTGTCTTTGACCCTTCTGCGTATTTAGGAAGTGCTACGGAGGATGTTGGGTATACGGTGTATCTTTCTGATGATATTGAGAATTCGGATGGGGATACGGGGGATGTTGATGATGGTGGGTATTGGTGGACGTTTACGGTGGGGACTGAGATTGATTTGACGCCTCCGCAGATTAAAAGTATTTCGCCTGCAGAGGGGCTTTCGTATGCTCGGAATATTGTTGTTGAGGTAACGTTTGATGAGGCGATTGATCCAACAAGTGCGACGGGGACGTATGCTGCTGATGGATCTGGGAGTTTTGAAAATATTCAGATTGAAGCGGATTCTAGTGGGCTTGTGGAAGGGACGTATGTGATGAGTAATGCGTACAAAACGGTTACTTTTGTGAGTTCGGAGGCTTGTGGAACAAATAGTTGCGGGCAGACGATTTATTGTTTACCTGGTGGGGAGGATCAGACGGTTACGGTGTTTGGTGCCACGCCTGGAACGGATAACCCTCAGATTGATGTATATCCATACGATGGAATTGGAGATGTTTCTGGCAATGCGCTTGATGCGGATGGGGACGACGCGGTTGATAGCGCTGGAGAACAATATGCTTGGGCGTTTACGACGACGAATGATTATAATGATGATGCTCCATACATCACGGCGGTTACCCCGGATGTTGCTGAGGAGGATTTGGCATTAGATGCAGATATTCTTGTGACGTTTGACTCTGTCATGATGAGTTCTACGCTTTCGAGTGAGAACGTGGAGGTTGATAATAGTCCTGATCACGAGCTTTGGTTTTCGATTGAAAGTGAAGGGTTGGCGAGTGATGGAAGTGTTGTAGAGGATTCGAGTACGACGATTACGAATACGCAGATGGAAGTTAACCATGGGGTGTTCTATGAGTCTGGAGATGATTTTACCTATCTGTATTCGGTTGATGTGGGTGACGGAGTTTTGAATCAGTATCAGAATTGTTTTGTTCCTGGGGAGGGGCCTGGAGTTGGAAGTACTGAATGTGGCACAAATAATACGTATCCTTACTGCTGCCAGGGGGTTCCAAGCGCTGAGGAATGTTCGTTTTTTGAGTAATTATGAGATTTAAGGAGTGGTTACAATTTGGATTTCGATGGTTACCGATGGTTGCTGTTTTTGGCTTTTTGTTGTGTGGCGAGGTGGCATTTGCACAGGATCTTGATGCGGTTGCGACTGAGTCTGGGCTTGGACAGGCGGATTTGTATGCGACGCTTGCTCGGATTGTTAATGTCTTTTTAGGATTCCTGGGAATCATTTTGGTTTGTATTGTTGTTTATGCGGGATTTTTGTGGATGACGGCAGGGGGGAACACCGAGCAAATCACGAAGGCAAAAAAATGGGTTATCAATGCTTCAGTTGGATTATTGATTATTTTATCTTCTTGGGGTATTACGACATTTATTTTGAATAAATTGATGGGTGCGGCGGGATATACGAGTGATGGTTCCGGAGATGATGGAGGGGGGGGATCTGGTGGAGGAATTCCTGGAGGTGATGTTGCGACATTTAGGGTGAATGATTTTAGTCCTGAAGGGGAGGTTTCTATTCGTAATATTGAAGTTACCATTACATTTAATGACAAGCTTGATCCTGATTCGATTGATGGGAATGTCGTTGTGACGGATTTGGATTCTGGAGATACGGTGGATGGGACGTTAGAAGTGAGTGCGAATAAGGTGACTTTTACGCCTTTGGCCACTTGTGATGAGCCGAATGAAGATTATAATTGTTTTGATGAATTTACGAATTACAGCGTTGCGGTTTCGACGAGTGTTTTGGATGATGATGGAACGAGTTTGAGTTGTTCAATTTATCCTTGTACGGCTGAATTTACAAGTGGGGATGTTGTTGATACGGACGGACCTGAGGTTGAGTTTGTTTATCCTGAGAGCGGGGAGCGAATTGAGCCTTACACATCTGTGTTTGAACAGGTGTATGCCGAGGATGACTATGCGCTTTCTGGTGCAGAATTTGCGATTGATGATGAGACTGATGTGTTAGAAGCTGTGAGCGTGGATGATAATGCATCGAGTGCGTATATAGAGACGTATTGGGATACGACGGATTACGATACGGAGAGTTACTATCGGTTATATGCGACGGTGACGGATTTGGCCGGGAATGAGAATACGGATTCTGTACGTGTGTATATTGATCCTGCACATTGCTATAATGACGTGATGGATGAGGATGAGGAAGATGTTGATTGTGGAGGGAGTTGTGGGGCCTGTGATGGAGATGAGTGTTCAGAAGATGGAGACTGTGCGAGCGGGTCATGCGTTGATAATGTTTGTGTTGCTGAGCCGATGATTTCGTCGATTAGTCCTGAGGATGGGGCCGTGGGCACGCTCGTGACAATTAATGGAGAGAATTTTGGATCGCGAACTGGGACGGTTTATTTTGAGGACGGTGATGGTGCGTTGTTGGAGGCTGGGACTTCTGCGATTTGCGGGGATAGTTGGGATGATGATGAGATTGTGATTGAGGTTCCGGAGGGGGCTGCGGATGGGGCGATTACGGTTGTTGCGACGAATGGATATGATGACGCAACGAATGATGATAGGGGTCCTGTGATTGATGATTTTGAGGTAAATAGTGTTGAGCGGCCTGGTATTTGTCGGATTTATCCGGATGATGGGGAGAGTGGAGATGAAGCGACGGTGTATGGGGTGAATTTTACGAGTGAAGCAGACATGAGTGTTTACTTTGGCACTGATGAGGTGCGTACGTTTGGAGATTGGGATTCTGACTCCGTTGTTGTGACAGTGCCTTCGCTTGAAGATGGGGATTATGATGTGATGGTTGATGTTGATGGGGTTGAGTCTAATACGGTTGAGTATGTGGTTGAGGCATCTGTGGAAGATGGGCCTATTTTAAGCGGACTTTCTCCTTCGAATGGAGGAATTGGTCAATATGTGACGTTGCAGGGGTCTGATTTTGGAAGTACTCAGGGGCTCGTATGGATTGTGAGTCAGAGTACTGGAAATGCTGCGTATGCTTCGGTTGCGTTTCCGGATGAGTGTGGGGTGGATTTTTGGTCTGACGATGAGGTTATTGTGAAGATTCCTTCTGAATATACGAATGGGCAAGCAATTGAGTATACGACGCATGATGTGTATGTAGATGCGGCGTATTTGGATGAGGATTCGAATGCTCTTGATTTTACGATTACGACAAGTGATCCGAGTCCAGGGCTTTGTGCGCTCAGTCCGGATGAGGGAGATGTTGCGGCTGACAGTGGGCTTCAAGTGACGCTTTATGGTGAGAATTTTGGGTCTGATGTTGGGTCTGTTCGGTTTTACAATGAGGTTGAGGCTGCGGTGGACTCATGGAGTGAGGGAGAGGTGGTAGTGACTGCTCCTAGTTCTGCTTTGACAGGGCCCGTGACACTGTATTCTGCGGATGATGATGAAAGTAATACCGTGAATTTTGAGGTTGGTGAAGGAGATTCTGATGATGAAGAAGAGGCGACTGAGGGGGGATATGCTTGGTATTTTTCGACTGGAGATATTCCAGATTCTCCTAGTGTGCTTGTGGAATGTACGGACACTTCTGTAAGTGGCGTGCCGAATAGTCGATTTTTGAGTGATGAGGGCGCTTGTTTGAATGCGGATGTGTTTGTGCGTTTTGCGAGTAGTGTGTACGAGTCGACTGTTCAGGATGGAGAGGGAATTCTTGTGGAAGAATGTAGCGATTCTAGCTGCGATGATGTTGTCGCGACCGTTCCTGGATCGGTGACTTTGGCTTGGGGCCGTGCGTTGACGTGGTCCGTGGATGGGGGTTATGAATCTGGACTGTTCAAGGCTGATACGTCGTATCAGGTAACGATTTTGAGTACGGTTGTTTCCACGGATGGTGTTGAGCTTGGGAGTGATGTGTCTTGGAAATTTAGCACAGGGGCTGCGGATATGGATTGCGCGATTGAGAAGATTTATGTCACGCCTGAAACGGCAGATGCAGATTCGTATGGACAGGACCAGGAATTTTTGTCAAGCGCTGGAACGTTTGACTGTCAGGTGCTCAGTTCTGATTCGTTTGATTGGGATTGGCAGATTGATGAGTCTTATGCCTCTATATCTGCTGGAGGGTGCGATACGATGAGTGGTCAGGAGTGTGCGCTCGCGACAGCACTTGCGGAAGGCGAGGCTGATGTCCTTGTGACAGAAAGTGATAGCGGTCTTTCTGAAGGCGCTTTGTATCGGATTGATTTTAGTGATCCTGCAGTGAGTGATTGGTGGCCGAGTTGTGATGAGGCTTGTACGAATGCGGATGTCGGCGCTTCGTTTGATACATCGATTAACATGGACAGTAGTCGAGGTATGACCGCAGAAGATGCTGGTGCGTTCATGGTGTATGCGTGTGATAATGAGCTGTGCAGTTCTTATTCAGATTTGTTTGCTTCTAGTGCGACGTGTACGGATTATGCGGATGATGGAGGGTGTGTTGAGTTGTCTGCGAATTTTCTTGATCGAATGGACAGCGCGACGTTTTATCGTGCAACGATTTCAGGGAATTTGATTTCGACGAGCGGGGTTGCGATTATTGGGACGAATTACGGCGACGATTTTAGCTGGACGTTTGGTGTGCGGGATGATGCGAGTGAATGTAGTGTTGATTCGATTGACTTGTCTCCAGGAGATTCAAAGCATACGTATATTGGTAGCCGGGAGGTGTTTAGTGTGAATGCGTATGGTCCACGAGATGGATGTAGCACGACTGGACAGAAGCTTGTTTCTAGTGATTATGATTGGGACTGGGATGATCCGATTGAGAATGATGCCGATGTTTCTGAATGGGTGAAAGTGAATAGTAGCTTGATTGATGCGGATGCAGATGGGCCTGTTGAAGGCTGTACGTCTTCGTGTTTGCCTCAGGGGACGTCTACGTATGATGCAATTTGTGGAGATGGTGTCATTGGAGTTGCTGAAGATTGTGATGACGGAAATGCAAGTGATGGGGATGGATGCAGTTCGATTTGTTTGCGTGAAGGAGGGGATGTTGTTGGAACTTGTGGAGATGGAAGTTTGGATCGTGTTGCAGCGGATGGGGTTTATGATCAAGGGGGTGGAGAGGATTGTGATGATGGTGGCAATTCTGATGGAGATGGATGTAGCTCTGCTTGTTTGAACGAGGGCTCTTCTGGTACGACTCAATGTGGTAATGATGACATTGCTTATGATTGGCAGATTGGAGGGGAGGAGTGTGAGGATGCTGATGGAAATGCGAGTGGGGGTGATGGGTGTAGTGCGAATTGTTTGAATGAGGGTTCTGTTGCGATTACGGATGTTTATGGGGAGTGTGGAGATGGTGTGCTTGATACGCCGTATGAGAGTTGTGATGATGGAAATACATCGGACGGGGATGGATGCGGCTCTACGTGTGTTCGAGAGGGAGGTGATGTTGTTGGGATTTGTGGGGATGGAAACGTGGACCGCATTGCTGATGATGGGACGTATGCGCAAGGGGGAGGTGAAGACTGTGATGATGACGAGGGATGTAGTGATGATTGTTTGTGGCTTGGCTCTTCTTACAACTATGACGACGTTTCTGTTTGTGGCGATGGGGTGACGGGGGCTGGAGAGTATGACATGTGTGAATCTGGTGTACTTGGTGATCTTTCTGTTGATAGTCTGCAGGTGGCGGAAATTTCGGATTTGGCGCCAACTCAGGTCGATAGCGCGACAAATATTTCAACATCAACTGTTCGAGTTGAGCTTGATGCGTATGGGCTCTGGGATGAGACAGAGATGATTTTGTATTGCGGTGCAGAGACGGGGGCTGATTGTGAGGATACGACGTATGGCGTTGGTGAAAGTGGGTGTTGTAGTGCTCGTCCGACCGTGTCTTTGTATCCGTCTGGATCTGCCGTTTGTACGAATACGGCGTTTAGCGCTACGTTTAGTGAGAAGATTGATGTAGATACGCTTGAGGATCATGTGTTTGTGCGGCTTGATATTTCTAGTGCTTCTGATGGTGCGTGTCCGAGCAGTCATGATGTGTATGGGGATTCTGCGAGTGATGGATCTGTCGCGACTGGTTGGGATCGTTTTTGGGCATTTTTGATGCCTTGGACGAATGCGGCGAGTGATGGGGATTGTTTGATGGAGGTGACTGGATTTGATCAAACGGCAGTTAGTGATACGGAGTATAAGGTCTCCATTACAACGGCATCTATATTGGAGGCTGAAGCGGATTATGAGCTTGTGGTGGTTGGTGATTCTGATGTTTTGGATGGAGATAAAGAGGGGGTTTTGAGTGCGCTTGGAGTGAGTATTGATGGGACAGCTTCTGGCACCGGAGAGATTGCGCAGGCGTTTACAACTGGGGAAGGAATTTGTTTGTTTGATATGGCGGTTGCGGAAGATACGGATGAAGATAGTCCTGGGTATTATCGAACGCAAAAAGAGTCGCATGGATTTTTGGCGACGGCTTATTCTGTTGATGGAGGGGTTCAACAGGAGATTCAGTCCATGACTGGGGTGTATGAATGGTCATGGAGCGATTGGACTGTTGACGATGAAGATGTTTTTGAGATCGCGAGTACTGATGATGAGGCGGATGTTTCCGCGCTTGATGAGGATGGTGAGGCTAATGTGGTCGCGAGTGCCGTCATTACGGTGGATGCGACGGATGTTGATGAGGTTGGGCGTGTCGTTTCTGGAACAGAGGATGTCACCGCGGTGCTTTGTAATAACATTTGGCCTGTTATTGATGATTTCCCGTTTGTTGATGATTCTACATCTGCGATTAGTGGGGTTTCTGAAGGGTATGGCTGGATGAATTTTTCTACCTATTATTGTCGAGATGCGGGAAGTTCAGACAGTCGAGATGATGATTTGCCTGAACTTGAGGTTCTTGTAACGCCTTCTGTTGAATCTGAGACGGTCATGAAGGAATACTTTTTCCAGGTTCAGGATGGTTCTGGAGATGCAATTGGTGTTCGTATTGCCTCGAATGAGGAATATTTGACTCCGTTGGCTTGGTATGAGGATCGTGGATTTAGCGGATCGCCTTCTGAGCTTCAGGTGGATGGGTTTGAGGCAATTGCGGACGGAAGGACAGCGTATGTTGCAGCTCCAAACGTTACCGATAGCGGGGATGTGTATGCCAATATTTATGTGATTGCTTATAATGAAGGAGCGGGGGATGATACTGTCGCGATTTATAATTTAATCCTGGAGAATTTCTCATTTTTGACGAATCTTGACGATGTAGGACTTTGTTATGTGAGTGGGGAGTATACAGATACGGAGTGTGAGAGTGATTTGGATTGTAGTTTTACTGCTGGAGAGGTTTGTGGGGATGATGTTGGAAAACTGACGCGAGACATGAAGAGGCTTCTTGATGTTGTGTCGGTTTCTGAGGCGATTGATACCTATGGAGAGAGTTACGGGTTCTGTAGTGAGACGACTTCTCAGACATGTGTTATTGATGATGATTGTCTTGGTGACGAAACGTGTGAGGCTGGTGTTCCTCAGCTTGAGGCTGGAACGTTTGTTCGGTCGATGAGTGTGAGTTCTTGGGATTCTTGGTCCGCGTCTTTGCAGGGATCTTTGGGTGTGTTGCCTGTGGATCCACTCAATGCGTATACGCGATGTGGAGAGGGTGATTTTGCCGATTTTGATGCGGCGACATGTGTTGATTTGACGAATGGTCGATATACGTGTCCTGTTGGGTCTCATGTGTATCATTATCGCGCTGTGGGAGATGATGGGTACCAGCTTGCTGCGGAGCTTGAGTATGATGGCGCGGATTGGGTAAATCCGATTGATTTTGATACTTCTGATGATGCGGATTTGATTTTGGGTGGAAATTCAAGCGCGAGTCCAGATGGATTTAATGGTGGACCAGCGTACTGTGCTTGTGCAGATCCGACGGGGGTTTCTTGTCCGATTTATGGAGATTCTGATATTTGTGGAGATGGTATTGTTGGAAATGATGAGGCTTGTGAAATTGGCCAGGAGGGATCTGTTGCGTCTTGCACGACCGATGATGGTGAAGGTGGAAGTATTGCGCAGATTTGCAATGATGATTGTGATGGATTTATTGATAATGATGGGGCGAGTTGTGAAGCTTATGAGTGTGGAAATGGGGTGATTGAGGCTGCTGAGGAGTGCGATGATGGTTCGTATAATGGTGAATATGGTTATTGTGGAAATGATTGCTCGTATTCCACGGCGTTTTATTGTGGAGATGGGTCGCTTGCGGGCGGAGAGGTTTGTGATTGTGGGGCTTCTATGGCGAGTGGGCGCACGTATTCTGGTGGGACATGTGGAGATGTGAACGGAAGTTATGATTATAATCCTGCGAATACGTGTGCTTGGGATTGTTCTGGGCCAGCTTCGTATTGTGGCGATGGAGTGGTTGACGCTGTTGAAGAATGCGATGGTGATACGGAGTCTTATGCAGGAGCGCTTTGTGATGGAGGTAGGAACGATGGCGAGACGTGTGATACGGATGATGAATGTATTGGTACAGGTGCGACTTGTGGTGGGGCAGGTTGGGCGAATGTTTGTGAGATAGCTCGCGTTTGTTTGGATGGAGATGCTCATGAGATTGGGTATTCGTGTGAGTCCGATACGGATTGTGGAACGAATGGGCTTTGTAGTGATTATGATCTTCAATTAGAGCGCATTCGGTCTTGTAATGATGACGGCGCGGGAGGTACTGATACGTGTACATGGGCATCTGAATGGAGGGGTCTTGATTGTATGGCTCCTGGAACTTGTGGAGATGGAACGATTGATGAAGGCGAGGAGTGTGATGATGGAAATGAGGATTCTACGGATGGGTGCACGATTGAATGTACGGTAAACGTTTGTGGGGATCGGTATATTTATGCGGATGAGGAGTATTGTGATGATGGATCTGGGAATGGAGAGGTTTGCAGCGCGCAGTATGAATCGACGTGTAATTATTGTTCTGATTCTTGCAATGTGATTACGAATAGCGGTCTGTTTTGCGGGGATGGAGAGATAAATGGGGATGAGTTTTGTGATGGTGGTGATTTGCCTTATTACTTCGTGTTTGAGCCTGCGCTTTTTTATACGCAGGATGGATTGGATGAGATTGGAATTGATGCAGATGTGAACGCTGTTTATATTGGCGAAGGGGAGGATGGGTCTTATTTGACATGTGATGCTTCTGATGTTGGAAGTGTTTCAACTGAGGCGGGATCATCTCACAGCAGCTATCTTTGTACGCAGGTCGGGACATGTAACGGGGGTGATGACAATGGAGAGTATTGTACTGCGAATTCGTCTTGCAATTGTGTGTTTCCGACATGTTTAGATTCTTGCAATGCGAGCTGTCCGTTTAATACGCAGTCGACGACGATTTTGATGTCTACGGCCGGGGAGGAGTCGGGTGAGTCGAGTGTGAATTTGCTTTCGTTTGATAGTGACGAGGCGAGTGTGTTTGCTGATTATTCTGGGATCATGCATGTACCTGCCTGCGGTGTAGCTGAATCTCTTTCTGCAGATGTATCTTTTGCAGGTTGGGATTCTACGGAGGCGTACGTGGTGTTTGTGACAGATGTTTCTTCAACTGGATTGGCTGATGCGAGTCATGGAGCGTCTGGAGGAATGTGGTCACAATTTGCACGCAAGCTGACAGGTTTATTTACTCCTTTTGCTCATGCAAGTTCGACGACTTTGAAAGAAGGTCTTAAAAACGGGATTCAAGAATTGTTTGATGTGATGGGTTCACAGTTGCATGTAGGGTTGGTTTCGTATGTCGGTGGAAACAATGGTGGAACAGCTTCAAATGATCAGATTGTGATTGGTCAGCATTCTTTTGCTGGGGAGGATGGGGTGAATAGTTTGATTTCGCGGATTGATAGTTGGAGTGGGGACGATGTTGGTGTTCCGACATTTGAAGGGCTTGAAGCGGCTTATGAGATGTTTGATGGAATTGATGGCGATGCACGTAAGGTGATTGTGTTGATTGGGCGTAGTGAGCCGACGACGGAAAGTAATCCGGAGTATTATGCTTGTAAGGCTAAGGCTGAAGGGATTGAGCTTTATACGTTGTATGTAGGGGATCCTATTCAGACGGGTGTGACTTCTACGGATGTTGAATGTGAAGCCTATCAAGATGCGACGGGGGATTATCATGAGACGTATGAAGAGGCTGCTGAGGCTATTGAAGCTGCGCTTGCGGTGGATGTGGATCATTTTTATGAGACTTGTCCGAATGTGGAGGATTTTGAGGATTTGTGTTGGACGACTTCGCAGGATGTTGATGGAGGTTGTGGAGATGGAACGATTGGAACGTTTAAAAGGGGTTATGATCTTTATTGTACGGAAGAGGATTTGGAATCGGCGCTTGCAGGAACGTACGGCAGAACGAGTGAGATTGATGCGGTTTGTGATTCGTATGACGAATTGCTTAGATATGAATATGAGGATTACTGCTATTGTCCATGTGAGCCTTTGGATATTGTCGGGTGTCGAGAGGACCAAATGTGCGCTATTGATCCGTGCGATGATCCATATGCTGAGGACACGTCGCATTGTGAATTGACTTCTGAAGATACTGAAGAGGGCGCTTCAACGGTTGAATGGCGAGGAGTTTATGAGGATGGGGGTGTGTTTTCTGATTATGTTCATCGGATTGTTGGATTGTTGATGCCTTCTTGGATTCATTGGCCGTTTGATGATGTGTTGACGGCGTTTGCCTGGAGTTGTGATGAGGGTGCTGATGCGATTTCCGCTGGAGGATATAATTTATTACTGGAATGTTGGTCTAGTGGAAATCCAAATGATGCTGGAGCTGATTATGCATTTGATGCAAACGATGAGGAAGAGATGGAAGAGGTGTTTTCTCATATTGTTGAATCTGTTACGGGGCTTACGCTTATGTATGTGATAGATGGAGAAGAGGTTGCAGGGACGATTCAGCAGGGGAACAATGTTGCTTTGCCGTGGATGGATGGGTTTGCTTGTAGTGATGAAGAGCAAGAGATCCCGTTTCGGATTTCGTTTGGAGGAGAGGGCACTATTGGAATTAGTGATGTGACGATTGGTTATTGTCCGTTAAATTAGTGTTATGCCGGAATTTTCTCAGGAGGATTTTTATGACGTGGATACCTCTTCCGAAGAGGTGTCCGAGGTCGGTGGTCGACGGAATGTCTTGCTTATTGGAGGAGGGGTGTTGGGTGTAGTTGTTCTTTTATTTGGGGTGTTTTTGACGCGGTCTTTTTTGGAGCAGCGAGGTGCGTCAGATTTGATGCATGTACTTGAGAATGCTGAGGATGCGATTGATCAGGTTTCAAACGGATGTGTTGATGATGCATGTGAGCAGTCTGCGCGCGTTGAGGTTGCTCGAGCGTATGCTGAGGCGGCGGTTTGCGAGGGGCTCAATGAGTCGTTTTTTGTGAGTTGTGTAAGTTTGGTTGCATATGATTTGATGGATGAAAAGATTTGTAAGGCTCTGGATGGGGATGATCGAAGGGCTTGTGAGGATGCCGTTTTGTTGATTTTGGCTTTGGATGAAGTAGATTTGAACGTTTGTGATGATATTTTTGATGAAGAGATCCGTGAATCGTGTGAAAGTCAGGTTATTGGTACGGCTGCCATTGATGGTCAGTGTGAAGCGCTTGGTATTCGTGATGAACGCTGTTTAACGGAGGAGCGCGTTCGAGATGTGATTTCTCGGAATGATGTTGCGGGTTGTTATGGATTTGGGACGGAAGACGAAGTGTATTGTTTGTTGATGCTTGATTTGGCTGATGATGATGGGGATGGCTTGTCTGTTGTTGATGAATATCATCTTGGAACAAGTGATTTGATGGCAGATACTGATGAAGATGGATTGACGGATTTTGAAGAAGAGGTGATGCATGGGACGGATCCTCTTGATCCAGATATGGATGGAGATGGATTTTTGGATGGGGATGAGGTTCGTGGGGGTTATGATGTCCTTTCGTAAAATGGTATTCTTAAGGTGAGAATTTATATTGCACTATGTTTGATGATGATAAACCAAAGAAGGCTACTCAGGCCGCGGAGCCAGAAGATATTTTTGCGGATGTTGATCCAACTGAAGGGAAGGCTGCTCCATCGCCTAAGGCGCCTTCACCTGTCGTTGTTCCTGCTTCAGATTCGGTTCCATCGCCGGCACCTGCTCTTGCTGAAAAGGGAGGCGATTCTCAGATTCCAGCTAATCTTCCGGGCGTTGGTTCTGGAGTTCCTGTTTCAAAGCCGGTTTCGGCATCAGCTCCATCGCCTGCCCCAGTCAAAACGTTACCTGGTTCTCCAGTGAAGAAGTCGTCTGGAGGTAAGAAGGTTTTTAAAGTTATTGGTATTGTTATTGTTGCTATTTTGATTATTATTTTTGCAGCAATTTTGGCTTTTTCTTTGATGGTTCAGCCTACAGAGATAGATATTCTTGATGATATTGAGGTGGTCGATGAGGATTTAGATATGGATGATGAAGGTTTTGAACTAGTGGATGATGAGGGGGCGGAATCGGATTTGCAAGAGGTGGATTCTGACGGGGATGGTCTTACGGATGGTGAAGAAATGGAGGCTGGTACAGATCCAAATATGGCAGATACGGATCAGGATGGACTTGGGGATCGAGAAGAGGTGCAGGTTTATGACACTGATCCGCTTGATACGGATACGGATAATGATACGTATTCCGATGGAGATGAGGTTGATTCCGGGTATAATCCAAATGGTGAAGGGAAGTTGTTTGAACTTCCTTCTAATTAAGGATCATGAGAAAAAAGGAGAAAAAGGCTGCTTCTTCTGGTGTTTCTAACAAAGATTTGTTGGCTAATTTTGATATTCATGTCATGCCAAAGGATTTTGTTGGGAAGAAGGTTAAAGCGATTGCAAAGAGCGTGGAGCCTGTGAAGAAGGTTCCTGTGAAAAAACAGGGTGTTGCGAAGATACCTCCAAAGGTCTCGAAGGCTCCGGGTGTTTCTGGAGGCAAGAAGAGAGTGAGGGTTTGGGTGTTTGTTGGGCTGGGGGTCGCTGTTTTAGTGGTCGGGTTTGGTCTTTTCGGGTTTTTGATGATGGACGATGACGCGCCGGTGATGGTTGTTGAGGCTCCAGAAGAAGTTGATATTGATGGAGATGGTGTTTTGAATGCAGATGATAATTGTTTGTATGATGCGAATGCGAGTCAAAGTGATCGTGATCATGATGGCTTGGGGGATGTTTGCGATGACGTTGATGATTCTTTGCCGACGGAACCGACTCCTGGCGTAGATTCTGATAGTGATGGATTGACGGATGTTGAGGAGGGGGTTTACGGTACAGATGCGCGGGATTCTGATAGTGACGGGGATTCGTTTTTGGATGGGAATGAGGTTTTTCATGGATATGATCCCGCCAGTGATGCGCCAAGCACGCTTGTTGGGGTTGAAGTAACTAAGGTTTTTTCTGCTGACGATCATGGTTTCACTGTTGAGCATTTGATGGCGTGGCGTGTGGATGATGGTGATGAGGGAGAGAGTGATGATCGTGTATATACCTTTCGAGCAACGACTGGGGGGGAGTTTACTGTTCGTGTTTTGACAAATGTTGACGGGATGAGTTTAGCTGAATATGTTCAAAGTGATGGACTAAGTTCATTTACTTCACTTTTGGGCACAGAGGGATACATTGATCAAAATGAGCGGTTTGTTGTTTTTGCAGGGCCAGGGAAATTTGTGGAGCTTCGATATGATGCAGAGGATTTTGATACGATTGAATATCTGCAAACATTTAAATTATTTGTGAATAGTGTTGTTATCGATCCTGTGTGATCACGTTAGCTTTTGAACAAGATTTGGTTCCGGAGGGTGAGCGTCTTTCGGAGGCGTTTGTTGATGTTGTGGCTTCTGAGCTTGGAAAGGTGGACACGGCGTGTCCTGACGGTGTTATTAATGTGAAATTTATTTTGGAGGACGAGATGCGTAGATTGAACGCGGATTATCGAGAGAAGAATTCTGTGACAGATGTGCTTTCGTTTGCGTATTGGTCCGATGGGTTAGGTGATGGTGAGGATCTTGGTGATGTTGTTATTTGTTACGATCAGGCTGTGCGTCAGGCGGGAGGTTGTGTTCGGCGGGAGATTTTAATGCTTGTTGTTCATGGGATCTTGCATGTGTTCGGGCATGATCATGAGGTTGAGGAGGAGGCTGAGGTCATGTTTGGGATTCAGGACTCTCTTGTAGAAAAATTGTATGCAATCAATTAGACGTTTTTTTCGGAGTTTTGTTTATGCGTTTCGCGGGCTTCGAAATGTGGCGAGATATGAGAGAAGTTTTCGGTTGCAGCTTGTTGCTGGTGCTGTTGTGATTTTGTCTGCGATGTTTTTAGATTTTGGGATGTGGGAACGGATGTTGTTGATTTTAATGGTCTCGGGCGTGCTCGTGCTTGAGGTGATTAATAGTATCTTTGAACGTATTAGTGATGCGTTTAAGCCTCGTCTTAGTCCTGTTGTGAAGGAGGTGAAAGATATGATGGCTGGGGCAGTGTTGATTTCTTCGATCACGGCTACGGTCATCGGAGTGATGATTTTTTGGGCATATTTTGAACGGCTTTAATAAATGGGGGCTTTTGATGTATACTTTATTTATCCATCATCTGTATGGCAGACGAGATAATCACAGGTTTAGACATAGGTTCGTCGAATATTTGTGTTGTTGTGGGTCAACCGGTTCCTGGTGAGGACGGTCGACCTTCTCTTCATATTACGGGCGCGATTAGTGTGCCGTCCGTTGGTATTCATAAAGGCAGCATTTCCAGCATGGAAGATGCGGTTTCTTCGATTTCGAAGGCGCTTGAAAGTGCTGAACGCATGACGGGGACACCAGTGAATCGTTCTTGGGTATCGATTGCCGGGCATCACATTTTGGTTCAGGAAAGCAAAGGAGTCATTGGTGTTTCTCGTTCAGATGGAGAGATTCGAGAGGAGGATGTTGAACGGGCCATTGAAGCGGCTCGGACGGTGGCGACGCCTTCAAATTATGAAATATTACATGTTATTCCAAAAAGTTTTACGGTTGATGGGCAGCAGGGAGTGAAGGATCCCGTGGGAATGAACGGGATTCGTCTTGAGGTTGATGCGGTGATTATTCAAACGCTCAGTAGCCACATTAAGAATGTGACGAAAAGTGTGTACAGAACCGGGCTTGATATTGAGGATTTGGTTTTTTCCCCACTTGCTGTTGCGGAAGCTTATTTGACGACTCGGCAGCGAGAGCTTGGCGTCTGTTTGGTTGATATTGGGGCAAGTACGACGACGATCGCGGTGTTTGAGGAGGGGGATATGCTTCATACAGCTGTTTTACCGATTGGAGGTGATCACATTACGAATGACGTTGCGATCGGGTTAAGAACGTCTCTTGACGTGGCTGAGAATGTAAAAATTGCAAAGGGGCATAGCGTTCCAGATGAGGTTGATAAAAAAGAGGTGTTTTCGATAAAGGATTTTGGATCTTCTGAGGATGAAGAGGTGAAAGCAAGATTTGTTGCTGAAGTGATTGAAGCACGAGTTGAAGAGCTTTTTGAGGCGATTGATGATCAGCTTCGCAGGATTGATCGAAGTGGGATGTTACCAGTAGGCATTGTTTTGACTGGCGGTAGCACAAAGCTTGAAGGTCTTGTGGATGTAGCAAAACGTGTATTGCGGTTACCGGCATCTATTGGCGTTCCAGTTGGGATTAGTAGTGTCATTGACGAAGTTCAAGATCCTTCGTTTGCAACTGCGGTTGGTCTTTCTGCGTGGGGTTTTACCATTCATCAATCGGCGGGTGGCAAAGGGAGGTTTAATTTTTCTGTAAAAGGTTTTGATGACGCTACTGGTAAGTTAAAGAAATGGTTTAAAACATTGATACCTTAGCAAATAAATCAAGATGCTTTTTTGGTGTCTTTTTTTGTTGCTTTTTTTGTAACTATTTTATTTGACAGGGGGTACAGCTATGATACCTTGTGAGTACTTAAATTATTTCTTGACTTCATCCTTGAATACATAAATGATTCATTAGAATCAGTTTGTAATATTTATTGTGAACACCTATGGCAGAGATCAAGCCTGAAATTGAAACGTTTGCGAAAATCAAGGTTCTTGGTGTTGGTGGTGGTGGTGGATCGGCTTTGAATCGAATGATCGAAGAGCGATTACAGGGTGTTGACTTTGTTGCTATAAATACAGATGTTCAGGCGCTTCATACGAACAAGGCGAAGCATAAAGTTTCGATTGGAAATACGGTTACGCGCGGGCTTGGGGCGGGGATGAATCCAGAGATGGGGCGGCGCGCGGCGGAAGAAAATGCGAATGAGATTCGCAATATGGTTTCCGGTTCTGATATGGTTTTTTTGACTTCTGGACTTGGTGGAGGAACTGGGAGTGGAGCACTTCCAGAAATTGCAAAGGTTGCTCGTGAGGCAGGAGCTTTGACGGTTGCTGTTGTTACGAAGCCCTTTAGTTTTGAGGGAGCTCAACGAAGACGGATCGCGGATGATGCATATGCAGAATTAGCTGAACATGTTGATACGGTTATTACTATTCCGAATGATCGCGTGCTTCAAATTATTGATAAAAAGACGTCTCTTGTGGAGGCGTTTCAGATTGTTGACGATGTGCTTCGACAGGGGGTGCAGGGGATTTCAGATATTATTACGTTACCTGGCTTGATTAACGTTGACTTTGCTGATGTGAAGGCAATTATGGAAAATGCAGGGTCGGCATTGATGGGAATTGGTTCAAGTAGCGGTGAGAGTCGTGCCGTGGAGGCTGCTAAGATGGCGATTGCGAGTCCGCTTTTGGAGCTTTCCATTGATGGAGCTAAGGGAATTTTGTTCACGGTTACTGGTTCGCCAGATCTTGCTATGTACGAGGTCGCTGAAGCTGCGAAGGTGATTACAGGATCTGCGGACGATGATGCGAAAGTTATTTTTGGTGCTCACATTGATGAATCGCTTGATGATGAAGTTCGCATTACCGTTGTTGCGACTGGATTTGATGCACGCGAGCGTCGTTCCACAGCGAGTCTTGCTGGAGATGTGGAGGTCACGCCGCATGGAAGTTGGCGTCCGAGTGCGATGCAGCACGATGAGATGCCTATGAAAAAAATTGATTCGCCGTTTGGTCAGCGAAGGGTTTCTGCATCGAAGGATCCAGAGCCAATGTCGAAGCCTGTGGTACAGCCTATTGTGAAGCCTGTTGTGGAGGCTCCGAAGCCAGCTGTAAAGCCAGCCGCTGCGTCTTTAAAGGTTGAGCCTGGAGATACGATTGAGGAAGATGAGCTCGGAATTCCGGCATTTATTCGAAGAAAGATGATGTAAGTAGAGAGCGCGGCAATGATTTTGCTGCGTTTTTTGATGGTATACTTATTTTGATATGCATTGTCCAGTTTGTAACAATAAATCTACGCGCGTTGTTGATAGTCGGATTGGAGCTAATGCGATGAGTGTTCGTCGGCGGCGTGAGTGTGAAAAGGTGCGATGCGGTTATCGGTTTTCGACTGTTGAGGAGGCAGAGCTTTTGGATGTTTCGATTGTGAAGCGTGATGGGCGGCGAGAGCCTTATTTGCAAGAGAAGTTGATCGGAGGCATGAGTCAGTCACTTCAGAAGCGACCTTGTACGGATGTGCAGATGAAGAATTTGGTGCGTAAAATTGAGAAAGATATTCAGAAGCGGCGAAGTGGTGAAATTACGACGGTGGATTTAGGGGAAATTGTGATGAAGCATTTGCGAAAATTTGATAAAGTTGCGTATATTCGGTTCGCTTCTATTTATTATTCGTTTGAGGACTTGGAGCGGTTTGAGAAGGAGCTTCGGAAGGTGGGTCGAAGGAGAGTGAAGAGTTGATGTGGGTAACTCAATTTTTCGTGTGCTATACTTGCGATGCAACCTAACGATGAACTCCGTGCCTTTCAGCCGGGGTTTTTCATTTTGTTGGAGACTTGCCGTGTGCTCGTGATATTATGTAGTCAACTATGAAAAAGCGAACAAGGATTGTGTGTACTATTGGACCTTCTTCTAGCTCAGTTTCAATGCTGACGAAGATGATGAAGGCGGGGATGAATGTGGCTCGACTAAATTTTTCGCATGGGACGCATCCGGATCATAAGCGATTGATTCGGCATGTGCGAAGTGCGAGCAAGAAGGCTGGGCAGACGGTGGCGGTGCTTCAGGATTTGCAGGGGCCAAAGATTCGGACGGGAAAGCTGCCGAATGAGGGAGTGAATATTCATGCTCGAGAGAGGATTTCTTTTAAAACGGGAATTGCGGATTATGAGAGTAGCGGACCGTTTCCGGTGACGTATGATTTACTCCATAAGGATTTGAAGGCTGGGCATCGAATTTTGATGGATGATGGGAAGATGGAGGCGGTGGTTAAGGGGGTTCGAGGACGTGTGATTTCTGCGGTGGTGGTAACTGGAGGCGTCTTGAAGTCTCATAAGGGGATGAATTTGCCTGATTCGACGGTGTCGGCGAGCTCATTTACGGAAAAGGATCGGGCCGATTTATTGTTTGGACTTGAGCAAGGGGTTGATTGGGTAGCTCTTTCGTTTGTGACGGGCCCTGACGTTGTTCGTCGTGTGCGTAAGTTAATGCAGACACGATGTAGAAAGTTGAAGAAAGCTGTGCCGAAGATCATTGTAAAGATTGAGCGGCCAGAGGCTGTGAGTGGGTTTTTGGCGATTTTGAATGTTGCGGATGGAGTCATGGTTGCCAGAGGTGATCTTGGCATTGAGATTCCTTTTGCAGAGGTTCCTATTTTTCAGAAAGAATGTGTTGAATTATGTCGTCGAGCAGGAAAGCCGGTTATTGTGGCGACGCAAATGCTTGAGTCGATGACGAGTAATCCTCGAAGTACGCGAGCGGAGACGAGTGATGTAGCGAATGCGGTGATTGATCATGCGGATGGGGTGATGCTTAGTGGGGAGACGGCGACGGGAGATTATCCTTTAGAAACGGTTAAGGCGATGGCTGAGGTGATCCGTGTAACGGAAGAAGCTCGACTTGATGATGTTGGGTTTTATGATTTGCATGGAGCAACGGATGCGATGAGTGTGATTGCGCAGTCTTTGTATATTCTTGGGCACAACAAGCATGTGGATTTGATTGTGACGGCGGCTGGGTATGATGTCGCGAAGTATGTTGGTGTGTTTCGGCCGGATGTGCCTGTTGTGATTGCATGTGCTGATGCTGGTGTTGCGCGGAAGATGATGTTTCGGCGAGGAGTGATGCCGGTGGTTTTGGCGGATGATGTTGGGACGTTTGTGCAGCGGGCGGAGCGATATTTGCGGAAAAAGAAGATGATTTCGTCGAAGTCTTCGGTGGCGTATGTGCTTGGAGGGAAGGGGCGAGAGATTCAATTGGTTGTGAGATAAGGAAATACCGAGCTAAGCTCGGTATTTATTCTGTTTGTTCGATGACTGCTTCGTTGAGGAGATTTGTGAGTTCTGCTTCTATGTTGAGGCTAGCGAGGAAGTTTTGGACCGCGAGGAGGAGGATTCCGGCGACGATTGTGGCTCCTATGACCATGCCGAGGCCTCTGAGAATTCCGACTCCTATGTGTTCGGATGCGGTGTAGTACCATTTTTTCTTTTCCTCTTCTTGATCTTCTTTTTGTTCTTCTTCGAGAATGGATCTAAGGAGGAACTTAATTTCTTGCAGTTCTTTTACTGCGAGTTCTGAGTGTGGTTTTGTTGTCCTCCTGGTTGGCATGGGGGAATTATATCATATGGTTTGATATACTAGGTTTGTGTATTGGCATCGATTTCTCTATCTTTGTGTATTTGTCAGTATAATGATGGCGCTTTTTGCGCTTGTTTTGGGTTTTGTGATGCCGGAGGAGGAGTATCAGGTGTTTGTGGATCGGTTATTTGAGGAAGAGGTGGATGAGCGGCAGCGGTTTTGGACGGGGTACTATGGGTTGGATTTTTATGATACGGCTTATGATCGAGTTGGAGATGTTGACGAGGTGAAGTCTTCGAGTGCGATTGTGGCGCATCATTTAGTGGTGGCTGATGAGATTGCGCGGGTGTTTGAGCAGATTGGGGGGCGGTATGATGAGACGGTGGTTTTGATGAGTCCGAATCATTTTTCGGTGGGGGTTGGGCCTATTGTGACGACTCCGGGGATTTGGGAGACGGTTTATGGGGATGTTGAGAGTGATGATGAGATGGTTGAGAAATTGATTGATGCCGGGATTGGGGTTGAAGAAGATGCTGTTCCGTTTGAGACAGAGCATGGAATTTATGGATTGATGCCGTTTGTGAAGCGGTCGATGCCGAATGCGAAGGTTGTGCCTTTGATGCTTGATGAGAGTTTGACTCGGGAAGAGGCGACGGCTGTTGGGGTGGCGATTTCACGAGCGTTGCCAGGCGCTACGGTGGTTGCGAGTGTGGATATGTCTCATAATCTTCCTGAGCATGTACGAGTGTTTCATGATGATATGACGTCGGCGGTGATTGCGGCTGGGTATGAGCAGGATGGATTTGATGTGGAGATTGATGCGGTTCGGGTGTTTGATGCGCTTTTTGCCTTTAATTCGTTTGAGCGGACGGAGGAGTGGCATGAGACGTATCGCGGGTCCTCTATGGAGCATGGGCTTGCGCCTGATTGGCGGGAGAATACGTCTCATGTTTTAGGATATTTTACGAGCGGGAAGGGGAGTGATGATGCGCCGTTTGGGATGCATGTTGTGGGGGATATTATGCTTGATCGTGGGGTGCGGAAGCAGATTGATGCTGCAGGTGATGTCGGGTATCCGTGGGATGAGGTTGGGCGGTTTTTGCGTGGGGTTCATGTGCGGGTTGGGAATTTGGAAGGGACGGTGAATGAGCAGGAGAGTACGTATACGTATGATCCGCCGTTTCGGTTTGTGTTTGACCCTGCATATATTGAGGAGATGTCGGCGTTTATTGATGTGGTGAGTTTGGCGAATAATCATACGTCGGATGTTGGGTCGATTGGGGAGGAGGAAACGCAGTTGTGGCTTGATGATATTGGGGTGAATTGGTTTGGTGGGTATACGGAATCGGTTCCGGCGCATTATGAGGAAGTGAATGGGCATGCGGTGGCGTTTGTGGGGTATCATGCGTTTCAGCCGGATGAGGATTTGCTGGTTGCGACGATTGAAGAGGCGGATGCTGCGGGGGCGTACGTGATCGTGATGCCGCATTGGGGGATTGAGTATGATTTTTTGCCTAGTGCTGGCCAAAGACGTATTGCGGAGGTTATGATTGGGGCAGGAGCGGATTTGATTATTGGTGGGCATCCGCATGTGCCGCAGGGGATTGAGCGAATTGATGGTGTAACGGTTGTGTATTCTTTGGGTAATTTTGTTTTCGATCAGGAGATTCCAGAAACTTGGGAGGCTATGACCGTGGGATTAATGTTCGCGGGAGATTATAAAGGGTTGTATTTGATGCCTGTGGGGACGCGATATGGTCAGCCGGTTCCGCTTGGGGATGAGGAAGCTCGGGATTTGTTTGATCGTTTGAGTGAATATTCAAGTAGTGATGTTGCGGACATGGTTCGTGATGGGCTGATTTATTTATAGTTTTATGTCTGATGAGAAATTTTTGCCGAGTTTTGATCATTGTGGTGGGAGGTTTCACAAGGCGGTGATTTTGATCGCGGCGGCTGTTTCGTTGGCGGCGATGATTGCGCTTTTGGCGGTTTTGATTTTTGATGAAGGTGATGATTATGAGGAGGTCGTGATTGAGGATGGGGGGATGAGTGAGGAGGTCGTTGTTGATGAGGGTGATGGCGCTTACGTCACGGTTATGGATGATGAGATTGAGATTGTTGTCGATTGGATTCCTTTGGATGAGCAGCGGGAAGTGACGATGAATCAGGTATTTTTGGAAATGGTTTATGCGAAGGATTTGGAGAATATAGAAGCGGGGCGAGGAGATACGTTTTCGGCTTCAACGTTTCATCTTGGGAGTGTCGCAGGAGGCGATTATGATGGGTGGTCGTTCCAATTTATCGAAACGGCTTCATTGGGTATGGGCACGTATTATGGAGCGCATTATATTTTGGCGGATCCTACAAGCGGGGCCTTGGTTTGGCTTGGGAATTATGATCGAAGTATGGTTTCGATGTTTACTTCGCCTCTTTCGACTTATACCGAGCGAGATGCAACGTATTATGAAGATTTTGTTTCTGATTGGGCGGTCGTGTTTTCGAATGCCGTTGTTGATGAGTTGGAATTTGAGGATTTGATTTTTGAGGATGGTACTCCTCTTGTTGTTCGTGGTGGGTCTCATCATGTGCTTTATGAGCAGAGTTTTCTTCCGGCTGATGGGGAGGTGATGTATCTTGAGGATGGTTCTGAGATTATGTATAACCCGCAAACGGAAGGGGATGATAAGACGTCCGAAGATTTTTATTTCTATCGTGTTCGAGAGGATGGGATTGTTGTTTGGTATGACATGGAGGTGCCGTTTTGGGATTATGAAGCGAGATATGAGGCGGGGAGGGTTCCGGCTGTTACGTGGGGGGATGGGTCTGTGAATACCGCGTCTTATTTACGGGGGGTTCCGGGAGGTTGTGGAACGAGGAGCGATATTCATTTGATTGATGATGAGGACATTCCTGAGCTTGTTGCCGCTGGAACATTTGTTGATTTTGATGGTTCTGAAGGGGTGGTGTATGAGCACGCGGCGTATGACGAAGAAAATCAGTCGTATAATTTCCGTATGTGGCAAATTGTTTATCCTGATGCGAGTTGGGAGGAGTTTGTCGTTTCTCATCCGTCGTTTTACTATGAAGATTCTCTTGGTCGCTGGAATCTGTTTACAAGTGTGAATATTGCTCCTGCGGCCGAATGTGGGAAGCCCGTGATTTATTTGTATCCTGAAGAGCCGACGGAGATGTTGGTTGAGGTTTTCCCGAAGGGTGGGTTTACGTTTACGGAGCCAGATTATGGAGATGGGTGGAATGTCATGGCTTATCCTGATGGGACGGTTGTTGATTTGCGGGATGGAGAGGAGTATCCGTATCTTTTTTGGGAAGGGCGTGGGGGGATGTATGCGGAGCCTGAGCATTATTGGGCTGTGCCGCAGCAGCGTGTTGGATCGTTTTTGTGGTATTCGTTGCATCATTTAGGACTTAATGATCAAGAGTCGCTTGATTTTATGGAATTTTGGTTGCCTCGCATGGAGGATGCGGAGTGGTATAAGATTGGATTCCATGGGACGGAGGTGATGGATGTGCTTGCGCCGCTGAACATCAGTGAGGAGCCGGATATGGTTTGGCGGATTTTGATGGATTTTGAGGAGCTTGATGAGGAGATTCCGAGTAATCCGATGGAATGGCCGGATGTTCCGGAGCGAGAAGGGTTTACTGTGATTGAGTGGGGAGGGGTGATTCAGTAAGAAGAAGCGGGCCTGTTGGCCTGCTTTTGTTTTGAGGGGCTGACAGGATGTGGTGTGCGTGATATGTTTGCGGCACGTTCTTTGGAGGGGTTTGTGCCTGATTATTGTTGCGGACGATGTGAGTGTCCTGAGGATTCGCTTCTTGATCCTGAAGGGCGGCCTGTGGGTTGGTGTTTTGAGCATTTTCGTGAGGAGGTGATTTATCGCGAAGGGATTGATATTGCTGATGTACACGGGCCGACGTTTGCGGAGTTGCGGCGGTGGTATGCGGGAGATGCGGCCGCTGATGAAGTGACGGAGATTGCCGTGATGCAGGTTCCGTATGATTATTTAGTGCCGCCGAATCCGCCGCCTGGCATGCGTCGAGTTTTTGTCGGGCCGTGAGTTTTCGTGATCACTCGTTTGTCGAGTGGTTTTTTGTTTGTGAAAAAATAACCGAGCATGTGCTCAGTTTGGGGAGGGGGTTCCTGCGGAGATGAGGAGTGCAGGGACCTGTGCGAGGGCGAAGGTGAAAAGTCCGAAGTAGACGATTTGGTGACTTCGTGCTCTTGGACGGAGTTTTGTTTCACCTTTGTCGACGTAGAGTGTTGCGCCGTAGGCGATGAGGAGGATTCCGACGATGTAGATGAGGGCCCGGAGGAGGCCTATGTCGGGTTTTCCAGGGCGGAAGGAGAAGAGGAAGACGAAGGACATCCCGATGAAGGTTGGGATGATGAAGGAATGCACGAGTGGACTCCTGGTGGGACGATGTGAGGATAGGTTGTTTAGTTGAAGTTGTCAAGGATGTTTGGTATGGTTTTGATGTTCTTTTGGAGGCTGAATGGCGATATGGGGGTGGGATCTGGATCGGCTTCGTCGTGGCTTGATTGCTGATCGTGGAGGTTCTGGTGCTGTGAGGGGGAGTACGTCTGATTATGCGCGAGACTCGGGTGATCCGTTGTCGATTGGGCGACTTGGAAAGTGTGGTTACAGGACACGTGCTGGCGATTGTCTGCTCGGTTCATCATGCGCGTGTCGTGGGTCATTGAACGTTCCGCTTGAGTAGGTTGCTCGGCGGTTTTTTTGATACCAAAATCCCCGTGTGAGGAGGAGTTGGGTTTGTTTGGGGGGTGTTTTTTTGTTAAGTGTGTTTGAACTGTTGTGATATTATTGAGGCGGTCAATTGGAGGGAGTGTTGTTTCCTATTTCTGATGGATGTCTCATGGAACTTGCTGGGCGGATTCATCCTTTGGTTCGTGATGGGGATGGTTGTTTGCGGGCGATTCAGCCGGTGGAGCTTCGGGCTTCGGGATTTCATCGAGGGGCTCGTATGATGGAGCGGGTGGTTGGGCTCGATGTGGTTGCGGAGGTGCGGACTTCGCATGCTGGGGAGCCTTCTGTGGCTGAAGTGCTGGCTCAGATTCCGGTGGGTCATCTTGGTTCGGTTACACACTTTGAGAGTGTGATTGAGGTGCTGGCTGGTGAGGCTAGCAACTGCGTTGCTAAGACTGTTCTTTATTCTTTGCCCTCTGCGTAAACTCCGTTTTGACGGAGTTTTTTTGTGGTATATTTTTGGATATGCGAAAGATGTATTCTCGATTTGTTCTAGGATTGCTTTGTTTTTTTGCCGTTCCTATGCTTGCTTTTGCGCAGGAGGGAGTTCATGATGATGTTTATTACGTGGGGACTGTGGATGGGTTTGTGACGGATGCGGCGAGTGATGCGCAGCGAGAGGTTGTGGTGGATTTGGAGGATCGTGAGGGGGTTGTAGCTGAGTATTTTGATGATCCTACGAAAGATGGAGATGATTTGGCGATTGGAGATCGGGTGGTGGTGCTTTGGACGCAGGCGATGATGGATGAGGGGCAGTTTATTATTATTGATCGATATCGGTTGGTTTCGGTTGGGGTGTTGTTTTTGATCTTTTTTGGCAGTGCGATTTTGTTTGCGCGTAAGAAGGGGGTCTCGTCTGTTTTGGGACTTGCGGTGAGTTTGCTTATTTTGATGTTTTATACGGTTCCGACGATTGTTAGCGGGGGGTCACCGTTCATCGTGGCTTCGATTTCTGCGTTTTTGATTGCAGTGCTTTCGATTTCTATTGCGCATGGGTTTTCTCGGCAGACGGGGATTGCGCTTGTGAGTACGCTTGTAGTGCTTGTGTTTTCGTTTGGGCTTAGTCAGTTATTTGTTTCGACTGCGCAGCTTTTTGGGCTTGGATCTGAGGAGGCGTTTTCGTTGACGTTTTCTGGGCTTGGAGAGATTGATTTGCGAGGGCTTTTGTTGGCGGGGATTATTATTGGCGTCCTTGGTGTGCTTGATGATGTGACGACGGCGCAGACGGCGACGGTGAAGCAGTTGGCTGGTGCGGGCGTGAAGGGGTTTCGATCGCTCTATCATCGGGCAACGCATGTTGGGGTGGAGCATGTGGTGTCTTTGGTGAATACGCTTGCGCTTGCGTATGTGGGGGCGTCACTTCCACTTTTGTTGATGTTTTCTGTGAATGAAGGAGGGTTGCCGTTTTGGGTGATTTTGAATAGCGAGATGATTATTGAGGAGGTGATTCGGATTTTGATTGGAAGTATTGTGCTTGTTTTGGCTGTGCCTATTTCGACGGTATTTGCAGCTTATGCGTATTCTCGATGGCCGAAATGGGTAAAGGAGGGGGAGAGCGGGCATGTGCATTGAGATTTTTGGAAATGAGAAGTCGTTCACCTAATACAAAAATACTCCGCTTAATTTAGCGAAGTACTTTTGGCGGGGCGTAGTGGAATGGGTTGGAAGATGGTTTATTCAAAGTCCTTCACTTATTTAGCACTTTATACTTCACATGAAGAAATGATTTTTTCAATTGTTCCGCTGTGATCAATTTTAGGGGTACGAGCTTGTCGAGTTCGCTTGTGCGATGCAGTGCCTCTCCATCCATCAGGGTTGGTGTTGTGGACCCACCTACCATAATCGGGGCAACGACCAAGGAAATGTGATCAATAAGTCCAGATCGCAACAGGTGTGCATTCATCGTTCCACCAGATTGAACGGTCATTTGTCTTACACTGTGTTCGTTATAGAGTGATGCAAATAGTTTTTTAAAGTTTATCTTTCTCGAAAAGTGCATCACGGTTATATTATCAAGTTCTTTTTGAAGTTTGTAAGCAGGATGTTTCTTGTTTGTTGTAGCGATGAAAACATGTTCCAACCACTTTGAGAGATGCTGGATGCCAGACGCTTTTAGGTGGGGCTTGTTGTCAACAAGAACAAAACGAACAGGAAGACTTTCTTTTGGGCTCTTGCGTTCATTGATGCCAACCTTGGCCATAACTTTTCCGGTATTAAACGAGACAAGATCTGTTTGTTGTTCTAATTCGTAATACTGACTCAATCCTTCCTTCACACCTGTAATTTTTTTCCAGTCTTGATCTACATCGAGTTCATCCGTGTCTCCACTGGAGATCTTTCCATCTAGACTCGACAACATGAAGAGGGTGGTTTTTGGGCGTTTCATACCTAACAATTCTATCATTTTTTCCAACCATCATGTCCGAATACAAAAATACTCCGCTTAAATTAGCGAAGTACTTTTGGCGGGGCGTAGTGGAGGGGGTTGGAATATTTTTTTCTCACTCGTTCTAATGGCAAGGGAGCTGTAGAGTGTGTAAGGGTTTAAAAAATTTCAATAAAAATAGCTCAACTGCTCAGGTGACGATATGTCATCTAAACAGTCGAGCTTAAGTCGTTGCCACGATGAGAGATCGGAGTTCTTCCGCGATTCGAATGAGTTCTTCGATGTCTGACTTTGTAAAACCTAGCGTTTCGGCAAGTTTTTCCAGTCCAGCCTTTTCGATTTGACGAATGCGCTCGCGGGTAAGTTTGTAGCGCTCTCCCACCTCCTCAAGAGTCCGTTGTGACTTACCATGAAGACCAAGACGCAACGTAAGAATAGTTGCAGTGCGTGGTTTCTGGCTGTCGACCCATGCTTCGATGCGTTGCAGTGCACTTTCGGTAGTCTTCAACTTTTCCTTCGTCTCAAGGAGCTTTTCGCCTTGCATGGCAGGTTTCGACAGATAATCAGCGGGACTGAGCTTGAAGTCCTCGTCTTGATTATCCTCCCCTTCAAACGAGTCAGTATAGGCTGAAAGAAGCTTGAGCGCCCTTCCAACCTTGGCGAACGACGGTGGTTCGGTGTCGTTTGCCTCTGCAGCTCGTTTGATTTCCAGGTAGATCTCGTATGGCGTTGCATCTCGCATTTTCTGGCGAAAGACCGTCTCCTTGGCTTTAAGCACCTTGGAAAAATCATCTCGCACATGAATCGGGATTCTTCCTCCCGTGTTGCGTGCGTCAAAATCCGCAATGGCACGATGAATTGCCTGACGAATCCACCAGGTTGCGTAGGTGGAGAATTCGAATCCGCGAGAGTGATCGTATCGATAGACGGCGCGCATGAGGCCGATGTTGCCCTCCTGAATAAGGTCAAGCACAGTCATTCCGACGCGTGAACCTTGTTTCAGGTAGCCAAAGGCCATATTCACGACCAGTCGCAAATTGCGAACGATGACTTCATCAATGAGCTGTGACCTATGAGGCTCCGGAGCGTCTTGAATGCGAGCAAAGTAGTCCGCTCCATCGCCAGCCGTAAATACTGGAATACCAGTGATGGAATCCATGTATTTATGAAGCAGGTCCCTTGACCACTGACCCTCTCCGCTTTCTGCCTGTTTGACGAGCCAAGATGTGCTCATGAATGCTCCCTGATGTATGGCTTGAAGTGTGTGAGGAGTGCGGCTTTGGCAGCATTTGCCTGCGCTAGTTTTTTGTTTGGGCCTGACCCGGAGGCAAGTGTTCTGCCCATTGCAACTGCGCTGTAGGTGAATACGGGTTCATGGTCACTCCCAGACTTGCTTTCGAAGGTGTATGTGGGAGCATTGCAGCCTTGGGCCTGCACAATTTCCATCAGAAGACCTTTTGGATCATATTCGATCCTGCCTTTCTGGAGAATTGACCTTGCATTTTTAAGAAGTAGATAGTCTATGAAGATGCGCGCTGCACCAACTCCTTGGTCCTTATAGATGGCGCCGATGAAGGCTTCAAGAAGGTCACAGCAAAGCTTAGTGCTGTTTCGCCCCCTTTCGCGTTCTTCACCACGACTCATTCGGGTATATGAACCAAGGTTCATATTTCTGCCTATTTCGCCGAGCGAGTTGGTGCTGACGATTCTGGCCTTCATGCGAGATATGGGTCCTTCTTCATATTCCGGGAATTCATCGAAAAGCCAGTCTACAACCACGAGTTCAATGACTCGATCACCTAGACACTCTAGTCGTTCGTAGCTTTTTGCGTTTTCGCCTCTGCCGGCTTCATTTAGATAAGATCTATGCGTGAACGCTTCCCAGAGGAGCGACCAGTCGTTAAATTCGAACTCGAGATTTGCGATAAGTTCGCGTAATCGATGCTGAAACATGCTATCTCCGTGAAAAGAACTAGGACAAAAGCCTAGGTAATATAACCTAAATTGTCAATAGTTTTACAAACAATCAGAAAACAAAAAAGCGCGTAGTGCGCTCGGTGAGCATTCCAGCGTCAGCATACTCCATGCTAGAATGATTGATTAGCTTCGTCCCATGTTGGAATGAAAGATCTAGCTTCTTCTGCAGAGTGGAATACAAGAAGATGGGGGGCGTGTTTTCTTGTTCTCGCGCTCTGTAAGAGCATTATGCGTGGGTCTTGTATGTACTGGGAGAGAGTAACCCTGCTAATTGGATGCGTCCGGTCGTAATGGAGAACCAGCGGAGCATATCCACCTTCGTATCCCATGTCGTGCTCCAAATAAAGATCAAGGAGCCGTTCAATCCACTCCTCCAGTGTAAACTGTGGAGCTGGATGGATCACGCCAGGTTTGCGAGAAGGGTTGATTGTTCTCATGCAGCGTTTGCATCTGTTCTCGCCGGGTATACTTGGCTTAATCGTGCATCGTTTACACCAGACCATGGGTGGCGGCTTGTTTGCCCATTCCAGTCGTCTGATAATGCGGATTGCATTTAGTTCCTGAGTTGTCTTAAGCCAGGCTCTGTAATGCGGGTCTTTCATCACGCGACGATGGAAATCCTTTACCGTCTCTCGCTTCGGTGCGGCTGCCGCAGGTGGATCCAAGGAGGGGTGAGTTGCAGCGATTTGAGGAGGTGGGGTAGCTGGGGGGTGAGGTGTGGGAATTGACCGAAGCCTCGGTTTAACCAAGGGTGGCACTGATTGCTTTGCAATCAGTGTTCCCGTCATTTCCGCCCCCGCGCGAACATCGATACCTCGACCAAAATCTTCTGCCCTGGCCATGAGGGAGGTCAGCCCTGAGGCATCTGGGTCATTGTCGTCTTCAGCGCCACTATAGGCTGTGATTTCGTTGTAGCATTCGAAGCAGAACGGATTGTCGAGCTTGATTTGGGGGCGTTTTTTGCAGCGGTTGCATTTTTGTAGTTTCCCGGTGGTTACTTCAGTGCAGCCACCACAAAGGCCTGTGGCACGGTCTTCACAAGACGTCTTTTTACACTTCTCGCATTTACGAGAAAGCGCGTCACATCCTTTGCAGCCGGCCTGTCCCTGTTCTTCATTGCACAGTTCGACTGGAATTGCGCCAGTGAGGATTTGGCAATAAACCTTGCCGTTTCGCATATTTTCTCCATGAAAAAAGATCGATTGACCTCTTTACTCCATCAAATTTTTTAACTTTTGTCAATACACAAGATCTGCGCTTTACATTGACGGATTGACTTGTTTATGGGATATTTTTGTCCTCGTTCTTTCCATGGAGACTATCAATGCGTGCTACTAATTCTACCGAACTTGTTCGCTTGCACCGCGTTCACTTTGCGATTTTGTCCCGGGCATACACTTTAAGTTTGATGCTTGATACCCGAGGCGTGATTCCTCCTCGAATGCTGTCTGCTGTAATTCAATTTACGGCTCTAGAAAAGATTCGACCTGAACTCGTTATTGAGTCGCTTACTGAATCCGGCCACCTTCTTTTTTCTGGTTCAGCTTGGGTGATCCGGCGCCCGCCGATGGGTGTCGACTTGCATGGCGATGAGCCGCGTCCAGTAACTGACGAGCAATTGCAGAATGTGGTGTTGCACTGGAGAGAGGGTGTGCGAGATCTTGCGGACAGCCATTTCCTCGATAGGCCACATCTGCATGTGCCACTGATTGCGGAAGAAGACTTGATTAGATTGAACCTCGTCACTCCGAAAGACGATGCCGAAGGGGGTGCAAAAGAAGTATCGGAGCCGCCCCTGATCTTTCAAAAACCACCGCATCGTAATCCGATTCCAATTGGAGTCATAGAGCAGATTCTGGGCGATCATGCCGTGGTTGAAGGCCTGAAGGGTGGTGAGCTTACGCCACATCAATCCGGTCAGGTGCTTATGTGGCATTGCGGATCTCATGCGCTTGTCTTCCGGGTGCATCGTGCACTTGTAGCAATTGGACTATTGAACGCTTCTCGCGGGTGTGTTTCAGTGAGCTCGGTCGGGCGGAGTCTGATAGAGGCTCACTCCCCAGAAACGACACTTGTTTATGGGGCACAAATGGCAATTTTGCGTGGCGAGCCCGTGATTCGTGTGCCGTTTCGGCCGGTTTGGTTGGGTGGTGGCATGGCTCGCCTTGAGTATTTTGGTGAACGAAAGGTGCCCGCATCTACGAAAACCCAGAAGGTGATCCGGCGCGAGTTGCCGACTGTTCCAGAATTTGCGCGCGGGCAGGCTGTGCCAGCGTTCTTGGCAGACCATGCGCTTTTGGAGCGACTGAATGGCGGTCCTGTTTCGGTCAAAATTTCGGGGCTATTGTGCCGATATTACAAACCGGATTCCAATCAGCCTACAGTTTTCAGGGGAAGCTGTAAGCAGAGGGGATTTATTGAACCAATTGGCCGGAATGGTCAGCTGATCAATCGTCGCGGGCGGAATCCTTCTGCTCGATGGCGCGTAACAACGAAGGGGTATCAGCATATTCAAAAGAAAGGGGCGGAGCCAAGTCTTAGTGAAGAGGAGGCGCGCACATTCCTTGCGTAGGCTTGCGAGTCAGGTTTGGTTAGCTCACGTCACCTCCGTGCTGGAGGTGATTTTTTGTAAAATTTTGCACGGTCGGCAAAGGCGAGGGAGCAAGTGTTCCCCCAAACCCCTCCCGCTCGAATCCAACTCTTATCGCAACAGAAAAACCACTAGCAGAAGCTAGCGGTTTTTCTGGCGGACCGGACGGGATTCGAACCCGCGATCTCCTCCGTGACAGGGAGGCATGTTAACCAGCTACACCACCGGTCCATTGAATTGTGGGATTAGTCTACATTAATGGGGGGGAAATGGCAAATTGGAGTGGGGTTTGGTTATGTTGGGATGTAGGTGTATTGTTGGAGGAGTTGTTTCATGAAATGTAATTTTATCTATGAAGTCATTGTATCTTGTTAAGCGAGCTATTGGGCTCGGGGTGCTCACGTATGTTTTTTCGTTTATTCCTGGAGTGATTATCAGTCTTTTGGTTGGGGTGGATTTTGAGTCGGCTCAGGATTTGCCGGATCGTGTGTATTTGTGGGGGATGCTTGTTTCTGCGGTTTTGATGGTGTTTATGACGCTTTGGTATTTTGCGAATAAACAATTGAAGCAGACGGCTCGAAGTGGGTTTTATTTTGGGTTTACAGCGATTGGAGTTGGGTTTGTGTTTGATACGCTGATGTTTTTACCGATGATTTTGAGCGGGGGGACGGATCCGGTTTTGATTTATTATGCAAATGAGCTTTTTTGGTTGACGGTGGTTGTTGTGATTTTGGTGGCGACGTTTGTTGGATGGCTGGGAGAGCGTAAATAAAGCGAATGCCCCGCACGAGTGTGCGGGGCAGGACGGTGGAGGCAGCGACTACGACTTGGTCCGTTTGGGGCAGGTCGTTGTTTCTTCTCCACCGGTGTTTGTCATGATGCAGAACATCGGGACAGGGGTGAGGGCCATGGGGCCTTCGTGGAAGGTGATTTCGCCTCCTCGATTGGTGACGTTTTGGAGGGTCCAGATTGCACCATCGGGGAGGGTGATGATAGCCGTGTTGTCGCCGGGCCAGGTTGCCGCGGTTGCGGCGATGGACTCGGTGGCGCTTGGGCCGAGCTTGAGTTCTTCTTTCTTGATGGGCTCGGCGGCTTCGGGTTGCGGTAGCTTGTTTGCCACCGGCTCATCGTTGTCGAAGACGGTCATCGTGATCGCGGTGATGATGCCTCCGGCACAGCTTGCGATGGCGAGAGCGCCGGTGATTGCTCCGAGGATGAGGAGCCATCCCAGGAGTCCTCGTTTTTTTTCTTTTGGATTCGTTGTTGGGCGGTTGACGGTGAGGCCTCGGATTGCGGCGACGAGGTCGGCGGTACTCATGCCACTTGCTGCGTTGTGGGCGATCGGAGCGAGTCCTGCGGCAGCTGTTGGGTCGATGGGGGTGATGCGGGTGATTGCGGTGTTGATGAAGGTGACTCGTCCGTTTGCGTCTGCTGCGGTGCCGACGTCTTGGATGAGTTGGTTCAGATGGTCGATTGCCGTGGGGTCGGTGGGGCGCATTTGGGTTCCTTTGAAGGGGTTGGGAGGTGAAAATGAGCTTGTGAATATAGCATAAAAAATGGAAATTGTCAAGGAAAACTTGGCGTTTTTTGTTGTTTTTTCTTGGTTTTTGTAAAAAAATAGCCGCTGTGAATCCGAGAGGATCCTCAGCGGAGAAGTCAGAAAGCGGGGCGCCAGTTTGGACAGCCTTTTTCTGTGCTGTAGAAGCACTTGGTGGAGACTGGTTTTCCTTTGAACATGCAGGTTCCGGCTTTGTCGGCGTACATGTCCGGGAAGAATCTGGTGCTTTTCCCGTCCGTCGTTCCCACGTAGACGCCGAGTTCGCCCGGCATGCTAGAGACTGCTGGGGGGCGGTCACAGCGTGCGTGTTTGGGGTCGTTCTTTGGCGGATTTGATGGAGGTTGGGGGGGCGTGAGTGCGGGGGTCGGAGGGTTCGCTTTTGGAGCTTTGGCAGGCTGTGTAGGCTTTGTGGGCTTTGAGGCCTGCTTTGGCGGGTGTGTCGGCGGCGTTGAAGTAACCGTCATCTTCGGGCTTGGTGCATCTCGTTCCTCCACATTTACCACCCGTGTTGCGGTTGCTGGTGTGGTTTCAGTAGGGGCCGTGATGTATGAGTATCCGATGATGCCGGTGATGAGAGCGATGAGAACGGTTGCTGCGATGATGAATTCACGTCGGCCGAATTGATGACTGGCCGCCCACTCAACGTTGCCGTGAGGTTCTGGATCGCTTAGATCTTGATGGGCTCGATCCCATGCGCGATCCAGGAATGATCCTGATTCACTGAAGATTCCTTGTTTTCCCGGCGGTGCTCTTGGCTCGTCTGGGAAGTTGATACCTCCGGTTTGGGAGGGTTCTGATGAGCTTGGGGTGTCAGTCTGTTCGTTTCGCATGTCTTTCAGCGCGCCCAGAAGGTCGAATTCGTTGTCTTCTTTTGCAATTTCGGATACTGCGACGACTCGTGAGGCGAGGCCTCTGTTGAGGGCTGCGAGTTGATTGATCGTTTCTTGAGCGAGATTGATGTTTTCTTCGCCCTTTGCGATTCTGATCATGGTGTCGAGGAGGGCGATGATTCTCTGGTCAGGCATGATTGCTCCTGAGAAGATGGTTGAAGTGTGAATGATCGACGTCTGACTATAATATATTTGGGGAAAAATGTCAATGTTTTTGGAAAATAAATCACCCCGCAGCTAACGCTTTAGGGTGAAGGGTGACGCGATGCCTGACTGATGGGTCAGGACGCGTCGAGCTGGAGCAGACCGCTGATGGCGTCCCCGAGGTCGGAGAGCTTGCCTTCGATGCCCGACAGGCGCTCGTCCTGGCCGTCGAAGCGCTTGTCGAGGGCTGCGATGGCGTCGCGGTTCTCGGTGATCTCGCCGGCCAGCAGGCCGTCGGCGGGGTTGGGGCTCGCGGAGCGGTTGCTGCTTCCGCCGGGGAGGTCGGCGATGCGGGCGCTGGCGAGGGCACAGGAGTCCTCGGTGGCCGCGTGCAGGCACTCGCGCGTGACGGCGCAGAACGGATCCGGGTCCTGCTCGCCGTCGGCTGCGGTGAGGCAGTCGATGGTGAGGCCGGTGCCGGCGGGGACGCCGAGGGCTTCGTTCTTCGCGATCGTGACGCACTGTCCGGTGCGGGGATGCGCCTCG
>CAZTKG010000002.1:89843-208869 GCA_964613815.1 uncultured Gammaproteobacteria bacterium
GCCCCAAGCAGACGCTATCCGGCAGGCGCGGGTGGCGCCACTTGAAGAGGGCGTCGGATCCCCAGGTCTCGATGGTCGAGAGCTGGACCAGCATGCTGGTGGGGTCGTCTTCGTCCCAGACGACGGTGTCGCCGACGCAGGTCAGGCGATCGTCGTCGATGTCGACCGGCGCGTCCTTGATGGGGCGGCGGGTGTCGTCGTCCGTGTCGTTGTCGTCGCGATCGTCGTTGTCATCGTCGTTGTCGTCGCGTCGGTCGCTGCTGTCTTCGCCGTCGTCGATGGTGTCTTCGATCCAGCCGCAGCCGAGGCCGCCGCTGATGAGCAGGAAGCTGATGCCTCCGAAGCCCAGGGTGAGAAGGGCGTTGCGCTTCATGGTGCACTCCTTGTAGGAAAGGTACGGGATCAGCATTTTTTGCTGCCCGAATGGTTGAGATTCGGACGATCAACTTAGCACTTCTTTGCCAAATTGTCAATAGCTGGTGTGTATTGCAATAGCAGGTTGTTGCATCAAAAAACTACGCGTTTGCGTAGTTTTTTGTTACTTTTGGGCAATTTTTGTGAAGATTTCTGGGTAATTTTCGCCGATTGTGGCGAGCATTTTGCGGTTTAGGCCCACATTTGCTTGCTTGAGTTTATGGATGAGCTGTGAATAGCTGAGTCCATTTAGTCTTGCAGCGGCGTTGATTTTGACGTTCCAGAGGCGTCTAAAGTCCCGTTTTTTGGTTTTTCTGTCGCGATATGCGTATGCGCCGGCTTTTAGCATGGCGGTACGCGCTAGGCGGGTTTTTGATTTTCGGCCCCATTTGTAGCCTTTTACCTTTGAAAGAAGGGATTTTCGGCGTTTTGTGTGTTGGGTACCGCGTTTTACTCGTGGCATAGGTTTAGGCGTTTTTTAGCAATTTTGTGATTTGCTTTGCGGTTGCCTTTGGGAGGCTGATGTCGCGACGTTTGTTGCGACGGGTTTTTCCGTTTTCGCGTGAGTTAAAGTGACCTTGACCAGCTTTGCGCTTAAGGATTTTTCCGCTTTTTTTGAGCTTGAATCGTTTTGCAAGTGCTTTGTGCGTTTTTTGCTTCATACGTGAGGCGATTTTAGGGGATTCTGTGGATTTGGTCAACCCCGTAAAGATCAGCAGGGCTGATCCACGTGGCAGGCCCCTGACAAGTTTTTAAGGTTACGTTGTGCGGGCGATGATCATGTGGAGTCGGCCGCCGGCTTTTTTGACGGGAGACTCGATTTTGATGCCGTATTCTTCGCCGAGACTGTTTACGAATGCGTGCATGATTTCTTTGGCTCGGTTGAAATGTTGACGCTCTCGGCCGCGGAGGATCATTTCGACACGGAGCTTGTGACCTTTGTCGAGGAATTTTCGCCCTTGTTTGCGGCGTACCTCTAGATCGCTGACGCCGATTTTGAATGAGAGTCGGACGCCTTTGAGGTCAACTTCTTTGGATTTGGCGCGTTGTTTTTTGGCCTCTTTTTCTTTTTGATATTTGAATTGTCCGTGATCCATTATTTTACAAACGGGTGGCTGGGCTTTTGGGGAGACTTCGATGAGATCGAGGTCCTGTTCTTTTGCGATCGCGAGCGCTTCTTTGATCGGAAGGACTCCTCGCATGACGCCTTCGCCGTCGATGACGCGAACTTCGGGTGCTGTAATTCTCGCATTTGTTTTGAATTGCGGGATTTGGAATTTTGGTTTTCGGTGGCGGTGGCGGTGGATTCGCATTGTGTGGGTTAGGGGGTTTTATGGTTTTGCGTAAGGGCTGTTTTGCTCCTTTGGAGCTGGTTGGGTAGGGCGTTGCTGAGTTTTGGGCGTGGCCCGTTCTTCGCTAAAGCTTCGAAGGGCATTCTTCGCGTTTGTTTTGATGCGAGATTTTGCCTTCGATTTGGTTAGCAAACGGCTTGCCATTCGTAGCCTTGGCGAAGAATGGTGGACCTGGAGGGAGTTGAACCCTCGTCTGGTCAGGTAAACGTAGACGATTGGTTACAAGTTTGTTTCCGTTTGATTTGGCAACTAATGATTTTAGACGGAAAAAATATCATTAGCTGTTTGACCGGCCCTTGGCTCAGCTTTGGTCAGAAGCTGGTTGCGTCCTGCGGATATAACACCCGTGATCTTGCTTGCAGGCGGAGCAAGGCGGATGGGTAGATACGCGTTTACGCGACTACCGGTGAAAGCGCAGGGAGCTGCATCTTGATGAGTCCCTTTGCCTTTGTTACGACGTTGGCATGTGTCGGATTGCATGCATTGATACGCTGCGCATACACAGCGACTTGATCGAGCGACGATTGATCTGCCATCGATACCTGGCAGGCCCTCATGCGCCTCCAGGATGTTGAAGATGCATGAGTGACTGCGAGGTTATGTTTCTAGATTTTTTGCTTGTCGTTTCGCTTCGCGTTCGATGTCGCGTTTTTTGATAGAGTCGCGTTTTTGATAATCCTTTTTTCCGCGCGCGACAGCAAAGGCTAGTTTGACCAAATTTCCCTTAGTATAGACATGAATTGGGACAATTGTCAATCCTTTTTCTTGGGTTTTTCCAATTAATGCTTTGAGTTCTCGTTTGTGGACGAGGACTTTGCGTTTTTGGTTTGGTTCGTAGTTTTCTTGTTTTCCTGCTGGAGCGTATTTGCCAATATGTGCGCCTTTGAGCCAAAGTTCGCCGTCTTCGATGCTCAGGTAGCTGCCTCGGAAGTCGATGTTGCCTGCTTTTGTGGATTTGGCTTCTGCGCCGGAGAGCACTAAGCCGCCCTCGTATTTTTGGAGGAATTCGTAGTTGTGTTTTGCTTTTTTGTTGACAGCGAGGACTGGCATACGTGTGGTATACTAACACTAATCTTATCTTTGGGGGAATATACATGCCGAGAAAAAAGGGGAGTTCCAAGAATGCGATTCAGGTGAGCATTACAACATCTACTGTTTTGAAGGTGATCGGTATTGTTGCTTTGGCAATTGCCGTGTTTTTGCTTCGGGACATTGTGCTTTTATTTTTGGTTGCGGTTTTGATCGCGGCGCTCATTGATCCGTTTGCGAGATGGGGAAAGAAATACCATTTGCCAAAAGGGCTTTCTGTTCTTTTGGTTTATCTTGGGTGTTCTGGCGTGGTTGCGACATTGCTTGTTCTTCTTGTTCCAGCGATCGCGACGGAGCTTGGGCAACTTTCTACGCACTATGCGGGGGAGCTTGAAGAATGGCTTGGGACAGAGATTTCTATTGAAGCGCTTCTTTCTAGCAATTTGTTTTCTCAGAATATTGATGCGTTTTTGGTGACGATTCAGGAGGCGGGTATTGCTGGGGCTATTCCCGAGTTTTTTGGACTTATTGCTGGTGCATTTGGAAGTGTATTTTCTTTGCTTTTGGTGCTTGTGCTTGTTTATTATCTTGTTGTTGAAGAGGATTCGCTTCGAGGAAGTTTGTTGAAATATGTGCCCAAGGATTATGCGCATTACTTTTTGGACTCTGGGCCAATTCTTCGGCATAAACTTGGGATTTGGTTGCGGGCACAGATTTTGCTCATGGTTATCGTGTTTGCTATTTCGTATACTATTTTGCTTCTTTTTGGGATTCCGTATGCGCTTGTGCTCGCGATTATGGCTGGGCTGTTTGAACTTGTGCCGTTTTTGGGGCCTGTGGCTTCTGCGGTGCCGGCGATTTTGATTGGACTTACGGTTTCGCCGTTTCATGGATTGCTTGTTGCGATTGCGTATTTTGTGATTCAGCAAATTGAAGGGGATTTTTTGACGCCGAAGATTATGCAGAAGGTTGGAGGGATGAATCCGATTGTGAGCATTTTAGCTTTGATTGCAGGTTTTCATATTGCTGGTATTTTAGGTGCTGTTCTTGCTATTCCGTTTGTGATGGTTGTTACTGTGTATTTGCAGGAGTTGCTTGCTGTTAAGAAAAAGAAAAAACGTGCTTAATATGCGAGGGATTTTTCCACATCATCATTCTTGGTTTCCACTGATTTTGGTTGGGCTTACCATTGGGCTTGTTGGAGTTCTTTTTGTGTTTGTGACGCCGGATGTGCATGCACCAGAGCCAGTGACGGTTGTTGAAGTTATTACTGAAGAAATTTATCAGCAGCGACTTGCGAGTGTTTTGGACGCCTATGAGGTGGATGGTGATATCGAAGCTGCCTACGGGGCAATTTTGGCGCTTTCGGTGCCAGCTCGTTTGAAGGATGAGCATTTAGCTCTTGTCATTGAATTTGGGCAGAAATTATTGATTGATGAGGTTGACGAAGGTGGTGGGATGGGGAATGATGGGTCTTTGTGATTTTATTTCATCGCATTTCAACAATTTTAATTCTGGCGCTTGTGGCGTCAGGGTTTGGTATTTTGATGTTTTGGGAAGTTCACGCATCTGTTGCGATGATTTGTTTTGTGATGGTGCTTTTGCTGTTTGGAAGATTGCTTTTGTGGGAGTTTAAGCGAGGGGCATTTTGGGTATTTTGGATGAGCGCGGTTGCTTTTTTGGGATCAGCGGTCTTTTTTTATCTGTTTTTGGAACTTGCTGCGATTAAATTGGTACTTGCTGTTGTGGTTACGATCGCTCTTTGGTTATATGCGGAGAATTTATTTGCGTTTTATCATTTGCCTGGCTCGTATCAGGCATATGCGCTTGAATATCTTTCGCTTGTTATTTATCTTTTAAGCGCTTTTTTCTTTACCAGTGGGGCATATGGGGCGCAATTGTTTTTGCTTTTGCCTGTTTGGGTTCCTGCACTTGCGGTTTTTTGGGCAGTGACCGGGGCGATTGCTGGGATTTTTTGGGTGAGTAAGATTGATAATGAAAGTGCTGGTTATTACGCATTTGTGGGGGGGCTTTTGCTTACGGAGTTGTATGTTGTGCTTTCGTTCTTGCCGACAAGTTTTATGACAAATGCAGCAGCGTTTACCTGTTTTCTGTATTTATATTTTGGTATCACACGGGCATATATTCTTGAGCGGCTTTCTCGATTTGTGTTTCGACGCTATGCAGCTGTTGCTGGGTTGCTTTTATTTTTCGTGTTTTTAACGGCCCGTTGGGTATAATGAGCTTGTATGCAAAAGCCATCTTTGAGTTTTTTGGGAGCTGTATTAATACTCGCGGTTGTTGTTGGAGGATTGGCCGGGGTGATTTCTTCTGTTGTCATTAATGAATCTATTGAAAACTACGTTGAATATTTAGGTATCACTGATTCGTTTGTTGTTATTTCTGAAGTGAAGCCTCAAGCGCTTTCTGGTACTTATGAAGAGGCTCTTGATGCTGTGGCTGCGGCAAGTAGTGGAAGTTTGGCTTATGTTCTTCCTGTTAATGCAGGAACGTTTAGCGAGGTGGTTGCCGTGGGAGTAGCCGTGACGAGTGATGGATGGATTTTGACAGATAGGCATCGTCTTGATGCTGTCGCGTATGATGTTGTGGTTGATGGAGATCGATTTACTGTTGAGGAAATCATTGTTGATGAATTGAGTTCTGCGGCGCTTTTGAAGGTTGATACTGATGGGTTTTCTGCGCCGGCGTTTGCTCATTCTCTTGATATTGAGAGTGGTTCACTTGTATTCGGTGTTCCTGGTTATGGCGAATTGATTCCGACTTCAGTGCGTCTTTCCCAAGCGCTTTTGTATGAGTCCGCTCCTGCGGAGGTTGAACATGTTGGCTGGCTGTTGTCTGACGAAGTAGATTCGTCGATGCCGGTTTTTGATGCGAATGGGTCTCTTTCTGCGTTTGTGATGCGGGAGGGGGTTGTGCCTATGCATGTACTGAGGCCGTTTGTGGAAAAGGTGCTTTTGGCGGGAGAGGCTCCAGCTGCAGGAATTGGGCTTGTTACCCGTGTAAGTACATCTCAAATGATCGGTGTTGAGCATTCGGGAGAGGTGATTGCTGATGTTATTCCTGGTGGGTCAGCTGCTTTGGCGGGTGTGAAGCGGGGGGTTTTATTCGAAATTGATGGTCAGAATGTTTGGTCTTCTGCACTTGCGTTGCGCGCATATGATCCTGGAGATGAGATCACGCTTGGCGTACTCGTTGATGGAGCATTGGAGGAATTTAATGTTACCCTTGGCGCATTTGAGGATTTGGTATACTAATGTGAGAGTTTTCGATATTTGATTATGGCAAAACATTATACACATTTTACTCCGCTCGTTTCTTCGTGGCCGACGGTGTTTTTGACGGCTGCGGTTGGGCTTTTGGTTGCTGTTTTACTCTCGTTCGTGCAGCCGCTTGAATACAGCTCTACGACTCGGGTGCTTGCGACGCAGGAGCTTGGAAGTACCGATGCTTACACAGCGAGTCGTTCTGCGGAGCGGATCGCGGAGGATTTGGCGACGGTGATTTATACGACGAGTTTTTATGACAAGGTGTTTGGGTCGGATTATGGTTTGGATGAGTCGTATTTTGTTCCCGACAATGAACGGAAGAAGCGGATGAAATGGAAAAAGGCGATTGCGACGAGTGTTTCTCGAAGTACGGGGCTTTTGACGATTAAGGTTTATCACACGGACGTGAATCAAGGGGAGCTGCTTGCTTTTGCGTTGACGGATGTTCTTGTTCATGATGGGTGGCGATATACGTCTGGCGGAAATATTACGGTGCAGGTTGTGGATGATCCGCTTAATTCTGCGTGGCCCGTGCGTCCGAATTTGCTTGTGAATGCGTTTAGTGGGTTTGTGCTTGGGGCGCTTGCGGCGATTGCCTATGTGCTTATTCAGGTGGAGCGGGTGAAGAGGCGGCATCAGTTTGTGCATGAATAAGAAAGCCGGCCCTTCGGGGCTGTTTTTTGTTTGCGAAAATAGAACAGTTCTGTCATGATCTTGGCACGTTCATTTTATTAGGAGAATGACATGACTCGGAATTCGATGGGTGCTTGCGGTGATCTCGTGGTTGGAAATTTTGATCGCGGGATTCAGGTGCGGCCTCCGGTTTGCGTGGCGAATATTGATTGCGCGTTTGGCGTGGGGGATGTGACTGGCGCGCTCGCGCTCAAGTGTCTGCAGGTCTCGCCGCGGATCGCTGTGACGGCTGGGTCTCGTGGGGCGGTGTTGTGTTATGCGCCGTTTTCTGATGAGTACCTTGATTACTATGAGCGGGTGTTTGGGTATCGTCCTCGTGTGTATGCGCCTTCGGAGCGGTATACGGATGTGGATCGACCGCTTTCGCTTGTAGATGTGGTGATGCGGGATACGGAACTTCTTGCTCGGCTTCGTGAGGACGGACAGCGTGAGGGTTGGCGGTTGGCGCCGTTCATTTCTGATCTTTCTGTGCACGCGCTCGGCAAGGCGATCGGACTTCCGGTTGGGGGGATGCGTGAGGAGGATGTCGCGCGTGGGAATATCGCTGCGTTGAATAGCAAGGCAGCGTTTGCGCGGTGGTGTCAATCGAGTGGGGTCGATACGCCGGGGGCGACGATCGTCTCTGGTTACGAGGATTTGATCTATGCGACGCGTGAGGTCGCTGGTGAGAATCGTGGCTATGCGCATGTTCGACTGGATCTTGGGGCAGGAGGGCTTGGGGCTGAGTCGCTTTATGTTGGCGATCAGGATGTCGAGCAGGTGATTCGCCAGAGGCTTGATCCGCTTGAACCTTGGCTTTCGCAGGAAGTGTTGGTTGAGCCGTATCTTGATGTTTTCAGCTGTCCTAGCATTACGATGCGTGTGTTGCTTGGTGGTCTGGTTCGCGTGGCCGGATGCATGAGTCAGCTTGTGAAGAATGGTGCGTTCAAGGGTGGGGCGATGCCTTGCCGAGAGAGTGCACTGATTCTGGACAAGATGATTGATGTTGCGACTGCCTTTGGCGAGGAGGTCGTTGTTCCGCATGGCGGGGAAGATTCGTACAATGTAGACTTTGGTCTACTTGCGTGTCGGTCTCGCCTGGTGGCGTTTGAGCCGAATGTTCGGGTGACTGCTCGGGCGCATCCGGTGGCGACGGCTGAGGCGCTTCGGGGGAGTGATCAGGTTCGGATTGTGAGTCTGGATGATCACAAGCTGCCGGCTGGGACGACGTTTGCGGAATATCAGGCCGCGATCGATCGGACGGGCTGGGGCTGGGATTCTCGGCGTGGTATTGGGGTTGTGATTTCGATTCCGCCGGCGACGATTGCTGGGAAGTGCTCGGCTGGGCATGTCATCATCGCTGATCGTCATCGAGATGAAGAAGAGATGGTCGACAAGATGTCACGGCTCTTTTAGGAGGCTCCGCGTAAAGACTTAGGTCCACGCGGTTTTTTATTCTGTTGTTTGGAAGTTGACAGGTTTTTTTTGGGACTGTATGCTTCTTAGGTCTGCGGAGGTTTGGGAGAGCCGAAGTAGACACCTATTGAGAAATAGGGAGAATGGGAGCATTCGCGTACCCCCGGCAAGCTAGTGGTGGGAAGCTAGCTTGCCGGGCGGTCACCTTTTTTGCCAAGATTGGCAATTTTTTGTTTGGTTTTAATAAGTATTTGACATTTTTTTGCAATTTGTTAAGGTTTTGCCGTGAAAGCCCCTTCTCGGCCCTAAGGATCGGTCATGATGCCTCCTCCTCATTGTGACATGCTCCGAGGGGCCGAAAAGGGGTTTTTCCTGAAAAAGCTTTGAAAAGTTAGCGAAACGTAATGATTTATTGCGTGTAGTGACTTGTAAGCGCCGGAGGATGCATATGAATTGAGGGCGCTTGAGGGTTTCTTTTCGTAGGCGGGGGTTGACAGATTCTTGAAATCATGTTAAGTTCTGGCCTTCGCTAAACACACGAGAAACGGAGGTGATTAGGTAGGAAAAGGAGCGAAATTGCACATTCTATTATTCGGCACTCTATAAGCCTGGGGTCGAGCGGATCCCCCTCCTTGTTCGCAAGATGCCAGGCTTTGGGAGTGTCGAAAGGCGCCCAGATCAACCCATCTGGGTGTCATCAACGATGCACACCCTTCAACAACAGGAGACCAATATGCGACAGCGTTTGGTAATCATGGCACTGCTGGGTTTCAGCGGTGTGAGTTTCGCGGACGGGACCGACCCCGACGGGCCGGTTGCGCGAGCGGATGCCAGCGACGACGTCCTGACCCACCGTACCGCGGCCAAGGGGCTGCAGCGGGCGACGGCGGCGAAGCTGAAGGCCGGCAAGAACGCCGAGGCCAACGCGCTCACCAGGGCGGGGCTCAACGAGTTGCGTCAGGCGATCGAGAAGGTCTGCGACGATCCGAAAGCCGATCCGGCGAAGTGCAGCGGCCTTCGCGAGCAGGTTGCGCTGCTGCGAACCGGACTGGCTGCGACGGAGGGGAGCCTCACGGAAGCCTGGGACAGCATCGGCGACCTGTTCGTCAAGACCTCGGGTCTCGGCGTTCGCGTGTCGACGCTCGAGGTCGAGATGGTCCAGGTGCAGGAAGGCATCGTCGTTCTCCAGGAGGACGTCGAGACCCTGCGTACCCGCAAGGGTGGCTTCCTGGACTTCGGCCTCGGTATCACCGGCGAGCTGATGCCCACCATCGAGGGGCCCGGCGACCTGGCGGATCCGGTCGGTCAGAACTACGGCGGCAACGTCTGTCTGCACGGCGGGATCGGTTCCGAGAACGAGAAGGCTGGTGTGCTCTTCACCGCGGAGGGCTGCGCCGGTTCGTTCGGAAGCGCTGGTTTGAGCGGTCACCTGATCGGGTTCGCTAACCTCGGGGCTTCCCAGTGGAGTCTCGGAGGCGGAGCTGGTCTCGCGGCCGACTACTACCGGGTCTACGACGACGGCAACGGTCCCAACGCGAGCCGGATCGGTCCGGAAGCGGTGGCCTACCTAGCGTCTCCGGAGCTCGGCGACGGGCACATCCGCTTCTTCTTCTCCCCGGGCTTCGGTGTGGGGCGGCTGGAGAACGTGGATTCCGGTGATGAAGGTGGTTGGGTTTTCCTCCGCGTCGGCATGACGCGGCACGGACAGCTCGAGCGTGACGCCGACGCCGACTGATGCGTTGTGCATCGTTCAAGTACCTGAGGTGAGTGAGCTTTGCTCCTCCCTCAGGGGTTTTTCTAAGATCACTACGAATTTAGTGGCCTTTGATGAAATCTTTGCAGTTTATACATCTATCAGTGGTGTCGTCGGTCAGTTATAACAACCGATCGTGCATTTAACGATTGCTGGCATGTTTCCAGGTGAAGCTATTGCGTCCTAAACGAAAATCGCTACCAGTAATTGCCAAACATGATGCCCGATCACGCTCGAGCGTCGTCACCACTGCCAGATGTGTTCTGGCGAACTCGCCCGCCCAATGCGGGCGGTTCACAATTCAACAGGAGAGAGCCATGACCCGATATTTGGGCATGTTGCTGATCGTCCCGGGCATCTCCGGATGCACGCTGGAGGATTGGCAGGATACCGGCGACGCCGGGGCGGAGACCGCTGAGGTCGCCACCACGGAAGAGGTGACCACCGATGAGCTCGAAGGCGTCGACAACGACGGCGACGGGGTCGTCGATGGGTACTACGATCCGATCGCCAACATCGGCACCACCATCTACTTCCACGAGTCCGTGGTTCAGTGGACCGAGGGCGCCTACGTCGTGGGCTTCGGCTTCACCGGCGAGTACGACTGGGAGGATCTGATCCGTCTGTCCGAGCGCGTCGTCGACAACTACGGCGATGTGTGGTACCGGTTCACCTACGTCGACTACGGCAGCGTCTACCGCGTGACGATCACCCGTACCGGCACCGCCGGTCCGGACGACTTCACCAACTGGGCCTGGCTCACGGGTGAGGCTCGCTACGACCCGCTGTGGTGGGGCAACCCGGACGGTAGCGGCGTCGTGTGCTTCACGGTTCGCGCGGACACCGAGATCGTGGGCCACAACGGTACCACCTGTGACTTCACCTACGGGTCGGAGTACGACGATCTCCGCGATGCGGATGGTCTGGATCTCATGTGGCTGGTCTACGGCTTCGAGCCCGGCCAGGAGACCTACAGCCCGGACGACTCGAGTCGTCCCGACTACGGCGGCCGCGAGGTTCCCGTGGATCTCGTCATCGACATGTGAGCACTGCGGCTCTGCCTGCACTGTTCCCCCCTCTGCGCTCTGCGTGGCGGGGACTTTTTTTATTTTGAGAGTGTTTTGTCTATTGACTGTTTTTGTTCGATATGTTACGATTTTGCCTTCATTCACCCATTTCAAGGAGAAAAGGAATGAAGTGGTTCTTTCTTTCATTGGCCCTGCTGACGGGTTGTAGTCTGGAATCGCAAGGCGACATCGCCGACGCGGACGAGACGGTGGAAACGAGTGAGGATGGGGGCAACCCCGAGACCTCGCAGTTCGAGACCGTTCCGAACGCTGGTGGCGACGACGACGATGACGGCGGTGACGTGGTCGAAGATGACGACGATGACGGCGCGGCGACGACCGACGATGACGACGATGACGGCGGTTCCTCGAACAGCGACGACGATGACGATGGTGGTGACACCACGACGTCTGGTGGGTCGGGTGTGTTCGTGGAGTTCTGCTACGACGTCGACTGGAGCGGAAACGACTGCGAGGATTGGGTCGACAGCGGCAACTCGGTTCGCGACGACTACGAAGAGGACTTCGACGACGACCTCGACCAGAGCTGCGACCTCGCCGGCGACGCGTATGACGTCAAGATCTGGACCGAGCGCGCGGGCGACGATGAGCCCTTCATCGAGGACTCGAACAGCTTCGACAGCTTCTGTAACGACGTCGAGCTCGACGCGGGCGATGACTTGACCTTCAACGGGTCGTTCTATGCGCCGGCCGATCAGGTTCCGGATATCGGTCAGGACACCAAGACCGTGAACGGCGAGACCTACCGTGAATGGTACATCTGCGCCAACTGGGGCGGTTCGCCGGCTTCGGTGGGGACCGTCGAGATCGACGGCACGAAGTACAGCTACTCGTACGTCTCGAACGGCGTGGGTGGGTACAACTGTCGGATCGAGCCGTAAGCGGCGTCTTGTGATCATGCCTCTCTCTGTGAATGCAGGGAGGGCTATTTTTTTTGGTGATGCTTTCATCCTGATTTGCGCTCAGTGTGGCGGAAGGGTGTTTGTGTCGATATTGGTGTTTTTGCCGCGCGGCACGGGATCCTTGCGTCGAGGGCGGGTAGTCCCTTGACTCAGGATGGGAGTCGATGGATTTTTTTGTTTGATGTTTGACAGAAATTGATAAATGTGGGAAGGTTTTGCGTCAATGTTCTTTGCAGGAGGTCCTATGCGACGTTTGATTCTGCTTCTCGCGTTCCTTGCTGGTTGCACGGAGAGTGAAGAAGACACTGGCTGTGATTGCCAGGAGACCGTGACGGTTTACCGGACTGAGACGGTGACAGTGACGCACACGGTGACGGTGACCGAGACCGGGTCCACGTACCACACCATCAGGGTGGACGTGGATGGCGATGAGATGACGGACGGGGATTTGGATCCGGTGATCCATGTCGGGCCGCGGACGTATGTGCACCAGTCGGTGCTTACGTGCGAAGGGACGCCGTACATGGCTGGTGATGGGTTTCCGGAGGGGGAGGAGAGCGGGAACCAGATGATCGAGGTCAAGGATGGGAACGGTCAGACGTGGTACTTCATCGATTTCGCGGATTCTGGCGAGGTGTATGGAGTGCTTCCGTCGGATTCGGATGCGTCCGCTCAGGTGGCGGAGGTCGCTGCGTGTGCCGTGTTTTCTCGGGATGGGCGTGATTCGATGATTCACGTGCCGGATAACGGGGGGACGGCGTTCCTGTGCTTCGACATCGTCAACGGCGCGATCGAGCCGCTCGGCGGGAGTGATTCCTGCAAGGCTTTGGAGTAGTCTTCCTGATTTCTATGGAAATCGGGTTTTTTTGTTGGTTTTTAGGTGTGGGTATTGACAAAAAAGGGTTTTTTTGGTATATTCTTGGGTCCAATTTTTTGAGAGAGCAACAACCCCCCATTGGAGGAAACAGATGGGACACATGGCTCGTTTTTCCATTCTGGTTCTGCTGGCTGCTTGCAGCTTGGAGGACTACAATCCCGAAGAGATCGAGACCGACGGTGACGTCGAAGAGGTCGATGCGGACGAAGAGGGCGGGGGTAACCCCGAGACCTCGCAGTTCGAGGTGATCGACGACGGTGGCAGCTCCGGCGGATCGAACGGTGGTAGCACTGGCGGTTCGAGCAGCGGCAGCAGCGGCTCCGGCGGTTCGGACGGTGGTTCTGGCTCGAGCGGCAGCTCCGATGGGAGCGGCGACGGCTCGGGTTCGGACGATGGTTCGGGTGGATCGAGCGGTGGCGACACCGGCGATGGTGGCTCGAGTTCCGGCGGATCGGACGACGGTTCGGGCAGCTCCGGCGGCGACACCGTGTCCGACGCGGATCCGGTCGTCACGATTGATGCGACCTGCGCTTCCGGCGTGGATCTCGTCATCGACGGCGACATCTCCGAGATCCAGATCACCGTGACCGGCGTCGCAATGTCGATACCTCATCCGGCGGGTATCATCGCAGACATCGGCTTCGGCCAGGATGGCTGCTGGGACGACCTCAGCCTCTGCGAGGACATCGCCTATTCCGGCGACGGCGTCTCGTACGGATTCACGGTCGGGAGCGGGAACGGTACGCCGTTCGTTCGCACCGTTGATGGTGACGTCTACTGGTTCGACCTCCGATACGTCGATGCTTCCGGCGACGCCGATGTCATCGACGACGGCAACGGCGGTCTGATCATGGCGTTCGGCTGCTAGGCACTGCCTGGTAGAGCGAGGACCCCCTTAGTACGCGTAAGCGGAACGGGGGAGTATTTTTTTTGCCAAAAAAATCAACCGCTTTGTTAAGCGGTGAGGGCGAAGAGGGCGTCGTCTTCTGTTTCTTCGACCGGAGGAGCGGTGAGCCAGTCGAGGAGGGCGTCGTCGAGGACTTGGGCGAGTTTGTGAGGGTCAACGCTTGAAGGGGATTTGACAACGACTTTTTTTGTTCCTCGTGCGTAGAGGAATCCGGAAGTATGCGCGAACCATTCACTTTCTTCTTTGCATTTTCGAACGTATTGCTGCACACGTGGATGGCTTGTCGGACAGGTGTTTCCGTGGGCGCGAATGATGCCCATGCGGTAGCCATTGACGAAGATGACGAATTGCGCACCTTCTGCGAATAAGACGCTTGGGACGCCGTGATGGAGGTTCATGGCAAGGGCGATTCGACCTTCGGAGAGGATTGTTGCTTTTTTGGCGTCAATCCTTGCGAGTGCCTTGGATTGGTACTTTTCGATGATTCCGTTGAAGATCTTGATGACCGTTCGAACGGTTTCGTGAATGCGATGTTCGTTCTGGTTTCGAATGGCGAGAACGATGCTTCCAAAAGCGATGCTGCCGAATTGTCTGGCTTCGTCGAGTTCCATTTCCGGGAAGAGGTAGGAGACCGCTCTTCCGAACGCGTCGTGCGCGTCGATGTATGCGATGAAGGGTTTTAAGGCCTCTTGGGCGATCTGAGGCGCGAACGTATTCAGGATTGTTGCTGCACAGGAATGTACTGTGCCGTCTGGATCTGTTTCGCCTTTGATGCCATGGCCTCCTGCGTGCATGTCTAAGGCGATGTCGCCGGACCGTATTCCGTTTCCATCCCAGTTCGCATTTTTGAGCCGGATTGTGGAGGTTTTGTGTGATGGAATGTACATCATGACTAGCGCTGTGGAGCAGATGGCATCGAGATCTGGGTTGATGTGCGTGAAAATCGTGGACACGTTGTCTCCGATGTGTGGATTTGAAAGAGTTTGCGAAGGGATTTATCTCTTACGCAAGATAGCTAATGTAACCTGTTTTTTGAATTTGGTCAACTTTGTTGATAGAAGATTGGGTGTTTTTTGGGTGTTTTGATGAAAGATGGTTCGTCTTGACTGTTTCTGTTGTTTTCGCTATTATTTCGCCATAAATTAATCAGACTTGGGCAAGCCCCTATGGTCCTCCTGTCTTTGACAGGTCATAGCCGGTCAAGTCGTCGTAAAAAGGACAGTATTTATGCCAACAATTCCATCACTTAAAGACATGCTTAAAGCTGGTGTTCACTTTGGACATCGCGCAAGTCGCTGGCATCCTAAAATGGCTCCATTTATTTTTGGGAAGCGTTCTGGTGTGCATGTTATTGATCTTGAGAAGACGCAGGTTCAGTTGAAGGAATCTCTTGATTTTGTTGAAAATCTCGTTGCACGTGGCGGGACGCTTTTGTTTGTGGGGACAAAGAAGCAGTATCAGGAGGTTTTGGAGAGTCACGCAACTCGTGTTGGAGCGCCGTTTATTAATACGCGGTGGCTTGGGGGGACGTTTACGAATTTTGGAGAAATTCGAAAGCTTATTAAGCAGTATCTTGATTTGAAAGATAAGCGTGAAAAAGGAGAGCTTCGAAAGTATACGAAGCTTGAGCAATTGCAGTTTGATCGGAAAATTGAGGAGCTTGAGGAGAAGATTGGAGGAATTTCTGGGATTACAAAATTGCCTGAAGCGATTTACGTCCTTGATGTTCGGCATGAGAAAACAGCTGTGCAAGAAGCTCGAAAATGTGGCGTGAAGGTTGTGGCGATTTGTGATACAAATGTGAATGTTTCGAAGATTGATTATGTTATTCCTGCGAATGACGATTCGATCGCATCTGTGACAATGATTACTCGACTCATAGCGGATGCAGTGCAGGTTGGAAAGGCGCGGGCGAAAACGTCTCGCGAGCAGGCTGCTCAGAGAGCCGTTGCAGCGAAAGAGGGGGTTGTTGCCGTGAAGGCTGAGGCTAAGGCTGTTGTGGAGGATTTGGATGACACCGTGAAGGAGAGTCTTGTTCGTGAGAAGGCTGAAACAAAGAAATAACATCCAATAACATTTTTTGACTATGAGTATTACTGCTGCTGATGTTGCGAAGCTACGAAAGATGACTGGTGTTGGAATTATGGAGGCGAAAAATGCGCTTTCGGAATCTGCTGGTGATTTTGAGAAGGCTGTAGATTATTTGCGAACGCGAGGTGCTGCGAAGGCTGCGAAAAAGGCTGATCGAACAACGAGCGAGGGAGCTGTTCATTGTTATACGCATTCAAATGGAAAGATTGGCGTTGTTGTTGAGGTTTTGTGTGAGACGGATTTTGTGGCGCGAAATGAAGCGTTTCAGACGTTTTGTCATGATCTTTCTTTGCACATCGCTGCGATGAGTCCGCTTTATGTGCGACGAGAGGATGTGCCTGCGGATGTTGTTGCGAAGGAGAAGGAGATTATCGCTGGGCAGATGGCGCAAGAGGGGAGCGAGAAGCCTGCAGATATCATGGAAAAGATTGTTGAAGGAAAGATTGGGAAGTATTTTGCAGATGTGTGCTTGATGGAGCAGAAATTTATTAAGGATGAGGATCTGACGATTAAAGATTTGTTTGAAAAGCAAGTTCAAGGACTTGGAGAAAATATTCAAATGGGTCGATTTTCTCGGATTGAGATTGGAGGATAGAAATTCATAGAAAGCGGATCGTGTGAGCGGTTCGTTTTTTATTTGAGCGTGTTGATGAGAGATCTCTCCACTGGGGTCGAGATGGGAGGGGGGAGATCGTGATATAATTTGGGTAATTATGATTAATCTTTTTTGCTATGCCTCGGATTGCTATTAATGGGTTTGGGCGGATTGGAAGGCAGGTGCTAAAGGCTGGATGGGGGAAGAAAGGATTTGATGTTGTCGGGATTAATGATTTAGCGGATGTGGAGACGCTTGCGCATTTACTTCGGTATGATTCGAATTATGGGCGATGGGATGTGGATGTGAAGGTTCGAGGAGGTGATTTGGTTGTTGGAGGGAAGAAGATTTTGATGTTTGCGGAGAAGGATCCTGTGAGTCTTCCCTGGAAGAAGATGAAGGTTGAGACGGTTGCGGAGTGTACGGGGCGTTTTGTGACGCGTGAGGCTGCGAGTGGGCATTTGGAAGCTGGAGCGAAGCGGGTGATTTTGAGTGCGCCTGGGAAGGGTGGAGATGTACCGACGGTTGTGCGTGGCGTAAATGAGAAGGAGGTGAAGAAAGGGCAGGGGATTGTGAGTAATGCTTCTTGTACGACGAACTGTGCGTCGCCGGTAATGGCGGTTATGCATGAGGTGTTTGGAGTGAAGAAAGCGATGCTTACGACAGTGCATGGGTATACGTCTACACAGAATTTGGTTGATGGACCTCATAAGGATATGCGCCGCGCTCGTGCGGCGGCGGTGAATATGATTCCGACGTCTACAGGGGCTGCGATTGCGACGACGAAGGTGATTCCTGATTTGGAGAAGAAGTTTGATGGGATTGCGGTACGTGTGCCGGTTCCGACGACGTCGCTTGTGGATGTGACGATGGTTTTGAAGAAGCGGGTTAGTGAGGAGGATGTGAAAAAAGCGTTTAAGATGGCGGCGAAGAAGCCTCGATGGAAAGGGGTGCTTGGGGTGAGTGAAGAGCCGCTTGTTTCCAGTGATTATGTTGGGTGTGCGTATAGTGCTGTTGTTGACTTGGGCATGACGCGTGTTGTTGGGGGGGATTTGGTCAAGATTGTGGCTTGGTATGACAATGAATGGGGGTATGCGCATCGGATGGCGGAGATGGTGATGTCTTATAAATAGGTATGAAGAGGAGGAGCGCATTTGAGAATTTGGTTTATGCGACGCATGCGGGGATGTTTGGGGTGTTGTTTTTGTTGCTTCGGGTTTCTGTTGGGCTACTGTTTTTACGTCTTGCTTTTTTTGATGAGGTTCAGGGGAGGTCTGTGATGTTTGAGAAGGCGTTTTTTGATTTTTATCCGTTTTTGCTTGATTTGCTTTGGTTGCATTGGATGTATTTTGTTGTGATGTTGTTTGTTGCTATCTGTATGATTTTTGGGGTGTTTACTCGGCCAGCGGCGTTTTTTGGCATCGTTTTTGTTGGGAGTGTGTATTTGGAGCGAATTTCTTATGGGACGGTGTTTAATGAGCATTTGGTATTGATTTTGCTCCTTGCGTTGTTTATGGCTGGGGGTGCAGGGCATGTGTTTGGCGTGAATGAACTTGTTACGCGTAATATTCGTCGGCCGAAATGGTGGTCGCGGATGCTGTTTGGTTAGTATGGCGAAACGTCATCGGGTTGTGATTTTGGGTGCGGGATTTGGTGGTCTGATGACGGCTATATGTTTGGCTCGGCGCGTTTCTGCGGAGGCTGTGGATATTGTTTTGGTGGACCGGTCATCTGATCATGTGTATACGCCATGGTTGCATAAAGTTGCGACGGATATCGAGAAGCGAGGGTCGGCGCTTGCGTCTTTTTCTGTGCGGGAACTTGTGCGTCCGTTTGAGGGGCTTCGGTTTAAGCAGGGAGAAGTAAAAGGGGTTGATTTTGCGTCTCAGCATGTGGTTTTTTCGCGAGGAGATACGTTTTTTTATGACACTCTTGTGATTGGATTTGGATCTGAGGTGGCAGACTATGGGATTCCTGGCGTAGCTAAATTTGGCCATTCAATTAAGACGATTGGCGGGGCTGTTCGGGTGAGGGGGCTCCTGCGGGATATGGTGAAGGAAATTCGGCGGACTGGACATCCGGTGGATATTGTCATTGGTGGTGGAGGGCCGATTGGGGTGGAGCTTGCTTCTGAATTGGGGGTTTTGGTTCGTGGTTTGCAGAAAATTGATGAAATTGAGCGTGGACTTGTACGGATTGAGCTTGTGGATTCTCGTGCGTGTCCGTTGGCTGGATGTTCGGCGAAAATTCAACGATGGACGCGGGAGCGGTTGCAGGATTTGGGCGTGACGATACGGTCTCACTCTTCGATTGTGAAGGTTGGGAAGCGATTTGTTGATGTAACATCGAAGAAGAGGTCGTCCAGAGGCGTTGATCGATTATCGTGTGATTTGTTTTTATGGGCGGGCGGAGTTCAGCCGAGTCGGGTTTCGCGTGGACTGAATGTGTCTGCCGATGCACGTGGACGTATTCAGGTTGAAGAGACGCTTTTGATCAGGGGGTATGATAATGTGTATGCACTTGGAGATGCGATTGGACTTGTGGATGAGCGGACGGGAAAGATGGCGCCCGCTCTGGCGCAGGTGGCAGAGTATGAAGGACGGGTTGTTGCGGCTAATATTGCGCGACAGTTTGTAGGAAAGGAATTGAGATCAATTCGTTTGCCTCGCAGATGGAGTGTGGTGATTCCAGTTGGGGGGAAATATGGTGTTGCTCAGCTCGGACCCTGGTTTTTGCGAGGGTGGAAGTGTTATGCGCTCCGGCGAGTTGTTGATTTGAAGTATTTATTATCAATCATGCCGTTTTGGGCGGCGTTTAAGGCTTGGAGGAAATGGAATTGAGTATGACTTTGCAAACGTATCGACTGGAGGATATTGAAAAGGGGATGAGGATTTTGTTTCGTGCGGATTTGAATGTGCCGATTTTGGATGGTGTTGTTCAGTCTGGGGATGTTGGACGAATTGCTCGGGTTTCTTTGGAGATTAAGGCTCTTTGTGATCGTGGAGCTCGTGTTGTTGTAATGAGTCACTTGGGTCGTCCTGATGGGCGGGTTGAAGCTGGGCTTTCGATGGGGCTTGTGGCAAAGGCGCTTGGAGATCGTGTTGGTCGAGATGTGCGTGTTGCTCCTGGGGTTGTTGGTGATGATGTTGAAGAGGTTGTTCGGGATATGGAGGATGGGGAGGTTTTGATGCTTGAGAACTTGCGGTTTGATCCTCGGGAGAAGGGGGATGATGAAGGATTTGCTCGGGAGCTTGCTGGGTTTGGTGATGTGTATATTAATAGTGCGTTTGGGGTTTCTCATCGGGCGCATGCGAGTGTGCATGCGGTGGCAGGCGTCATGCCGGCGTTTGCAGGAAGGCTTGTGGAGGAGGAGATGCGAGAGCTTGGTGCGGAGATGATGTCACCGTCACTTCTTGTGAGCGGGGGGTTGAAATTAAAAACAAAGGTCCCTCTTTTGGAGGGGATGAAGGACAAGGTTGATGAGGTTTTGGTTGGCGGGCGTGTGGCGCTTCCGCTCATGCTTGTTGTGCATGGAAAGGAGGGTTTGGCTGCAGATTTGGGACTTCATGCGGAAGAAATTGATGCTGGGCGAAAGGTTTTGAAGGCGCTTGGGGAAAAGCTTGTGATTCCTGAGGATGTTCGGGTTTTGCAGGGGGGTGAAGCGGTTACGATTCAGGGTCGAGATGTATCGTCTGATAGTAATGTTGTTGATATTGGCGAAGAGACGGAGCGGGTTTATCGGGAGAAGATTCTTGCTGCAACGTCGATGATTTGGAATGGTCCGATGGGGCGGCATGAGATGGGGTATGCTGAGCGTGGTACAATTGCGGTAGCAGAGGCGGTGCGAGATAGTGATGTGCGCGCGGTTATTGGCGGGGCGGATACAGTTGGGTTTTTGGAAAAGCGACAATTAATTGATTCATTTTCATTTGTTTCGACAGGGGGTGGCGCGATGCTTGAATATTTGAGCGGTGGCGTGATGCCTGGACTCGAGGTTTTACAAAAATAGTTTTATGAAGGAGAAGATTGATGTTTGTCATGCGCACGAGGTTTTGGATTCTCGCGGGAATCCAACGCTTCATGTGACGGTTGTGTTGAAAAACGGGGCTCGGGGGAGTGCGATGGTGCCTTCTGGGGCTTCGACGGGGATTCATGAGGCTCTTGAGCTTCGGGATGGCGACAAGAATCGATATCGTGGGAAAGGAGTCTTGAAGGCGTGTCGGAATGTGAATGTGAAGATTGATAAGCTTTTGCGTGGAAAGGATGTGATGGATGTTGAAGCGCTTGATGACATGATGCGGATTGCGGATGGGACGCCGAATAAGCGGAAGTTGGGGGCGAATGCTATTTTGGGGGTTTCGATTGCGGCTTGTCGAGCTGGGGCTCGGCGGCGCGGTGTTCCGCTTTTTATGCACTTGCGGGATGTGTATGGATTTGGATTCAAGAGTTATAAATTACCGACGCCGCTCATGAATGTGTTCAATGGCGGTGCGCATGCCGATACGAATTTGGACATGCAGGAGTTTATTGTAATTCCGCATGCGTTTAAGAAGTTTAGTCGAAAGCTGCAGGCTGGGAGTGAGATTTTTCATGCGCTTGGGGATGTCCTTCGGAAAGATGGGCTTGATACGGATGTTGGGAATGAAGGAGGGTACGCGCCGAATGTTGGGAAGACGGAGCAGGCGCTTGAGTATTTAGCCAAGGCTTGTAAGAAGGCGAAATATAAGCTTGGGAAACAGGTTGGGTTTGGAATTGATGTGGCGGCGAGTGAGTTTTATGATGTGAAGAAAGATCGGTATATATTGAAGACGGATCGCCGGAAGATGACAGCGGAGGAGATGGCGGACTTGATTGAGGCTTGGACGAAGAAATATCCGATGATGTCGATTGAGGATCCGCTTGATCAGGATGCTTGGGATGACTGGGCGATGTTTACGAGGCGACTTGGGAAAAAGGTACTTGTGATTGGAGATGATTTTTACGTGACTAATCCTGAGCGGATTCAGAAGGGGATTGAGATGAAGGCGACGAATGCGGTTCTTATTAAGATGAATCAGATTGGGACAATGAGTGAAACCATGGAAGCAATTCGTGTTGGTCAGGCGTCGAAGCAGAAGATTGTGATTAGTCATCGGTCTGGTGAGACGAGCGATACAACGATTGCGGATTTGGCCGTTGCGGTGAATGCGGAATATATTAAAACTGGAGCGCCGTCGCGGTCTGAACGATTGGCGAAATATAATCGGCTGTTGGAGATTGAGGAGGAGTTGTAGCAAAAAATGAGCCAATGGCTCATTTTTTGTATAGTTGATTGTGCGTTCCGATGTCTACTAAAATGATTTCGGATTTAGGGACTTGCAGGAAGGTAATTCTAATATCTCCCGTTACTGATATCGATCTGAATTCCCGCTGCGTTCCGTGTAATTGATGATTCCTGAGCGCTTCATCATATGGGTCTTTTTTGAACAGTTCGATTGTTTGGTAAAATTTTTCTAGCAGCTTTTTGTTTGGCGTGATTCTTGTTTTGAGTGCTTTTTTGAATCGTTTCTTTGCGGTTATTTTCATGACTGCAATGCTTTCATGAGTTCCTCTGTGGTCTCAAATGGTCCGATTAAATCGTCTGCTTCAAAAGTCATCTCATCGTATTCCTTGATAGTCGTTGGCGACAATGCTGTTTGTCGCTGGTTGATGCCGATGTCTACCTGCTTGTTTGCAAATTTGGTCAAAAAGACTCTTACGACTTCCTGAAGGGACGAAAAGCCATTTTCTTTTGCCGCTGTTTTTGCTCGATTTTTTAAGTCCATTTCCATAGGGACTTGGAGGGTGACTTGTTTCATATGGTATAATTATACTGTTTTGATATTTATTGTCAATTGAAAAGATGGGCTACTTGGCCCATCTTTTTAGTTTTGGTATTTGTTTTTTGGTCATCCATCGGAGGACACGGGGGAGGCGTTTTTCTCTGAGGATGTCGTCTACTTTTTTTATGAATTCTTCCATTGGGACATCGGCTTTGAACGCGCCGTTTTCGTAGCAGAAGCTGCAGTAGAGGGTGGATTTGGATCCGTTTGATTCTGTGCCGCCTTGGTTTGGGTCTTTGTAGAGGGGCATGGCGCATGATTGGCATTGGGGTTTCATATGTTTGAATCTTGATGATTGTGTAGCGACTGTATCATGTTTCATGGTCGTAGTGGTAGCCGTTGGTTCTGGCTTTGAAGGAGGTGTTCAAGGTTTTGGCTCTGGTCCAGATGCCGGTGCCGTAACGGCGTTGGAGGGTGTCTAGGGCTTCTAGGGTTTTGAGGATTTTTTGGGGTTTTTTGAAGAGGGAGGTGGGCATGTTTGTTTGATGGATTCCGCTTACGCTGACGCCTAGGAGGCGGATGTTTGGGTTGTTGCCGATGCGGGGTTTGAGGAGGGTTCAGGCGTGCTCGTAGACTTCGAGGCCGTCGTTGAGGGGGGTTTTGAGGCGGCGGATGGTTCCGGTTGAGAGGCCTTGGCCTCTGGCGTAGATGGAGAGGCAGGTGCCTATGAGGCCTTTTTTGCGCATGCGCGCAGCGATTCGGTCGCAGAGGGCGAGGAGGTTGGTTCGGATTTCTTGAAAGGTTTGGAGGTTGAATGGGAAGGTGTAAGAATGGCCGACGGATTTTGGGAGGGGTTTGATGGAGGAGACGTGGTTTGATCCGATGCCTCTTGCCGCGTTGAAGAGGAAGAGGCCGTAATGCGTTTTGAATTCTTTGATAAGAATATGGAGGGGGGTTTTTTGGAGTGCTGCCGTGGAGGTGATGCCTAGTTTTTGAAGTCGTTGATCTATGCGCGGACTGATGCCGCAGATGGCTTGGAGAGGTTGGGTTTGGACGAATTGTTTGAGTTTGTTTGGTTGCACGATCGTGAGGCCGCTTGGTTTTGTGGATTCGCAGGCGAGTTTGGCGGCGAGTTTGTTTGGGGCGATGCCGATGGAGACTGTGCAGCTCGCTCCGCAGGTTTTGCGGATTTCCCAGCGGATGCGTTCGGCAATGAAGGTGGCGCCGAGATAGTCTCTGGCGGCGGTTGTAATGTCTGCGAATGCTTCGTCGGTACTGAATTGTTCGACGGATTCGGAAAATTGGTTGAGTATTTTGAGAAAACGTGAAGTGATTTCGCTGTATTTTTGTGGATCGCCTGGGATGATGATGAGTTCTGGGCAGATTTGTTTTGCTTCTACGGATGACATGGCTGTTTTGACGCCGAGAGCTTTTGCTTCTTTTGATGCGGTGGTGACGACAGTGCGTTGGAGGCGCATATGTTTTACTTGTTTGCGCGTTCCTTGAGGTTGGATGTCATTGATGCTTTGGTAGCCTTTTCCAGCGACGGCGATTGCTTTGCCTCGGAGAAATGGGTTTGCTTGTTGTTCGATGGAGGCGAAAAAGGAGTTGAAGTCGATGTGTAGAATGATGCGATTTGCTTTGTTCCTCCCTTGATTTGTGTTCATATGTTTTGGTTATCCGTCTGTGTAAAGTTCGACAAGGCGCCATTCCATGAATTCTGGGTCTAGGCGAAGTTTTAGATAATTTACGTGGTCTGAAACGGAGAAGTAGAAGATGTTTTTGTGTCCCTCTTTGGCTCGATGGATGAGGTTGACGCTTTGGATGTTGTAGGTGCGCTTGTCCCACCAGATTTTTTGAGGGCGAACGAATTTATTTTTGAAGTCGACGTTTAGGTCAATGGGGTCGTTTAGGATCTCATGCATAGCGTTCTTGGTAATTGTGTACAGCGTTTCTTAGAGATTGCTTGAAACGTCGGCGGCTGACGCGTGTGCGAATTTTCTTTTTGAAGTCTCGTACACGATCGTCTGCGACGGATGATTTGTTTGCGAGCGTATTTGTGTAGAATTTGAGGGCGATTTCTGACATAGAGAATGGGTTATGTTGATAATTGGCAGCTAAAAGAGACGCCGGCAGGAGGAGTTCCGACGTCTCTTTCCTAAGCGGTGGAGCCGGATCCCTGCAGCTCGCCCCTCAGGGAGAAGATGGCGAGGGATTCGCGTCATCTGTTCTCTGAGTGACGAGGGGGATCCTGATTGTGATTTGCTCAATGCGTTGATTGAGCCTTGTGCGTTATGCGGTGGTGAATTTACGAATGACGGCGCGAACGATGCCTTGGATGTTTACGTCTCCTTTTATGATGAAGGGTTCCATGGTGCTGTTTGCTGGTTGCAGGCGAATGTGGTCTGACTCTCTATAGAAGCGTTTAAGCGTGGCGTATTGGTTGTCGAGTAGTGCGACAACGATGTCTCCGTTTTTGGGTGATGGATTGCGTTCAATGACGACGTAGTCTCCGTCGAAGATGCCGTCTTCGATCATGGATCTTCCTTTTACTTTGAGGACGTAAGAGTTGCTTTCGTTGACGACAAAGTCGGTTGGGATGGCCATGGCTTCGTTTTGTTCGATGGCTTCTATGGGTTCTCCTGCTGTGATAATACCTATGAGAGGGAGCATGACGCTCATGGGTGATACCGGTTCTGGTTCTACGAGCTCAATGGATCTTGCCATGCCGTCATTTCCTGTGTTGATGATGCCTTTTTCGCAGAGGGCTTGGACATGGCTATGGATGGTGGAGGGGGAATTTAGTCCGAGTCCTTGGGCTATTTCGCGATATGAAGGCGTATAGCCTTTGTCTTGGATGAAACTTTCGATGTAGTCTAGGACAGCTCGTTGTTTTTTTGTTAGTGGAGGTAGTTGGTTCATAGGCTTGTTCGATTACTGTTCTATTGTAATGCGAACAAAAAACGAACGCAATGACTGTATGGGGATAAGTTTGTTTTTTGCGGTTTGATGCCGGATTTGTTAATTTAGAGATTCACTTATTGATTATGCTTAAAACTGTTGTTGTACCTCTTGCCGGGCATCCGGATAAGATTTGTGACCAAATTGTGGATGCGATTTTGGATGAATATTTGCGTCGAGATGCGGATAGCTGTGTCGATCTTCAAGCGCTTGGGTCAAATGGAATGGTGATGATTGCCGGGACGGTTCATTCTCAAGCGGATTTTGATGGGGCGGAGCTTGCCAAGCAGGTGTACAAGAATATTGGTTATGATGATGATATTGAACCATTTGTAAATATTGAAGGGCTTTCACATGATTTAGCGCAGGCGCATGGAGCTGGTGGTGCTCAAGGGACGAGTGTTGTGTATGGATATGCGACACGAGAAACGAGAGAGTATTTGCCTCGAGCTGTTGTCTATGCAAATGCGATTGCTCGACGGATTGATGATCTGCGGCGGACGGATGCGACGTTTTCTTGGATTTGTCCTGATGGAAAAATTCAGCTTGCGATGGATAAGGGGCGAGTGGTGAGTGTGACCGTCTTGGTTCAGCATGCGGAGAGTATGGATTTGTCTCATATTCGGACGAAGCTTGTGGATTCGGCAATTAAGCCTGTCCTTGGGAGTTTTGATGGTGTACAGCTGTATGTAAATACGGCGGGAATGTTTTGTAGTGGAGGGTTTTCTGCTGGGGCTGGAGCGAGCGGTCGGAAAAATCTTGCCGATATGTACGGAGGGCTTTTGCCGAGTGGTGGAAGTATTTTGTCTGGGCGGGATCCGATGCATCCTGGGCGTGCTGGGGCGTATATGGCTCGGTATGCGGCGAAGAATTTGGTTGCAGAAGGATTGGCTGGGAATGTGTTGATTCATGTTGGGTATGTGATTGGGCAGATGAAGCCCGTGTTTTTGCGGGCAACGACAGGGAAGGGGGTGGACTTGACACTTGAGGTGGAGAAGCGGTTTGATTTTCGGCCGGCGGCGATTGTGGAACGGTTGAATTTGCTTCGACCTCTTTACCAGCATGTTTCTGTGTATGGACAGTTTGGACGGGAGGGGCTTCCGTGGGAAGAGGTTGAGCGTCGGTAATGTATAATGGAGGTATGCAGAAATCTACATACTATGTTTTAGGATTGGTTGGCTTGATCGTTGTTTTGACGATGTTGTTTTTTTTGAAGTCGCCTGAGTTTGAGGTTGCTGTTAGTGATGATGGAATGGTTATGGTGGAGGGGGTGACTTGGGGGTCAAAGCCTTTTTCTGTTCATGGAGTTGGTGAGGATGTTTATGAAGTGCATCCGATGGGGGTGGCACTTGAAGATAGCGCGCGAGTGACGTTTTTTTCTGATGTTCATGAGATGGGAGTGTTTTGGCGTGATGCTGATTTTTCGATTTTGTGGCACGAGGTTGAGACGGCGCTTGGGACTGCGGAAGGGCAATTTGTGGTGGATGCGCGGGAGCTCGGGTCTTATCGGCTTTTGATGCCGGTTGAGGTTAGCGGCGATCTTACGATGCCGTTTGATGTGTTTCGAGATTTTGTTCCTGAGGATGCGGTTGGGTTTCGGATGGCGGTTGGGTATCTAGCGGAGGATGGGGTTTACCGCGCGCTGGATTGGATGCATCAGACGGGCGGATGTGGGGGAGTGATTCAGCGTGGGCGCGAAGAAGTGTATTCGGAAGTTGAGGTTGTGGCGCCGTTTTTTGTTGAGGGTGAGCTTGTGAATGTTGATATTGTCTATTTGGTGGAGTGGTATGTTGATGCGAGTGGTGAAGGCTGTGGAGAAGCGGCATTTGAGGTGTTTGGGGGTGTGGTAGAATAAGAATGTTATATCCATTTAATTTTGAGGAGGACTTATGCCAACAAAGTCTCGTTCACGGTCTGTGAAAAAAACGGCTAAGCCTAAGGTTGCTGCAAAGAAAAAGGTTGTAAAACGTGCCCCGAAGAAAAAGGTTGTAAAGAAGCCAGTAGCAAAGAAGGCTCCGGTGAGAAAAAAAGTTGTTAAAAAGCGTGTTCAACGTAAAGCTCCAGCAAAGAAAGCTGCGGCACCGATTCCCTTGTTTCTTGACATTAAGGAGGCGACGCCAAAGATTCCGAGTTTGTGTCGGAGTTGTCATGCGCTTCCGGCTGGAAGTGTTGAGCTTGTGAGTTTGCTTTTGGTGCTTGTATTTTGTTTGTCTGCGATCTTGCTCACGACGACGTATATTTCGCACCAATCAGCTGCGCCTGCTGATGCTCAGGTAGAAGCTGTTCAATAGTATTCCGAAATTAGAAGGGCCTCGTAAGGGGCTCTTTTCGGTCTCCTCATAATGTGTTATATCAGATTGGTATGAATAAGAAACTTTTTTTAATTTTTGTTTTGATTCTTGCAGTGGTGGCGATTTGGCAGATGCAAACGCCGGTACTTGAAGAAGAAATTGTAACCAATTCATTTATGGAAGAGTTAGATGCGAAGACGGCCTATGCGTTTCCTGGGACGCTTGAGGCTGAGCGAATTGAGGGGAAGCAGGTTCGGATTAGTACAGAGAAAGGGGATGTTGTTTTTGAACTGTATGCTGATACAGCGCCGAATACGGTGAGTAATTTTGTTTATCTTGCAGAGCAGGGATATTTTGATGGGTTGACGTTTCATCGTCGAGAGGAGGGGTTTGTGATTCAGGGGGGTGATCCGAGTGGGAATGGTACGGGGGGTCCTGGATATACATTTGCGGATGAGCTCGAGGATTCGTATTCATATGATCATGGGATTGTCGCGATGGCAAATCGTGGACCAGATACGAATGGTAGCCAGTTTTTCATCATGCTTTCTGATTATCCACTTCCAAAATCTTATACGATTTTTGGGAAAGTGACTGGCGGTTTAGATGTTGTTGCTGGAGTTCAGGTTGGAAGTGTTATGGAAACGGTGACAGTCGAGGATAAATCTTAGCGTGTTATACTTGGCGCATGAGTTATCGCGTCACAGATACAAGCTTTTATAAGTATTTGAAATGCCCCTCTTGGCTTGCGCGAGAGGGGCATCTTGGCGATCTTCGAGACGCCCTTCTTGTTCGGGTTCAGCAGGATGGGGTCTCGAAAGTGAAGGAGTTGGAGCTTTTGGCGGATCGGGATGTGCGAGAGGTTGATCTTGAGGATGTGGATGAAGCGGCTGTGAAGACGCTTGCGTTGATGAAAGAGGGGGTGCAGACGATCTATAAGGGGGTTTTGGTGCATGGACATTACGTTGCTGCGCCGGATGTTTTGGAGCGTGTGGAGGGGCGTTCGAATTTTGGCAATTACTATTATATTGCATGTGATATTAAGAAGTCTCGGCATGTAAAGACGGAGTATAAATTTCAGGGGGCGTTTTATGCGGAGGTTTTGGCGAAGGTACAGGGAACGAAGCCTCAGATGGGGTATGTGCTTCATCCGGATGGGACGGTGGATCATTATCAGCTGGCGGAGTTTGTCGTGAATTTTCAGTTGACGCTTGATGAGATTGAGCGGATTTTGGATGGGGAGCATGAGCCGCATTTTTTTACGAGTGGATGCAAGCAATCGCCGTTTTTTTCTGAATGTCAGGATGCGGCGCGGAAGTGTGATGATTTGTCGCTTTTGAATCGGGTGTGGCGGCGGGAGGTGGATGCGCTTGTTGGGGCGGGGATTAAGACGGTGACAGATCTTGCGAATGCGAGTTTGGATCGTATTGGGAAGGTGCCGGATTTGACGATGGATCGGCTTTATTTTTTGCAGCAGCAGGCGATTGCGTTTGTGGAGGATCGTGTGATTTTTCTTGGGGATGTGGATCTTCCAGATGAGGAGAAAGCGCTTGTGGTTGATATTGAGACGGATCCTTTGCATGTGAGCGATTATTTGTTTGGGGTACTCGTGGTTGATGGGGAGGATGAGGAGTATCATGCGTTTTTTGCGGATGGGCCGGGAGGAGAGCGACATGCTTGGGAGGAGTTTTGTACGTTTTTGAAACCGTATACGCAGCAGAATATGTATCATTATGGATGGTATGAGGTGGATGTGTTTCGGAAGCTTGTGGAGCGGTATGGAGCTCCGCCGGAAGTGCAGGTGATGTTTGAGGAGCGGATGATTGATTTGCTTGTGGCGATGCGGGAGAAGGTGATTTTTCCGACGAGTTTTTATTCGTTGAAAGATATTGCGAAGTATCTTGGATTTGAATGGCGGTTGAAGGATGCGAGTGGATTGGATTCGATTTTGTGGTATCAGGAATGGTTGGGGACTGGAGATGCGCGAGTGAAGCAAGATATTTTGGAATATAATGAAGATGATGTGGTGGCGACGTGGCATGTTTATAAATGGCTTCGTGAGAATAAAGCTTGAGTATGTTGAAGAAAAATGTGGAGTTTAAGAGGTGGCATGGAGGGGTTTTGGTGGTGGTTATTGTGATGGCTGGCGTGCTGTGGGTTTATGATATGTTGCCTCGAGACGAAGGGAGGCTTAGTTCTTATGCGTGCGAGCAGGTTGGAGGGCGGTATGATGGATGCGCGAGTCCTTGTGGGAGTTTAGATGATGAGCAAAGCTGCATGACTGTTTGTGTGCAGGCGTGTTTTTGTGAGACGAGTGATCAGTGTCCGGAGGGGTTTGTGTGTTCTGATGAGAATATGGGGAGGATCTGTTCACCTGAATAGGGTTTATGCGTACGTTGTTTCGATTGGCGATTGTGCTTTTGGTGGGGTATGGGGTGGTGTATTTTTTTGTTTTGCGTGGGGGAGGAGGGGAGGTGGTTCGGGTGGAGGTTGAGGAGGTGCGTTTTGAGGATGTTTTGGATGGTGGTGGCGCGGGTGATGACAGAATCATGCAGGATGAGATTGTTGATGAGGGGGAGGTTGAAGACGTTGATTCCGGAGAAGGGGACGAGGATTTGGATGTTGATGATCATGATGACGTTATGCTGGATGAGGTTGCCGACGAGGGGGATCTCTCGACTTCGCTCGAGATGGGAATTGAGGAAATTGGTGGTTTACCTGCGGAGTTTAATTTGGCGGTACCGTTTACGTCTCAGGCGCCGCATGCGAATTGGGAGTTGCCTTATCAGGAGGCTTGTGAGGAGGCGAGTGCGTATATGGTGGCGGAATATTATGCCGGACGTGAGAGTGGGGTGATTGATGCGGGAGTGGCGGATGCGGCTATTTTGGAGGTTGTGGCGTTTCAGCAGGATTTGATTGGGGATTATTTGGATACGACGGCGGCAGAGACGGTGCAGTTTATTGATATGTTTTATGGGGTCGGGGCTCGGGTTGTCTATGATCCTGCCGTTGATGATATTCGGGCGGAGATTGCGGCTGGGCGTCCGGTGATTTTGCCGGCTTCTGGGAAGGATCTTGAGAATCCGTTTTTTAGTGGCGACGGGCCGCTTTATCACATGCTTGTGATTAAGGGGTATGCGGATGGGGTGTTTATTGTGAATGATCCGGGGACGTATCGAGGGGAAAATTATGTGTATGATGAGGAGGTTTTGATGTCGGCGATGGGGGATTGGAATGGTGGGGACCCGGCGAATGGGGGGAAGGTTGTTATTTTTACGGAGAAATAATATGAATAATACGTTGTTTGATTTGATGCCTGAGGGAGGGGGAGAGATCTCTCCACAAGGTCGAGATGGGGAGGGGGCGGTTCGAGATGGGGAGGGGGCGGTTCGGGATGAGAGTGAGGAGAGTGGGGCTTTGACGGTGGCGAAGTATTTGCATTTAGTGAATGAGACGCTTGGGCTTATTCCGAGTGATCGGATGAAGGTGGTGGGGGAGATTGTTGATTACAGAGTGAGTCAGGGGAAGTGGATTAATTTTGATTTGAAAGATGAGGAAGAGGATGCGAAAATTTCTTGTTTTGCGACGACGTTTAAGGTGAAGGGGCAGTTTGAGAGTGGGATGAAGGTGGAGGTGATGGGGTATCCGAAGGTGTATGAGCGGTTTGGGAAGTTTAGTTTGAATGTGCAGAGTTTGGAGCTTGTTGGTGAAGGAGCGCTTCATAAGGCGTATTTGATGTTGAAGGCGCAGCTTGAGAAAGAGGGGTTGTTTGATGTGGGACGGAAGCGAGGGTTGAAGCGGTTTCCTCGGCGGATTGGGCTTATTACGAGTCGAGAGGCGGCGGCGTATGGGGACTTTATGCGGATTTTGGGGAATCGGTGGGGCGGTGTTGAGGTGGTGCATGCGCATGTGCATGTGCAGGGGCAGCATGCGGTGAATGATATTTTGAAAGCTTTTGATGATTTTAATTCTGTGAGTGACCGTGAGGATGCGCCGGATGTGATTGTGCTTACGCGTGGGGGAGGAAGCTTGGAGGATTTGCATGCGTTTAATGATGAGGCGGTGGCGCGGGCGGTTTATGGGAGTAAGATTCCGGTGGTTGTAGGGGTTGGGCATGAGCGAGATGAGAGTTTGTGCGATTTTGTGGCGGATGTGCGAGCGAGTACGCCGAGTAATGCGGCGGAGCGGATTGTGCCTGACAGGCGAGAGGTATTAGGCGAAGTTGATACGAGCGTGCGTCGGATGGGAGGGCAGATGATGATGGCGGTCGAGCGGCGGAAGCGGGGGATTGTGCAGGCGAGTAATGTGTTTGTGCGGTTTGTGCAAGGACAGGTGTATCGGTTGAAGAGTGTGTTGCAGCGATTGCATCATCGGTTTGGGGCGTTTCAGGAAGAGCTTGCGTTGTATCGGGTTGATATGGAGCGGATGGATCATACGATGGAAAGAGGGTTAACGGGTGTTGTGCGGCAGTATAAGGAGCGTGTGGGGGCTTTGGAGCGGTTTTTGGGGCAGGTGGATGTGCAACGGGTGTTGAAGCGTGGGTTTTCGATTGTGCGGCAGGGGGAGCGGGTTGTGACGCGGGCTGATGGGGTTGCTGGAGGGGATGTGGTCGATGTACAATTGGCGCACGGGAAGATTCAGGCGGAGGTAAAATAATGACATTATGACAACAAAAAAAGATCAAAAATTTGCGGAGGCGTTTGAACGACTTGAAAAGCTCGTGGAGTGGTTTGAGGGGGAGGATTTGGATCTCGATGAGGGGATTGCGAAGTTTGAGGAGGGGTTGGAGCTTGCGGGGGTTTGTAAGAAGAAACTTTTGGAGGTGGAGAATAAAGTGAAGTCTTTGCAGGAGAAGTATGCTTCTTCGCAGGAACAACAAGATTCTTAATTTTGGAGGTATGTATTTATTGTTACGGCTTTTGATTAATGCGCTTGCGCTTCTTGTGGTGACGCAGCTTGTGGCTGGGTTTAGTGTGGATACGTTTTATCATGCGCTTATTGCGGCGATTGTGCTTGGGATCATCAATGCTGTGCTTCGGCCGGTTTTGGTTTTGTTGACGTTGCCGATTAATTTGTTGACGCTTGGGTTGTTTACGTTTGTGATTAATGGGGCGCTTATTTGGTTTGTGGGGACGTTTGTGAAAGGGGTGGAGATTTCGGGTTTTTTGCCGGCGCTTATTGCGGCAATTTTGCTCTGGGCGATTAGTACTCTGAGTAATATGCTTGTCAAAGCGACGGATAAGATCTAAAGTTGGCGCGAAAGCGCCATTTTTCTTTCCCGTTCTGAGTGATTATTTTCATCTCCCATCTCGACCGACCGAAGGGAGTGGAGAGATCTCTCGACTTCGCTCGAGATGGGAAGGAAAAATATTATGCCAAAACTTGAATTGCAGAAACAAAAGCCCGTTATTATTAGTGTTGGAGGATCCATGATTGTGCCGAATGGGGGGCCGGATGTGGAGTTTTTATCTAGATTGAAAGAATTTGTTTTGGGGATTGTTGAGCAGGACTGGAGAGTTATTTTGGTCAGCGGCGGAGGGAAGACAGCTCGGCATTATATTGATGCGGCGGATGGGGTGCGGGGGGATGAGATTGATCCTGAGGATTTAGATTGGCTTGGGATTCACTGTACGCGCTTGAATGGGCATTTGCTTCGGACGATTTTTCGGGAGCATGCGTATCCTGTGGTGATTAAAGATCCTCGGCAGACGCCGGAGGAGTGGGATGAGGAGGTGCTGATTGCGGCTGGGTGGAAGCCTGGATGGAGTACGGATTATGTCGCTTGTCGGATTGCAGAGCGACTTGAGGTGGTGAATGTGGTGAATTTTAGTAATGTGGATTATGTGTATGAGGAGGATCCTCGGAAGAATCCTGATGCGAAGAGTTTGGATGCGGTGGATTGGAAGACGTATCGTGGGATGGTGGGGGATGATTGGCATCCTGGGAAGAGTGCGCCGTTTGATCCTGTAGCGAGTCGGTTTTGTGAGGAGAATGGGATGCGAGTGGCGATGATTGGGAGTTTGGAGAGGGTGAAGGGGTTGTTTGAGAATGGGGAGTTTGAGGGGACGTTGATGGGGTAGATTTGAAAAAAATAGCGCCCGCTGGCTGTGAAGCTGGCGGGCTTTGTGTTACGAGGGGGTCACGTCTGAGTAGTGGTGAGTGGGGCGATGACGATGCAGTATCGGATACCGGCAAGTCCTTCGATACCGGCTACTAGATCGACGATCTTGTGGTCATGGCCCCCTAGTACGCATCTGCGGAACGGGGGTTTTGAATTTGTACATACAATCTTGACAAAATTGGTATTTTGTGGTATTGTGGGAAAGTTTTTTACGGGAGAAAAACATGTTTGAGGATGTTCTTTCTTTTCTTTTCTGTGTCCTTCTGCTTGGCGTCGTCTTCGCCATGGTGGGTGATGAGGTGGTGGATGATTCTGTCCCGCTTCTCGCCGCTCTCGCGCCGGAGAAGCCGAAGCAGCTTCGGTTCGTTCCGGTGCCGGTGGATTGGAATCCGGCGCTCGAAGAGCTGCTGGGCACGGTCCAGTTTGAGGGAGAGGATTACGCGATTCGGAGTTTGGGCAACTAGCCTTTCGAATCGCGTGTAGCCCCCTAGTACGCATTTGCGGAACGGGGGTCTTGGTTTTTGGATGAGGAAAGGGTGGTTATTTGATTCCGAATGGATCCTTCACTGCGCTCTGGATGACAGGGGGTGAGAGGTTGACCGTTTTTGATGATTGGTGTACAGTGCTCGCAACGCTGTAGACCGTAGGCATTTAAGTCCTACCGAGGCCTGAGATCATCATTGTGATGAAATTAGACTTTATCTGCGGCGATTAACGTCGTTTTTTTGTTTTTATGGCTAAATCACGTCAACAGAAAGAGCAGATCGTTGCTGATGCAACGGATCGGTTCAAGCGGATGAAGTCCGCTGCGTTTACGTCTATTTCTGGGTACACGATGGAGCAGGCTAATGAGCTTCAGAATCGTGCTGCGGAAGTTGGTGTGGATGTGTTTATTGCCAAGAAATCGCTTCTTTCGATTGCTGCCAAAGAGGCGGGAGTTGAGGGGCTTAATCCACGAGATTTTAGCGGATCTATCTTGACAGCTGTTTCGTTTGACGACGAGGTGTCGGCAGCGAAGCTTTTGAAAGACTTTCAGAAAGAGAATGAAGATTTTGTTCTTGTTGGAGGTGTTTTGGAAGGGAAGGTTGTTGATTCTGAAGGTGTTGAGAAGTTGGCGAGTTTGCCGAGCAAAGAACAGTTGCTTGGACAGCTTGTTGGAACGCTCAATGCGCCAGTGTCTGGATTTGTTAACGTGCTCGCGGGGAATTTGCGAGGCTTGGTGACTGTTTTGAGCGCTATTCGCGATCAAAAGTAAATAACTTGTTTAATTGAATACGTATGTCAGAAGAGACTACAAGCACCGAAGAGGTGAAGGAAGAAAAGAGTGTTGAGGTTCCTGAGAAGTTTAAGGCGCTTGTTTCTGAGATCGAAAAGATGTCTGTCATTGATCTTGCAGATCTTGTGAAGGTTTTGGAAGATAAGTTCGGCGTTTCTGCTGCAGCTCCAGCGATGATGATGGCTGCACCTGCTGCTGGTGGAGAGGCTGCTGCTGAGGAGAAGAGTTCGTTTGATGTAGAGCTTACAACTATTGGAGACAGCAAGATTAATGTGATCAAGGCTGTTCGAGAGATCACTGGTCAGGGACTCAAGGATGCCAAGGATATGGTAGACGGAGCTCCTAAGGTGATTAAGGAAGGAGCTTCAAAGGAAGAGGCTGAAGAGATTAAGGGGAAGATCGAAGAAGCTGGTGGAACGGTTACATTAAAGTAATTGATTTCAAACAAAAAAACACCCATGCGTTTGCAGGGTGTTTTTTTGTTTCTATTTCTTGCAAGACTTGCAAGATCCTTTGAGGAGGATGAGGATACCGGACAAACCGATGAGGATTTGAATTAGCATCTCTAGCCAGTCCCAAGCGCCGAAAATCATGTTTACGACGTCGAGATCGAAGGCTCCAACAAGTCCCCAGTTAAGTCCGCCAATGACGAGAAGCCAAAATGCGAGCGAATGGAGACCACATGCGTTGCCACACTTCATATGATCTTTGTTTATTACTAATGTATTCAGCATATCACAAACTGTGCCTAAAATTAGCAGAGTCAATGAATGGGTGTTGATAAATAAAAAGGTGGTGGAGAGGGTTTAGACGGCACCTTCTTGTTCTAGGATTTTTTGTTTTTTGTTTTTCCCTCTATTGTATCCTCCAATTTCTCCGTCTGATCGAATTACGCGATGGCAGGGAATGGTTGGATCAAGATTTTTGTTTAGGATGTTTCCGACCGCTCTGTATGCTCGCGGGTGACCTATTGCTTCTGCGACTTGTTTGTATGTTCTTGTTTCGCCTTTTGGGATGGATTTTACGAATGTGTAGACGCTTTTTTTCATGGTTTGGCTATGGTGGTTTATCGAACGAGGTGCATGAGGGTGAATTTTTGTAATTCTGTTGGGGTCAGGATGGTTGCTGTTTTGGATTCTTCGTCGATGATGAAAGATGTTGTTTGAGAGAGTGCGTCTGCTGTATATTGCGTTGTTATGCTGCCATCTTTATTTACGACGATGATGCGCGCATTTGCGCTGTCCAAGATGTATAGATAGGAGGAGTCGGGTGTTGTTTGGATATCGGTTGCAGATTGGATTGGTGGATCGATTGTTTCGGTGTTCCATGATTGTTCTTTTCCAGATGTGAGTTTTGTGATTTTTTGGTCTGAGAGGATGTAGATGTCGCCATCGATTGTGAATGCTTTTGCTGTTGAAAGTGATGATGAAAGGCTTGTGATCCAGGCTGTTCCAGCTTCGAAGTTGTCTCCTTGAGGGCGCATTTTTATAATTTGTTCTGTTGCTGCTGAGAGGGTGTATAGATTTCCATTGAAGAGATCTATATCTTCTGCGCTTTCGAGGTTTGGTATTCCGCTTACGATTGGATTTAGTGTCGTTGTTCCGTAGAAAAATTTACCTAGATTTCCATCTGTGTCCAGGAAGACTTGTGCTGTGTCATCTGATGCGGATTTTGTTGGGGCTGTTATTGATCCGAATGTGGCGTCTTCTTTTGTTAATTCTCCGTCTAGGAATTGATATTGATAAACATTTTTGTCATTTGTGAATAGGTAAATGCTGTTTGCTGCAGTAAGCATGGATGAGAATTTTGAGGATTCCATTGATGTTGCGAGGGAGGTGGTCTGGACAGGTTGAAAGCCTTGGATTGCTGCCTTGATGGTATTTATTGAGGTTGTGAGTTCGGCCGCTTTCTCTTTTCCTTCTTCTGAAAGGGTGGTGATAAGGGATTCTGCCGCGTCAAGCTGTTCTAATGCTTGGGTTTTGTTGTCGTAGATGAGGCTCGCTTCTGCCGCGTGAATGTTTTCTTCAATTTGGGTAATCGTTGTTGAGAGGAGGGATTCTGTTGTTGTTTGGGATTTTTGGAATTTTGAAAGGGATAGGCCTCCAAAAAGAAGGCATAATGCGATCATGAGTCCGAGAATTCCGTATTTTACCGGATTTCCTAGATTTGCGAGTTTTGTTTTTATTGATGTTTTTGGTTGTTTTTTTGTGGCTGTTTTTGGTTTTTCTTTTGTTTCTTTTTTCCGAATTGGGATCGCGATTGTTTTGATGATTGTTCGAATTGTGCGTTTGATTGTTGTTTTTGGTCCTTTGGTTCCTGGCGCGAAGAGTTTTTTGGTGAGAGGCGTGATGTATTTTTTGGTTAGAGATGTTACTTCTAGAGTTTGTTCATTCAGTAGGGAGGCGGTTGTGTTTTGTGTTTGATCTAGCTCGTTGATGGACATCATTGGGTTTACTTTTTTCGGCGGTCCTTTTGGTTCGATGGTTATTGCTTGGAATGTAATTCCAGCATAAGGGGTGTTGATGCCGATGTGTTGTTCGATGCGTTTTAGGGCTCCTGCCGGAGGGAGAGTAACGAGAATGTTTTGGAGTTCTTCTTGGTGAATTTCTCTTGTTGGGACTCTTGTTGCGAGATAAAAAATGTCTCCCGGATTGATTTCGCCATCAAGGATGGTGATGAATGGTTTTTCCCAATTTTGTTCATTGTCTTGAAATTGTTCCGAAAGTTCGTAGATGGTGAATCGTTTTTGGTTGGTTTTGTGCAGAAAAACTGTGGGGAGATTTCCGATTCCGCTGAGGAAAATTTGGTTTTTCCAAATGAGACCAATGACACCGTTGAAGTCTTGAATGTTGATGTGCGTGTGTTTTTCTGTGTGTTCGGCGATGGTTTGGTTGATTTCTGCAAGAGTTTGTTCGAAGTTTCGTGCAGGGCTTGTTCCTGGTTTTAGTTCTTTTATGATTGTTTTTGTTTTTTTGATGATGGCTTCTGCGAGGAGTTTTTTGGATTCGTTCTGACGACCATTGATTTGAATAAGCCCGAACATGCTCCCTTTTTTGTGAGGGAATTGGTCGAGAACGATTGATAGCGTTGTTTTATCTGTTTCGCGCTCGGAAAGGAGTTTGGCGGATTTGATGATGAGTTTGCTCATTTTGATTTTCCGTTCTAACATGCACAGTATATCGCATGAATTCAGGTTTGAATACGTATTTTATCTTTGTATGCCCAAGGTTAGCACAAAGGAATTGGAGACGAAAAAAGAGGAGGCACCAGAAGGAGAGTTTGGTATTGTGAATTTGTTTGGATCAAAAACTCGTGTTCGGTTGCTTTCGTTGTTTTTGGATAATGCAGATCGATGTTTTTATGTCCGTGAGTTGACGCGAAAGATTGATGCGCAGCTTAACTCTGTGCGACGTGAGCTGACGAATTTGGTTGGGCTTGGAATTGTTTTGGAGGTTGAAGGGACGATTGTTCCTGGGGAGAAGATGGTTGCGAAAAAGAAGACGGATAAGAAGAAGTATTATCGTGCGAATGATCAGTTTACGTTTTTTGCAGAGCTTCGGAGCATTATGAAGAAGTCTGTTTTGATGATGAACAAGGTGCTTGTGGCGGATTTGGAGGCAGTTGGAACGCTGGATCTTTTGCTTCTTACGGGGAGGTTTTTGGATCAGGATGAGTCGCCGACGGATGTTTTGATCGTGGGAGATATTGCGGCTGGACCTTTAAAGAAGGCTATTGGAGAGTTTGAGAAGCGGATTGGGCATGAGGTGAATTATACGCTTATGCCTCGTGAAGAATTTTTGTATCGGCGAGATGTGAAAGATCGATTTCTTTTGTCTTGTTTGAATGTTGATAAGGTTGCGGTGGTGAATAATTTTCCTGATGGGCAATATTTATGAGGTTGTATGTGAATGGAAGAGATATTCGTAAGATTGGGTTTGCGGTGGTTGAGGAGGGGGGATTTCGGGATTTGGAGGTTGTGGATTGTGGACCTTCTGCGTATCTAAAACAGCTTGATGCGTATTTGAAGCGGCGTTCATTTTTGCTTGACGATGTGGATCTTTTTTATGTGGTTGTTGGGCCAGGATCGCCGACGGCTTTGCGAGCGAGTTTATCAATTGTAAATACAATCGCTTGGGTTCGCGAAATTCCTGTGGTAGCTGTGGAACAGGGTGGAGATGATGAGGATTCTGACACGCTTGAAGAATTGATGGGTGGGTATGAACAAGTTGACATGAGCACGTATTTTGCGGAACCTGTGTATGGAAGGGGGCCTGGAGTTACTGTTTCAACTAAAGATCGGCTTAGGCAATAAGTTGGTCGTCTATAAAATAACGAGAGCAATATGAATACTGTTCCAGATTATGTTGATGTGTTGCGATCAGCTTTTGTAGACCTATGGGCGGGGGTAGTGTCTTTTCTTCCAAAGCTGATTTTGGCGGTGATTGTTTTTTTAGTGGGATTGTTTTTGGCTGGGCTTTTGCGGACCGCTGTTGTGCGGATTGTGAAGATGCTTCGGCTTGATGAGCTTTTGGAAAAGCTTGAAGTTAAGGCGAGTTTTTCTAAGATGGGGATCAAGCTTGATTTGGGGGAATTTCTAGGATGGCTTGTGAAGTGGTTTATCATCATTCTTGTTTTGATTGCTGCTGCAGATGTGTTGCAGTGGGGTCAGGTGACGGTATTTTTGACACAAGTTGTTGGATATTTGCCGAATGTGATGATTGCGGTGATTATTTTGCTTGTTGGATTTATTTTGGGGAATTTTGTGCAGACAGTTGTGCAGGCAGCGGTTGATGCGGCGGAAATGAAGAATGCGCAGTTTTTGAGTGGGATTGCGAAGTGGGCGATTATTGTATTCAGCTTTATGGCTGCGCTTGTTCAGCTTGGGATTGCGGAGAGTTTGATCAGCGTACTTTTTACCGGTTTTGTGGCGATGATTGCGCTTGCTGGGGGGCTTGCGTTAAGGCTGAGCTTGTTCTCGATAAGCTTGCGAAGGATATTATGAGTCGTGATAGCGTGAAGGAGATGAAGCGTGAGGAGAAGGTTCATTATGAGGATGTTGGGGGGAGCGATCACGCTGTGGGGGAGACGATTTCGCTTTAAGGATATTTAGAGAAAAAGATAGACCCTGCCAGGCTGATGTTTGGCAGGGTTTTGGATTAGGTTAAAATTTGCGTGTAGATGATGAGCATGATGGCGGCGTCGGCGAAGGCGTGGGCGATCCAGGGGGTGAGGAGGGATTTGGTGTATCGATAGAGGTAGCACCAGATGAGGCCTCCTGTGAAGACGGCGAGGGTGCCTAGAATGGTTGGGCCGATGGCGAGGATGGTGCTGAGAATGACGATGTGGTGGAGGGTGAAGAGGGCGGAGGAGATAAGAGCGGCGGGCCAGAATGTGTGATTGACGGTGAGGCCTCGGAAGATGAACCAGCGCCAGAAGTATTCTTCGATGAGAGAATGGGCGAGGGAGAGGAAGATGGCGAAGGGGATGAAATAGTTGAGGATGCCGAGGGAGGTGAGTTTGGTGGTGACGAGAGGTTTGAGAGCTTGGGGGTCGGGGATGATGAGTGGATGTGCGAGGTAGATGAAGAGGAAGGTGGCGACGCCGGTGATGAGGCCTAGGGCGATTTGGCCTGATTTAGGTGTAGTTGGGTTCCATTTTGTGATTTTTGGGCCGTATTTTAAAACGAAGATTGGGGTGATTAAGATCAGAATTTTGGTGAGGGTGTAGGAGAGGGTGGCAAAGGTAGAGTCTGGGGCGATTTTGAAATAGAGGAGGGATCCTACGAGTTGGATGAGGCCGGCGAGGACGAGAATGGTTGTGAGGCGGTTTTTCATACATTTTGAGTATACTAGATATTGACGATTGAGGGGGTTTTGGGTATGATCTGCGCACGAAGATAAGGTTGTCCTGGACCCCACGTCGCCCGGCGGAGCCGCGTTATGTTAGGGATTGATCCGGGATCGATTTCGTCGCTCCCGGATCGTCTAATGGCAGGACGCCTGGTTTTGGTCCAGGTAATCGGGGTTCGAATCCCTGTCCGGGAACCAAAGCAAAAAAGCTATCCTTGGATAGCTTTTTTGCTTTGTGTTTTCGGGGAGGGCTGCCCTGCGTAGCCCCTAACGCAGCCTTGGCGAAGTGGGGTCCGGGAACCAAAGAAAGAACGTCGCGTATGCGGTGTTTTTTCTTTGGTTCAATGGAGGATTTTTGTTATTCTTTCTGGGATGTTTGATGAAGTTGAGTATTGTGGCCAAATTTTTGAGAACTTTGTATTGGCCGAGGTAGATGTTCGGTTTAAGAATTTTGAACGATGTGTGTTTAAGAGGTGTGATTTTTCGGGGTGTGATTTTGTGGGTTCGGAGTTTTCTGACTGTGTATTTGATCATTGTACTGTGAGTCTTGGAAAATTTGTTGATTGTGGTTTTCGAGATGTGGTGTTTAAACATTCGAAGCTTATTGGGGTGGATTTATCGAAATGTTCTGTTAATTTTTTTGATCTTGGGTTTGAAAAGTGTTTGATAGAGACATGTGGATTTTCTGGATTACCTATGTCGGAGACAGTTTTTGAGGAGTGCGTGATTCGCGAGTGTGGTTTTGGTGAGGCGAATTTATCGAAGGCGGTTTTTGATGATTGTGATTTGGAGGGGACGTTATTTCATGGTGCAAAATTGGATGGGGCGAATTTTTCTCGTGCTAGAAATTATACGATTAATCCAGCTTCGAATTCGATCAAGGGGGCTAAATTTTCGTTACCTGAGGCCGTATCTCTTCTTGGTGGGTTTGATATTGAGTTAGTTTAGTCTGGTTTTTATTTTCCTGACCAATGCAGTGTTTTCTTTTCGATTGCGATGAAGCAAGAATTAAATAGAAAACCTAAGAGACCGGTTAGGATGATAGCGGCGTACATTTCGGGAAGTTTGTAGACCATTTGGTAGTTGAGGATTTTGAAGCCTAGGCCAATGTTGGTGCCGGCGAACATTTCTGCGACAACGACGAGGACGAAGGAGAAGGAGAGGCCGATGCGGAGGCCGGCGAAGATGGATGGGAGGGATTCTTTGAGGATGATGTTCCAGAAAATGAAGGGTTTTGAGGCTCCGTGGACGCGGAACCAGTCGATTCTGGCTTGTTTGACGGAGCGGGCGCCGTAGATGGTGTTGATGATGATGACGAGGGATGCGGCGTAGATGACGATGGCATATTTTGATTCGTCGCCGATGCCTAAAATTAAAAGAAATAGGGGGAGGAGGGCGGTGGCGGGGATGGAGCGGAAGAAGTCGATGGTGGAGCGGGTGGCGAGGTCTAGAGGTTTTGAGCGACCGATGAGGAGGCCGAGGGGGACGGCGATGGCGCTTGAGATGAAGAAGCCGATGAGGGAGCGTTTGGTGGTGGTGAGGATGTCGGGGGTGATTTCGTTTGTGGTGATCCAGGTTGTGAGGACGGTGAAGATGTCTTGTGGGGGTGGGAGGAAGAAGGGGTCGATGAGTTCTAGGTGGGTGATGAGGAGCCATGCAAGAATCAAAAAAACTGGGAGGGCGATGAAATATGTTGTTGTTTTGATTTTATTCATAGCCTTTTTCGAAGAGGGTGAGAACTTGGTTGCGGAGTTTGAAGAATTCTGGGGATTTGAGGGCTTCGAGGGTTCTTGGGCGTGGGAGGTTAATGTCGATGGTGCCCATGATGTTGGTTGGGGCTTTTGAGAGGACGGTGATTTTGTCGCTGAGGAAGATGGCTTCGTCGATGTTGTGGGAGACGATGAGGGTGGTGGGTTTGTGATTATTCCAGAATGTTAAGAATTCTAGCCAGTGGATGCGGGAGTTGCTGTAGTCTAGGGCGGAGAATGGTTCGTCGAGGAGGAGGGTTTTGGGTTTATGGATGAGTTCTCGTGATAGTGCGAGGGATTGAGCGAGGCCTCCGGAGAGTTGGTAGGGGTATTTGTTTTGATGGGATTTTAGATTGAAACGGTTTAGAGCTTCTGTTTTTTGTTGGTTGGTGGCGTTTTTGATGTTTGCGAAGAGGGTGAGGTTGTGTTTGACGGTGTTCCAGGGGAGGAGGGTGTCTCGGTAGTTTTGGAAGAGAAAGCCGATGGGTTTTTGGGAGGTGGTTGATCCTGACTGAACTTGTTCTTGGCCTGCGATGATTTTGAGGAGCGTGCTTTTTCCGCTGCCGTTTGGGCCGAAGATGGCGTGGATGGAGCCTTCTTTTATGGTGAGGGAAAAACCCTGCAGGACTTGCAGAGTTTTTTTGGTTGGGTCTGTGTAGGATTTGTTTATTGAATTTATGATGAGATTGTTCATTTGATGATGAGTTCTGACATGTCGATTTGGGATTTTGGTGACATTGTTTAAAGTATTCGCTTTGAACGGGGATTTGTCAACGAAAAATCGATGCGTTGTTGCATCGATTATTTTGCAGTTTCTAGGACTTCTACTCTTGTTTGGAGTCTGTCGGCTCTGTGGGTGAATGCCGCGTGTTCGGATTCGTAGTCTTTGTGTCTTGCGGCCAGGCCATCGACGAGAGGGTAGATTTCGCTTTTGAATTGTTTGAAATCGTCTTTTGTTGGGTGGTTTTTGAGTTCTTCTTTGATGATACCTCTCACGATGGTGATCATTTCGTTTCGCGTGGCGTAGTCTTTGAGTTTTTCGTTGAATTTCTTTTCAAGTTTTTTCTCTAGGATGAGTTCTAGTTCAGCTCTTGTCACCATGTTTTGCATGATGAATTGGAGCATTTCTTGGATGGATTGTTGTTCTTGCATAGCGTATGTACTGTAGCATATGCGATTTTTGGGAAATGAAAATTTCAGTAGGTTTTTGTCAATATTTGTAATGAAATACTTGACAGAGTGTATATTTTATGGTATTGTTTTTTGTTCTTTTGGAGGGAGCGATGGCGAAGTTGAGAGTTCCTGCTGCTGAGACGAGGGTGTCTCTTTCGGATGTGGAGGTGAAGCCTCCTACGTTCAAAGAGATGTTGGTCGCTTTCGTGGTGGTGATGGTGATTTGCGCGGGTGGGATTTTGCTCGGATGGGCGATCCTCGAGGCGTTGGCCACGATCCCGTTTTCGGGGGATGGCGGCGGCATCGAGCCGTGTCGCAGTCCTTGCGGCGGCGGTAATCCCCGTGGCTACATCTAGGTCGACAATTCTTGTTCGGCTGTTACGCTCCTGATGATTCAGGGGCGTTTCTTATTGGAGGATTTTTTGATTTGGTTGCGTGGTATGATGGTGGCATGAAAGAAGAAAAAGTGAATTATCGTCAGGTTTTTAAAATGTATTGGCCCTCTGTTCGAAAGCAATGGAAGTTTATTTTTTTGTTTGTACCGCTTGGGATGGTTACGGCGGGGCTTGTGGTGGCGGAACCGTATATTTATGGATCGGTGATTGATAGTTTGATTTTTTCTGTTCAAGAACAGCTTGGTTGGGAGGCTGGATTTGCGGTTTTGGTGCCGTTTTTGATTGCTTGGGCGGGACTTGTGGTTGGGCAGACGTTTCTTGGGGCGTTGTATCGATATTGGGTTTGGTCGGTTGATAATGAGATTTTGTTTGGGTTTGCGTCGGATTGGTTTCGGAAGGTTATGCGGCTTGATGTTGGGCGGTTTCGGGAAGAAAAGGCTGGCGGGCTTTTGCGGCGGTTCAATGCGGCTTGGGATGCGAGTTGGCGGGTGGTGGAGTTTTCTCTTTCGACGGTTTTGCAATCGGTGTTTTTGTTTTTTGCGGGGCTTGGGATGGGGGTGTTTATTGATTGGCGCATGACGCTTATTGCGCTTATTCCGTTGCCGATTGTAGTGACGATTGGGGTTTTTAACATGATGCTTACGGAGAAATGGCAGCGGATTGTGGAGGGATATTGGGATAAGGCGAGTGGGCTTGTTGGGGATGTGTTTATCAATATTAATGCGGTAAAGTCGTTTGTTGGAGAGGGGCGGATTGCGAAGCGGTATCGAAAGATTCACCGGCATGCGATTGATCATCAGCTGCCTGTTAATAAGCGTTGGGCGACTTCGGAGGCGCTTCAGGGGGCGGTTTATGTTGGGGGGGCGACTTGTGGTGTTTTTGGTGGGATCTTATTTTGTGCTTGGCGGAACGCTTACGCCGGGGGCTTTGATTACGTTCTTAGGACTTTCTGCGTTTATTAGTAGTAGCGTGCAAAATGTGGTGAATCAGCTTTCGAATATTTCGCTTCAGCTTGTGCGGATGAATCGGGCGGCGCAGTTGTATTTTGAGGAGCCGGCGGTGAAGGATTTGGATCGGACGCGGCGATTAAAGCAGGTTCGTGGGGCGGTGGTGTTTGATGATGTGTCGTTTGCGTATTCGAATGGTGAGGCCGTGCTTCGGGATGTGACGTTTGAGGTTCCTGCAGGAAAGACGGTGGCGCTTGTTGGGGAGAGTGGGGCTGGAAAGAGTACGCTTGCGCAGATGATGACGCGGTTTCATGATCCGATTGAGGGGGCGGTAAAGATTGATGGGGTGGATATTCGAGAGATGAAGTTGGAGTTTTTGCGGAAGCATGTTGGATTTGTGATGCAGGATAATATGCTGTTTCATGATTCGATTTTGGATAATATTCGATTTGCGAAGCCTGGGGCGAGTAAGGATGCGGTAATTCGGGCGGCGCGGAAGGCGCAGGCGCATGACTTTATTAAAACTTTGAAAGGTGGGTATGACACGATTGTTGGGGAGCGAGGAGTGAAGCTGTCTGGTGGGCAGAAGCAGCGGATTGCGCTTGCTCGGGTGTTTTTGGCTGATCCTCCGGTGCTTGTGCTTGATGAGGCGACGAGCGCGCTTGATAGTAAGACGGAGCATGCACTTCAGGCGGCGCTTGAGGGGGTGATGAAGGATCGGACGACGATTGTGATTGCGCATCGTTTGAGTACGGTGATGGGGGCGGATGAGATTTTGGTGATGGATAAGGGGCGTGTGGTAGATCGTGGGACGCATGCTCAATTGATTCGTCGGAAGGATGGGCTGTATAAGGAGTATTGGAAAATACAGGCAGGAGGATACATGTGATGTCTCACTGAAGGTTTTTTTTAGATATGCTAAACTAAGGCCCTATGATTCATGTGGCGCTTGAGCACGGAAATGATCGGAGGGGGATGGTGTATAAGTCGCTTCGAGAGACGAATGATTTTTTTGATGCGCTTCGAGAGAAGAAGCGTATTTTGATTAAGGTGAATTTGGTTCATCATGAGCTGCAGCTTGCGAGTACGCATGTGGATGCGGTTCGAGGGGTTTTGGATGCGATTCGGCAGGTGACAGGAATGCCGGTGGTGATTGGGGATGGGGCTTATCATGGAACGCCGGCGGCTTTTCGTCATTTTGGATATGATCGGCTCGTTGATGAATATGAGCAGGTTTCGCTTGTGGATTTGAATGAAGGGGGTGTGCGTGATGGGCATTCTATTCGGGCTGATGGAGGGAAGAATGCGATTCGGCGGGCGGATTTGGCGCATGAGGTGGATTTTCGGATTTCGCTTACGCCGATGAAGATGGATCAGGATGTTGCGGTTTCGCTTAGTGTGAAAAATTGGGTGATGGGGACGTGGATTGTGCCGCCGAGGATTAGTGCTTCTGGGCGAGTTTGGGCGCGGTGGCCTTGGATGCATGAAGAGGGGATTTGGGCTCAGCATGCGACGATATCGTCGCTCTTTCAGCAGCTTCCTTGTGATTGGGCGGTGGTTGATGGGGTGCTTGCGATGCAGGGGGATGGACCGGTTCGGGGTACTGCGATTGAGGGGGAGGTGGTATTATCTGGAGGAGATCCAGTTGCGGTAGATGCGGTGGCGGCGACGCTTATGGGGGTTGATCCTGGGGATGTTGGGTATTTATCTATGCTTGCGGAAGCGGATGTTGGGGCGATTGATTTAGGGACGGTGAATGTGCCGCCGATGATGATGGCTCAGTTGACGCGTGTATTTGAGCGGCCTGTTTGGTTTGAGGATCGGCTTGGGAAATGGCGGAATGCGGCCATCTCGACTGGAATGGAAAGATCTCTCGACGCTGCTCGAGATGGGAGAGAAAATTGATTATTGAATATTTGATATGTCTACGTGTATTTTTCCGGGGAAGTTTCAGCCGTTTCATAACGGGCATATGCTTGTTGTTAAGGGGATGATGAAGGCTTGCGGGCGAGTTGCGATTGTGATTTGTGATGACAGTGGTGAGGATATGTTGTTTAGCTCGGAGAAGGTGCGGGAGATGATTAGTGCGGCGCTTCTTGATGAGGATATTGTGGATGCGGAAATTGTGGTGGTTGAGGATTGTGATACGGATGAGGAGTGGGCGGATAAGATTCTTGAGGCTTGCGATCGGCCTGATGGAGCGAAGGTTTGGAGTGGGCATGAGGATGTTCGGGCGCTTTTTGAGAAGATGGGGGTTGCTGTGCAGAAGGTTGTTCCGGTGCCGGGGATTGATAGTGGGGAGATTCGGGAGATGATTTTGAGCGGGAAGAAGACTTGGGAGAAAAAGGTTCCCGGGGATGTTGGACGGTTGATTCGTGTGCAGATGGCGGATTCGGAGTAGAGTTGTTGTTTGTTGATTGACAAAATGCCACGTTCGTGGTATTTTTTGGTTGTCTTGGAGGTTATTATGGCCAAAAGACGCGGTAAAAGGCCGCAAAATCCTGGGAAACCAGGTCAGGAACGGGCTCGAGAGACTTCTCGTCTCGAATGTCCAAGTCCTGTTCGTCGTAATCCCGTTGCTTTGCTTGCGCTTCGGCGTCATGGTGGGGTAATGGATTCTAAGCGCGGTAAGCGGGGGTACCGTAGACGCGCAAAACATCAGAACCGTGGAGAGATTTGATGCTTTCGCTTTCAATCGTGCACGCCTTGAATGAGGCGTGTTTCGCATTTTTGAGGATTTTTGGGTGTTTTTGTCTAGTTTATCTTGACAAAATGGGGTTTTTATGGTATGTTTGTCTGTTGTATTTTTTAAAAAATGATGAGAAATGTGTTGATTTTTCAGGGATATTTAGCGACTCTCCTCCTAAATATGCCTGTTCTATCAATCTGAGGTGAAATTTGAGTTTTGTTGCGTTTTTGATCGCTGCAGCCGCGATGGTGGCGCCCAAGAAGGGTATCGCTGGCGTGTTCTCGCGGCGGGCAAAGTCTGTGCCGATGACGACGGTGTCGTATCAGCAGGGGCTGGATATGCTGCTTGGAATGGGTGGCGACGGCGCGTTGTCTTGCTGGGTCGATTCTGGGGTGCGCGTTGACGTGCTTCGGGACGGTCAGCATGATGGAACCGTGTGGCTGGAGGCGGACTCTAGCGATTACGGTTTTGATCTCGGAGCGCTTTTGAGCTGGGGTGTTAGCCATGAGATGAATGTTCGGCTTCGGTCGGTTGTTTCTCAGGGTGAAGTCTTCCAGCTGTCTGATGACGCTGCTTTGTGCAGCGTGTATCGGGTGCACTTCCGTTAACGCTTGGGTCTCCGCGCAATTGTGCGCGGAGGCCTGGACTCTTTTTTGAAGAGATGAATGTGTCCATTTATGTGGATGCGAAATTTTTTCAATTCAATCTGCATGGAGGTAAATCATGCGTTTGTTCTTGTATAGCATGGCCCTTTGGGGTTGTGCTGAGATGATGCATTCGTCTGGCGAAGAGGTGGTCGTGGCTGCTGAAGTGCCTGTGAACGTTCGTCCGGAAGGGCATGTTGAGCTGGTTTCGGGAGTGTATGCTCCCGATGATACCCTCATCAATTTCATGGGACGGACAAGCCTGGATCACTTCGAGGAAGTGGTTCGAGGTGGTTCCGGTCGACGGGTCACGGCTTGTCGGATAGAGTCCTTCTGGCTTCTTCGCGGCTATTCAATGCCGATCTCATCTGCGAGGCCGCGTCAATCCGAGATTTCGACGGTTGTCGACATGCTGGACTGGCTCACTGGTCCGCTTCCGGCTCCGACTGTCATGTCGGTTGATGTGTATCGCTTGGCCAGTGACTGTCTCATCATCGAGGTGGACTGGCAGGGCGTTCACGGCATCGACGTGGACTAGGTTCGCCTGTTCCTTCGTGGTCCCTCGCGCAGCGTGTGCGAGGGGCCGAGACTCTTTTGTTGAAGTGATAGATGTGCTTGCCATTAATTTGGTGAGTGAATCGTTTCTTCAACCGCATGGAGGTAAAACCATGCTCGAGATGTTGTACGCTGTGCTTTTGGCACATTCCGTTTCCGTTCCTGTCGTCGATATCGTGCCTGGTGAAATGACTCATCAGGACTTGATCGACGAGGCGATGGAGGGTGGAGATCCGAAGCTCGTCACCTGTCCGATGAAGATCGAGGGCCAGGCGGTCGATTTGATCCAGGCTCTCGGCCAGTGGCCGGCGCCGGTGCTTGCCATCGTCGTCCCCCGGGACACGATGGATCTCGGGGAGGCCGAGCAGCACTTCATCGTCGACGGAATTCGGCCGACGCTGTACGATGCCGCCTATGTCGACACGGTCGACGGGCAGTGCGTGGTGGCAGCGTACGGCTGGTAGAGCTGTTTCAATCTTGGTTTGCCCCCGCGCGATTGTGCGCGGGGGCGGCCACCGATTCTTTGTTTGATGGCATAATGATGGTAATCCCTCCTGGGGTTATCGGTCTCGTTTCATCAATCGATGGAGATTCTAATGAATCCAGTTCTTGCGGCATGTGCCGCTTCGTTCCTTCAGTGTCTGGGCGGCCACGGTCGTCCGGTGGCGGACGTGGGTGCCGATGAAGTCATCGACATGTACGAATTCGCGATGGAGATTGGCCCGCACGGGCCGTTCGCGATCGTGTGCGATCGTGTGCATCGGCGCGTGGACGTCAAGGTCTACGATGTGCGGGGCGATTTGCTCCGCGCGACCGAGTTCAACGGTGAGGGTTTCGCCACGTGGTGGGACATGCTGTCTCTCGTGTCCGGCGATTTCGCCTACGCGCTCGATGGTGGGTTCGTGACCACCACCAAGCACGGTATCTGTGCTGAGGTGTGGCTCCTGCCGAGTCCGGGACCCCTTCGTTAGTCGGGCAACGATGTTTGCTCGATGCCTCCCGCGTTTGTTCGCGGGAGGTTTTAAGTTTGAAGAAAAAAATCCACCCTTGTTGATCTACTTGATGTTGATTCGGTAGGTCAGGGTGGTGACTTGGTGCATCTCTTTGGCGATTTTGGCGGCACAGGGTTCGATGGGGCCGTCTGTCAGCGCGTGTTTGATGGAAGTCAGAGGCGCTTTTTCCGAGTCGGCTGCGCGTTGGAGTGTGATTGAGACTTGACCGACTCTGTTTGTCATGGCGCATGCGATTGCGATGATTTCCATGATTTTATGGAGCGCCTTGAGGCGACCAAGTTTGTCGGTTGCGGGGATGTTTCCGCAAGCGTCCCAGAGATTTGCTTCGCGGGAGGGGGAGACGGCGGATCTGGTGAGGGTTGCCGTTTGCTCCTCGAAGTTGATACGGATGCTGAGCTCTTCGCCGTTTTGGAATGCGAAGGAGTTGATCATGATTTTCTCCGAAAGAGCGATTGTCGGGGTGATTTTAGCTTAGATTTTAGATAAGTCAATAAAAAAATGACGCAGGAGGCGTCAGTGAGGGCGAATGGTGGTGATGGTTCGAGCGACGAGAGTCATGACATTGTCATCTTGAGGGTATTCGTGTGCCGTGTCGATGGTGAGATGCTCGTTCCTCTCGTCGTGTGTCGTGACACGCACGAGTGTTGTTGGGGTGTTTCGGCCTGGGAAGTCGTGGTAGAGATCGATGATGGTTGTGCGATCGATCAGGCTCGATAGCGCTGTTTCTGGAACGCCGTGATCGCTTGTTGTCCAGATTCGGGTTTCGATTCGTCGTCCATGAGCTTTGACCCACCATTCGTTGGAGTTTGCTCCACGGAAGATATTTGCTCTCTTTAGATTAGGTGGCGGGCTACCTGTGCAGCAGAGGAGTTCTGCGAATTTGATTTTAGGTCCAGTGATGATGACGAAGTGACTTGTGCCAATGATGGCTGCGCGAACGACGTGTCCGTTCCATGGAATCGCTGTTTCGGCGAAGGTGGTGAATGTATCTGCTGGAAATTGATCGACACTTGCCGGATCGAGATAGTGATGGAAGGTGAGATCGTGGATTGAGAGGGGCATCTTGGCTCCGAATGAACGTGGGGGAGAGGTTATCGGTTTTTTGTGTTGGCGTCAAGTTGTTTGGGTAAAAAATAGCCCGCTGAGATTGCGGGATGTTAGTTCATGGTTGGGTCTCGTGTGGTGTGCGCGTTTCGGGATTCCATGTAGATGCGGACGGAGGGAAGTTTGGATTCATGATCCGTCCATGTTTGATGCGGGATGGCGGTAATTCCTGGGTATTCCATCAGGATGACTCGGAAATTATCTTGAGGGATGTATGCGCCAAGAACGATGATCGCTCTGATAAGCTTACCGGTGAACTGCGAATCCGGATTTTTTGCTGTTTCGCAATGTTGCGTAAGGGCGCCTAAGAGACCGTGCAGGCAGCTTGCAGTTCCGAGGAGGAATTGGAATCGGTTTTCTCTTCGGGTTGTTTCTGCGTGTTGACATGCTGTTTGTAGCGCTCTGACTTCAGCTTCTAGCTCTTGGATGACGCTCATCTTTTCGTAGATAATTACGCCTGCTGATGTTCTTGTCGCTTGGAGTCTTTTTCGCGTGCGGAGGATTGTGATGATGAGGAAGAGGATGATTGCGGAGGGGAGAAGGAGCATTGATGGCCTCGAATGAGCGTGGAGACCATACCTTGAATATTGAGATTTGTGAATGGTTATGATACTGTGGGCTCACAATTTGATCCCACCTAACCCTAGTAAATGGGTTTGTGGGCGTTTTTCTTATGACATTTAAACTTCACTCACATTACGAACCTGCTGGTGATCAACCGAAAGCGATTGATCAGCTTTGTGATGGGCTGGAAAAGGGCATGAAGGGGCAGACGCTTTTGGGGGTGACGGGGTCTGGGAAGACGTTTACGATGGCGAATGTGATTGAGCGGGTGCAGCGGCCGACGCTTGTGATTGCGCATAACAAGACGCTTGCGGCGCAGCTTTGTAGTGAGTTTCGGTCGTTTTTTCCGGAGAATGCGGTGGAATATTTTGTTTCTTATTATGATTATTATCAGCCTGAGGCGTATATGCCTCGGTCGGATACGTATATTGAAAAAGAGGCGCAGGTGAATGAGGAGATTGATCGGTTGCGGCATAGTGCGACGAAATCACTTTTGTCGCGACGGGATGTGATCGTGGTTGCTTCGGTGAGTTGTATTTATGGACTTGGGTCGCCGGATGAGTATAAAGATGTGGTTTTGGAGTTGAAGGTTGGGCAGGATATTGATCGTGCGGCGTTTTTGCGGCAGCTTGTTGGGATGTATTACGAACGTACGACGACAGTTGTGGAGCGTGGGAAGTTTCGGGCGCTTGGGGATGTGGTGGAGGTGCAGCCGGCGAGTGAGAAGAAGTCGATGTATCGTGTGACCATGGACGGTGGGAAGGTGCATGAGATTTTTTTGCTTGATCCGTTGACGCGGAAGATTAAGGATCGGTTGCAGAATTTGTGGTTGTTTCCGAATAAGCATTATGTGGTTGGGTCTGATCGGGTGGAGAATGCGCTTTCGCGGATTCGGCATGAGCTTGATGAGCGGTTGGAAGAGCTTGATGGGCAGGGGAAGGTTTTGGAGCATGCGCGGCTCAAACAGCGGACGAAGTATGACATTGAGATGATTAAGAATTTAGGGTATTGCAATGGGATTGAGAATTATTCTCGGCATTTTGAGGGGCGGAAGGCTGGGGAACCGGCGTCTACATTGCTTAGTTATTTTCCAGATGATTTTTTGACGGTTATTGATGAGAGTCATGTGACGGTTTCGCAGGTTCGGGCGATGTATGCAGGGGATCAGGCGCGGAAGAAGACGCTTATTGATCATGGGTTTCGATTGCCGAGTGCGGCGGATAATCGGCCGCTTCAGTTTGAGGAATTTGAGGAGCAGGTTGGGCAGACGGTTTATGTGAGTGCGACGCCGGGGAATTATGAGGGGGATCATTCTGATCAGGTGGTTGAGCAGATTGTGCGGCCGACGGGGCTTGTGGACCCGCGGATTGTGATTCGGCCGGTTACGGAGGGTGTGAAGCCTGGCGGGGCGAAAGGGATTGATTTTGTTGAGATGTTGGGGGTTGAAATTGATGCGGAGGTTCCGGCATTGGGGCAGGTTGATGATCTTATTGAGAGGGTGAAGGTTGTTATTGAAAATAAGGGGCGCAGTTTGGTGACGACGCTTACGAAGAAAATGGCGGAGGATTTGACGCAGTTTTTGGTTGAGGAGGGGATGAAGGTTCAGTATTTACATAGTGGGGTGCAGACGTTTGAGCGGATTGAGGTTTTGAGTAAGTTGCGGGAAGGAGTGTATGACATTGTGGTTGGGGTGAATTTGCTTCGAGAGGGGCTTGACTTGCCAGAGGTGCAGCTTGTGGCGATTTTGGATGCGGATAAAGAGGGGTTTTTGCGGAGTGAGACGTCGCTTGTGCAGACGATTGGGCGGGCGGCTCGGAATGCGGATGGGTATGTGGTGTTGTATGCAGATAAGATGACGGGGAGTATGAAGCGTGCGCTTGTGGAGACGAAGCGGCGACGGGATATTCAGGAAGCTTATAACGAAGAACACGGGATTACGCCGACGACGATTGTGAAAAAAGTGGATGATATTCGGGACATGATTTCGATGCCGGAATCGACGGATGATGTGCTCGATGTGGAGCTTACTGCGAGTGTCGCGGAGCTTGATGAGGCGATTTTTGATAAGACAGATGAAATGAAGAAGGCGGCGGCGAATTTGTTGTTTGAGACGGCTGCGCGGTTGCGGGATGAGATTGAGCTTTTGAAGAAAGAGCGGGCGGGGAGGATTGAGGATGGGGGTGCATAGGGGTTCCCATCTCGACCGAGTGTAATGAGTGGAGAGATCTGGTTTAACAGGGCTGCAGGATCTCTCCGCGTTGGTCGAGATGGGATGGAAGAGGTTTTTGATTCCGAATGGATCCTTCGACCCTCAGGATGACACACGGGGGAAGTGAAAGCCGCTCCCCGAACGAGGTCGGGGGGCGGCTAGGTGCAACACTGTTACGCCCGGTCGGTGAGCATCAATCTTGTGGACTGCGCAGGGTACCTGGGGTGCGGCGATCGCGGTCCAGGATGGCGTCTACGTGATTTCCTCGAATGAGGTCCGATGGGTGGGCAGTACTGTTTGGTCGGTGGGGCGTATTGTGAGAACCCGCCACGGCCGAGGATGTACGTTTTCATCTTGCGTTCCGAATGATTCCGCATGCCGGTGGTGTGCTGCGCTTTACTGTGCGATGCTGAGCGATGCAAACGTTCGTGAATCACGAGAAGCATGCAAGGTGATGTGATAGTGATTGCCTTTGTATTATAAGAAGGTTTGAGAGGAAATTGATAATTGATTGTGTATGAAAGATAAAATTACGATTAAAGGTGCGCGAGAGCATAACCTCAAAAATATTGATTTGGCGTTGCCGCGTAATAAATTGATTTGTTTTACGGGACTTTCTGGAAGCGGGAAGTCTAGTTTGGCGTTTGATACGATTTTTGCGGAAGGGCAGCGGCGGTATATTGAGAGTTTGAGTGCGTATGCGCGGCAGTTTTTGGGGCAGATGCAGAAGCCGGATGTGGATGAGATTGATGGGTTGAGTCCGGCGATTAGCATCGATCAAAAAGCGCATAGTCGGAATCCACGGTCGATTGTGGCGACGGTGACGGAGATTTATGATTATTTGCGTGTGTTGTATGCGCGTGTTGGAAAGGCGGTTTGCCCGACGTGTCGGAGTAGTATTGAGCGGATGGGGGTTGATGGGATTGTGGTGGCTGCTTTGCGGGATCTTGGTGAGCACCCGCGGCAGAAAGGAAGAGATCTCCCGACTTCGCTCGAGATGGGAAAATTATCAGGAGGTGAAGTTCAGATTTTGGCTCCGGTGATTCGAGGGCGGAAGGGGGAGTATTATCAGCTTTTGTATGATCTTTATAATCAGGGGTTTGCGAAAGTGCGCGTTGACGGGAAGGAGCATCGGCTTAGTGAGAAAATTAAGTTATCGCGTTATAAGAAGCATGATATTGAAGTGATTATTGATACGATTCCGGCGACGGCATTGAAGGATCCGAGTCAGGACGATCGGCAGCGGATTAATGAGGCGGTGGAGCGAGCAATTGAGGTTGGGGAGGATTTGGCGCTTGTGGTGTTTCCGGATGGGCATGAGCGGTTGTTTAGTACGAAGTTTAGTTGTGTGGATTGTGGGTTTTCGTTTCCGGAGATTGAGCCTCGGCTGTTTAGTTTTAATAGTCCTTATGGAGCATGTCAGCCTTGTGGGGGGCTTGGGACGACGGAGCTTTTTAGTGAAGATTTGTGTGAGGTTTGTGAAGGGGCTCGGCTTCGGCCTGAGGGGCGGAGTGTTTTGGTTGGAGGGAAGTCGATTGTGGAAGCCGTTGGGATGACGATTGGGAATAGTGCGCAATGGTTTTTGGAGCTTGAGCTGGATGAGCGGCAGATGGAGATTGCGGGAGCGGCGTTGAATGAGATTCAGAATCGTCTTTCTTTTCTTGATGATGTTGGGCTTGATTATTTGACGCTTGATCGGCGGGCGGGGACGCTCAGTGGTGGAGAGGCGCAGCGGATTCGGCTTGCGAGTCAGGTAGGATCAAGACTTGTGGGGGCGCTTTATGTTCTTGATGAACCTACAATTGGTCTCCATCAGCGGGACAATGAGCAGTTGATTCGGACTTTGGAAGATCTTCGAGATTTGGGGAATACGGTGATTGTGGTTGAGCATGATGAGGATACGATTCGGCGGTCGGATTTTATGGTTGAGATTGGGCCCGGGGCTGGTGTGCATGGAGGGAATGTGATTGCGGCGGGGGAGGTGCCGGCGATTTTTGAGGATAAGAATTCTCGGACGGCGGCGTATATGCGAGGGGATGAGGGGATTGAGGTGCCGAAGAAGCGACGGAAGGTTGGGCGGGATAAGATTAAGGTTGTGGGGGCTGAGGCGCATAATTTGAAGAAGTTGAATGTGGAGTTTCCGCTTCGGCGGTTTGTGTGTGTGACGGGGGTGAGTGGGAGTGGGAAGTCAACGCTTGTGCATGATGTGATGTATAGCGCGCTTGCGAAAAAATTGAATGGGCGGAAAAAGAAGCCTGGGAAGCATAAGGCGGTGATGGGGGTTGAGTATATTGATAAGATTGTTTTGATTAATCAGTCGGCGATTGGGCGGACGAGTCGGTCGAATCCTGCGACGTATACCGGGGCTTGGGGGCCGATTCGGGAGTTGTTTGCGGCAACGGAAGAGGCACGGTTTCGTGGGTATAAGCCTGGGCGGTTTAGTTTTAATGTGCCCGGAGGTCGATGTGATAATTGTGATGGGCATGGGAAGATTGCGATTGAGATGCATTTTTTGCCGACGGTGCATGTGGAGTGTGATGTGTGTAAGGGGAAGCGATTTAGGCGGGAGACGCTTGAGGTTGTTTGGAATGAAAAGAATATTTGGCAGGTGCTTGATATGACGGTTGAGGAGGGGGCGGTGTTTTTTAAGAATGTTCCTACGGTGTTTGAGAAGTTGAAGACAATGAATGAGGTTGGGCTTGGGTATTTGAAGTTGGGACAGAGTGCGACGACGCTCAGTGGAGGAGAGGCGCAGCGGGTGAAGCTCGCCACGGAACTATCGAAACGACAGACGGGACGGACGTTGTATATTTTGGATGAGCCGACGACGGGGTTGCATTTTGAAGACATTAAGAAGTTGCTTCAGGTGTTGCATCGGTTGGTGAGTAAGGGGAATTCTGTGGTTGTGATTGAGCATAATTTGGATGTGATTAAGACGGCGGATTGGATTATTGATTTGGGGCCTGATGGTGGGGAGCGTGGAGGGAAGCTTGTGATTGCGGGGACGCCGGAGGAGGTTGCGCGTTGTGCACAGAGTGAGACGGGGAAATATTTGAAGCATTATGTTGATTGATGGGTTGGTTTGCTTTGTTGCGCGGTGTCGGCGTCGAGGTGCCGTGCGACGTCGGGTCGGGACACCTTTAGCGTCAAGCCCGTTTATTTTTGCTACAGGATGGATGGGGCTGGAGCGGCGGTGTCATATCCTCCGCCTCCTTACGCACGGCACCTCGACGCCGACGTGGATTCATCTTTTGTGATTTTTTATGGCGATTCCGGATTTTGTTCAAATACAGAGAGATGTTTTGCCCGATGATCCTGGGGTGTATTTTTATTATGATTGTGATGGGGAGCTTTTGTATATTGGGAAGGCGACGAGTTTGAAGAAGCGGGTGGGGTCTTATTTTAATAAGGCGCATGATCGGCGGATTGCGGAATTGGTTGGGAAGATTCGGCGGATTGATTATATTGAAACGAAGACGTCTGTGGAGGCTTTGGTGCTTGAGGCGAATCAGATTAATGTGTTGCAGCCGCCATATAATATTTTGAATAAGGATGATAAGAGTTTTTTGTATCTTTTGGTTACTAGTACGGATTTTCCTCGGCCGGTTTTGATTCGTGGGCATGAGCTTGCGGGGGCTGGGGTCGCGCCGTTTGCGGGGGCGATTCCGGAGAAGTTGGGAGGGAAATATCGGGCGATGTTTGGGCCGTATACGAGTTCTTATAGTTTGAAGAAGGCGATGGAGTTGATTCGGCGGGCGATTCCTTGGAGTGTTTGTCGGCCGCCTGAGGAGACAGGGAGTGATCGGTTGTGTTTTGATGCGCAGATTGGGAAGTGTCCGGGGGTTTGTGGGGGGAAGATATCAAAACAGCGCTATCGACGGATGATGAAGCGGTTTGAGATGTTTTTTGGGGGGAAGACAGCGCGGCTTTTGGGGCGGATGAAGAAGGAGATGGAGAAGGCGGCGAAGGAGATGCGGTTTGAGGAGGCGGCGGAGATTCGGAATGCGCTGTTTTCGCTTGAGCATATTCGGGATATTGCGATGATTACGAAGGAGGATGTGGAGTTGCCGATGACGAGGGTGGATGAGGAGATGTATGTGGATTTGGAAGGGTGGATTGAGGCGTATGATATTAGTAATATTTCTGGGACGTCGGCGGTTGGGAGTATGGTGGTGTTTTTTGAGGGGCGGCCTTTGAAGGCGGCTTATCGGAAGTTTAAGATTAAGACGGTGATTGGGGCGGATGATGTTGGGTGTATGGAGGAGGTGATGCGGCGGCGGTTAAAGCGGGCGTTGCGATATCCGAAAGCTTGGGGGTTGCCGGAGATTATGGTGATTGATGGAGGAGAGGGGCAGGTGAATCGGGTGCGGGAGGTGTTTGCGGAGATGGGGGTGGATGTGCCGCTGATTGGGATTGCGAAGGGGTATGATCGGAAGCAAGATCGGCTCGTCTTTGATCGGGGGGATGTGCGAGTGACGAGTGTGGCGGAGCGGGGGAAGGAGGTGTTTTGTAAGGCGCGGGATGAGGCGCATCGGTTTGCGGTTAAGTATCATAAGGAGGTGCGGAGTCGGGCGAGTGGGATTCGGCGGGGGAAGAAAAAAACCTCCGGATGAGATCATCTGGAGGGTCGGTGGTCTGCGGCGCGGCACTATGCACAGCCGAGCTATGCGGTGCTTTGCGTTTGGTTGTTATCAATATTTTTTGGGTTTGTCAATGTGTTGGCTGGGTTATGCGGGGTGAGTGACCCGTTCTTCCTTCTTCGCCAAGGTTTCGAAGGACAAGTCGCTCAGCGAAGCTGAGCTACGAAGGGTTACCCCACTTCGCTTTGTGAGCTACGTTAGGGGTTTAATCTGCCCCCGGCAGATTAAAAAACCTCGACTGTGAGGTCGAGGATCGGTGCGTTGCGAAGCTTTGCCTGGCGCGGCTGCGCGTAGCTATGCGGATGTGTTTTATTGTATATTTGTTTGAACGTCAATGTTTTCACAGATTCGCTTGACAGGTTTGAGGGGATTTGATAAGCAATGGCTAACTTGGCGTGGAATCTTGTGTGAATCAAGAACTGTCTCTCTGCAACGGTTTCTGCTTAGTCCGATCTTCGTCCAGGTTGCATTTAAACATCAGCGTCAGAGAGCGCTGATGTTTTTTATGATGAAAAAACCTCGACACGGATGTCGAGGGTCGGTGGTAAGCGCTGCGGCGCACTGCGTGGCGAAGCCTTGCATTGCGTGGATATTTGATCATGAATTTGGGTTGGTGTCAATGAGTATGTTTTGTCGAGATGGGTTGACTGTTTCCGTATATGTTGCTACATAGGGCATGGAGTTCTTTCATACAATTTGTCGAAATATCGGCGATCGGAGATACAAATGAAGATTCAGAAGAATGGCATGACGTTTACGGTCCTTCCTGAGGGCGGCTTCACCTGTGATGATCTTGCTGGCTTGCCGGCGGCGTTTGAGGAGAGGTGGAGTTCGGAGGAGATTCAGGACGATACGGCTCGGCATCTTGCCGCGTTGCGAGGTCTCGCGAGGCCGCGCTTTGTTTCAGACGAGGAGCGTGACGCTGTTCCTGAGGGTCATCGGAAGGCGCTTGGAGAGGAGCGGTTCGACGAGGTCGTCGCTTCGTTGCGGGCCCGCGTGTGTGACCTCGATCCTTTTCAGCAGTTTGTGTTCTGGATCAGTCATTGGTGGCACTTTCTTGACGGGGAGGCTGAGGGGATTTGTGTTTCATTTATTGAGGCCCAGGAGAGTTCGAAGTTGGCGATTAGGGAGAGGGTTTTCCCGCTCTTTCCCAGGGGTGTGCAGCGCGCAGTGATGGATGCTGATTTTCTTTCGGTCGCTGTTGGGGGTGGTCACTTTGCGATGCTGTTTGGTGGTACGAGTCGGCGGCTCATTGTGACTGACACGCAGCTTTTTGAGCTTCGGGATGTGCATGGGTATTCGTATCTGGGCATTACCGCTGAAGGGTTGCCAGTGGCTCGGTCGAGGTGTAATCGTTTCGGTGGGCGGGCTTGGTTTGATGGTCGTCGATTGATGGCGCATCCGCAGTTTCAGACCTGTGCGCCTGGCATGGTGGTCATCGATGGCGGATATAAGGTCAATACGACTCGCGCGACGATCGTGAATGGTGCCCATTATGCGCTTGTCGATGAGGCTGACGCTGTTGCTCATACGACTGGTTCTGCTGGGGGGCCGTGGGGCGCTACGTTTACGTCTGCCGAGGGCATTCAGTCGATTGCTTTGGCGCGTCAGTCGGGGGAGCGGATGCGGGTCGAGGAGGGGCGTGTGAAGTTGGATGGGCGTGAGCTCAAGCCGTTTGGCATGTTTACTCCGTCGTCGGTTCAGCTGCTCGATAACGGCTTCGCTCTGTACGGATGGTCGGATTATCACGAGATTGTCTCGATTCGGTATGATCGCGTCATCATTGTAGATGACCGTTCGGATTGGATTGATTCCGTTGTCTCTCATTTCGCTGATGATGATGTCGCCTTCGAGGTGTTCTGCACTGATCATGCTGGGGTGGCGCTTAGTGGCATTCTTCGGTCGGAGCCCGACGCCGTACTGCTCGACATGCATCTGACTGATGAGGAGCGGTTTGATGGGTTGTGGATCGCGAATGAGCTCGCGAAGCGTGAGTTCTCGGGACGGATTATGATTACGAGCGGGTCTGGGTTGAGGCAGCTTCAGGCGATGCAGGCGCTTATTCATGTTGCGACCGACGCGCCTGGCAAGGACTTGGATCGGATTCAGCTTGCTCTGTGTGGGCGGCTGTCTGACGAATGATATTCGTCGTTCTCTCGGATTTTCCGGGGGATTTTTTATTTGGATGGGCGCGCGCTTTGTGTTCTGTGTCATCTCGACCTTGCTGGAGAGATCTCATCCTGCCAGCACGGCTGATATTTACCGACGTCGGTGATCATTGCTCGCGGTACCGAAGAGGGTCTCTCCAGCAAGGTCGAGATGACAACGGGGGAGTGGGGGATGGTTTTTTATATATATCTGACGTTCTGTGGATAGTTGTGGTTGCTGGTGGGGGCGTGGTGGGTTATAGTGGGGGCAACGAGGCACAAAGTGGGGCGCCCCGCAATTTTCGTTTGCGGAGCTCGAGTCGTAAGACTCCATGTTCGGGAAACTTCCCCCTGTCAGGAATTGTTGTAACGCTTACTCTCGGTGAGCATGCGCCAACGATTCGTGATAGGAATCGATCAACCGCGTGTTCTTTCCTTTGCGCGACGTTAGCCGTTAAGGCGACGTTAAAACATATGTTCATAGGCGAGTATCATCACCAATTAGACGACAAGGGTCGCCTTGCGATCCCGGTGAAGTTTCGTGGAGACCTTGCGAAAGGTGCGGTTGTGACGCGAGGTCTTGACTCTTCACTGTTCCTGCTCCCCTTGGAGGAGTGGGGCAAGCTTGCTGATTCTTTGGCAAATTTGCCCTTGGGGCAGGCAAACTCACGTGCGTTCTCCCGTCTCATGCTTGCGGGCGCAATGGACGTGAAGTTGGATAAACAAGGGAGATTCATTGTTCCCGAATACTTACGGAAGTATGGGAAGTTGGATAAGAAAGTGGTAATTGTCGGGGTTTCTACTCGACTGGAGCTTTGGGATGCGGCTACTTGGGAAGCGTATTCTGCGCAGACTCAGGCGGATGCTGAAGCGATCGCTGAACAGTTAGGAGATTTAGGAATCTAGATTAATAGGTATGAAGCATGTCCCTGTCCTCATGAATGAGGTTTTGGACGGGCTCAATCTACAGTCTGGAGACACGGTTATTGACGCAACTGTCGGTCTTGGAGGGCACGCGCAGCGTTTGCTGGACGTGGTGTCTCCTGGAGGAGAGTTGATTGGGTTCGACCGTGATGAGAGAAATTTACAAGAGGCAAAGAGGCGACTTGGCAGTGATTCTGCAAGTTGTCGGTTGATTCACGATTCGTTTGCGAATGTTGGGTCGCACGATTTGCCTGGTGTGGATGGCGCTCTGTTTGATCTTGGGTACTCTTCTGTTCATGTTGATGACGCGGAACGTGGGTTCAGTTTTCAGCAGGATGGGCCTCTTGATATGCGGTATGACACGCGTGACGGGAGGACGGCGGAAGATATCGTAAACGACTGGAGCGAGGAGGAGTTGGCGCGGATTTTTCGTCAGTTTGGCGAAGAGCGGTTTAGTGCGCGGATTGCGCAGCGAGTTGTTCGTGAGCGTAAAATGGTGCGTATTACGACAACGACGCAGTTGGCTGACGTTGTTGCGAGTGCGGTGCCGGCGCGTGGGAAGATTCATCCTGCGACAAAGGTGTTTCAGGCGCTTCGGATGGAGGTGAATGATGAGCTTTCACATATTGAAAAAGGATTGGGGGATGCAATTGGACTTCTGAAGTCAGGGGGTCGAATTGCGGTCATCAGTTTTCATTCGCTTGAAGATCGGCTGGTTAAGCAGCTGTTTAAAGGGCGAGATGATTTGGGGCTGATTAATAAGAAGGTTATTCGTCCTAGTGATGAAGAGACTTCTGAGAATCCGCGAGCGCGCAGTGCTAAGTTGCGTGTTGCTGAGAAGATTTAGATGCGAGAAAGATTGCAAACAATTCAACTGTTTTTGCAAGATCGGAGCTGGATTCAGCTTGCGGTTTTGGCTGTGACGATTGTGATTGGCGTGCTTTACATCTGGCAGGTTAATCTGAGCGCGACGCGAGGGTTTGCGATGCGGGATTTGGATCGTCAGGTGGAAGATATGGGGATTCAGAATGAGCGAAATCTTTTGGAGGTTGCGAGGTTGAGATCGGTAGACAGTGTGAGTAAGCGGGTTCAGATGCTTGGGCTTGTGGAGGTGGATGTGGCGGATTATATTGATGCGGGAGATAGCGCGGTGGCGGTGAATAAATAAGGGGGCAGGAAGAGATCTCTCCACAGCGGTCGAGATGGCTGCGGGGTGGAGGGTTTTTTGATATACTGAGGCCACTATGACTGATGGTGCTTTAGGTGCTTCTTCTTCACGTCGGCCTCGGCCGGCGGTGCTTATGGTTATTGATGGGTTTGGGGTTGCGCCAGATAGTGAGGGGAATGCGGTGACGCGGGCGAAGATGCCTGTTTTTGATGAATTGACGAAGCGGTATCCGGTTGTGACGCTTAGGGCCAGTGGAGAGACGGTTGGTTTGATGTGGGGGGAGATGGGTAATAGTGAGGTTGGGCATTTGACGATTGGGGCTGGGCGGGTGTATTACCAGGCGTTGCCTCGGATTGAGCGGGCTGTGAAGGATAAGAGTTTGTTTGAAAATGAGTCTTTGGTTGAGGCGATGGAGCATGCGAAAAAAGGCGGGGGGACACTGCATTTGATGGGGATCATGTCTTCCGGGAAGGTTCATGGGTATAATTCGCATTGTTATGCTGTTTTGGAGATGGCGAAGCAGATGAAGGTGAAGAAGGTGGTGATTCATGCGATTTTGGATGGGCGGGATACGCTTTATAATTCTGGGATGGATTTTTTGGTGGAGCTTAATCAGAAAATGGATGAGATTGGGGTTGGAGTGATTGGGAGTTTGAGCGGGCGGTATTTTGCGATGGATCGGGATAATCGGTGGGATCGGGTTGAGAAGGCGTATAACGCGATTGCGCTTGGGCAGAGTGCGGAGCAGTTTGAGGATGCGATTGAGGCGGTGAAGGCTTCTTATGCGAAGGAAGTTTATGATGAGGAGTTTGTGCCGGTTGTGATGACGAAAAAAGGAAAGCCGGTTGGGACGGTAGAGGCTGGGGATGCGATGGTGTTTTTTAACTATCGACCAGATCGGGCGCGGCAGATTACGAAGGCGTTTTGTTTGCCGAGTTTTGATAAGTTTTCTCGGGAGTTTATTCCAGAGGTGTATATGGCGACGTTTGGGGAGTATGAGGCTGGGTTGCCGGTTCATGTGGTGTTTCCGCCGACGAAGATTAAGAATTGTTTGGCCGAGGTGCTGTCAAATGCGGGGCTTGTGCAGCTTCATATTGCCGAGACGGAGAAGTATGCGCATGTGACGTTTTTTATGAATGGGACGCGGGAGGAGCCTTATCCGAATGAGGATCGGGAGATCATTCCTTCGCCGAAAGTGCCGAGCTATGATCAGAAGCCGGAGATGAGCGCGCCGGAGATTACGGAGAAGGTTGTGTCAGAAATCAAAACCGGAAATTACGATGTGATTATTATGAACTTTGCCAATCCGGATATGGTTGGGCATACGGGGGATGTTGCGGCGACGATTAAGGGGAATGAAACGGTGGATGCGTGTGTGGGGAAGATTGTGGAGGCGGTTTTGGCGGCGGATGGAGTGCTTTTTATCACAGCGGATCATGGGAATGGGGAGGAGGTTTCGAATTTGCAGACGGGGGATGTGGATAAGGAGCATAGTACGAATCCGGTTCCGTTCTATATAATAGGAAAACAGTATGAAGGGCATCCTGGTATGGCTGGTGATGTGCCGAATGGGGATCTTTCGTTTATGCCGCCGATTGGAATTTTGGCGGATGTGGCTCCGACGATGTTGAAGGTGCTTGGGATTGAGCAACCGCCTGAGATGACGGGGACGCCGTTAATTTGATAATGACTATAATTTTATGGGGGATGAACAGCACGTTGCGCCTGAAGCGCAGCCGGCTCCTGGGAAGAGTACTTCTGTTGCTGTGCATAGCAGTGGTGGAAAAGGGTTTTTGATTTCGACGGTTGTTTTGGCGGTATTGCTTTGTGGCGCTGTGGCGTTTGCACTTATTATGAGCATGAAGGCTGGTGAAGCGGATGAGCATGTGGATATTTGGGAAGGGCAGGCGCAGGTTTGTGAGTTTGAGCTTGGGGAGTGTATGGCGACGGTGGATGAGATGGAGAGTGAGGAGGATGAAGTTGAGGCGTTTATGACGTTTGATGGTGGTGAGGTGGTTTTGGATACGGAAGCTGATGCGAAAACATTGACGATCGGTGCTTATAATGATGCGCGGTATGACTGTATGGCGATTGATCCGTTTGGCGCGACGTATGCCATGGGGGTAGATGGATTGGCGGATGAGGCGACGGTGGAAGGTATTGCTGGATTTACGGATGCTTCGGAGAGTCTTTTGATTAATCTCCAAGGGTTGATGGAGCAGCATGATTATTTGAATGCTGGAAGTCTTTGTCGGCATCAAGATGTGTTGTATGTGACGCTTGGGAATAATCGACATGTGGGGATCTTTAAGGCTGATATGAGTGAGGCGGGAGAAGTGACGGCATTGAAGCGACTAGGAGGTTGGTTTGAGCAGTGGTATGGATCTGATGGGATGTATTTTGGAGGACCTGGGGATGAGGTTGCGTATGCACAGGTCTATGCGGATGCGGGCGCGTCTCAGTGGCGGGTATGGGCGTATGATGCGGATACAGGGGTTTATGATTTGATTGAGTCTTGTGGTCAGAATAATCCAGACTTGGTAGAAGGGCCGTATGTTGAATGTGCTCGTGAGTATGTCCGCAATGAGGTAGAGTAGATTAATATTTGTTATGATGAGGCGACCTGAGAGGGTCGTCTTTTTTGTATCCCATCTCGAGCGCAGTCGCGAGATCTGATGGCGGCAGGGTTGCAAGATCTCTCCACAAGGTCGAGATGGCAATGAGATGAGTAGTTTGATTTATGACAAAGCGCGAAGAAAACATTAGACAAATTTTAGCGGTTTTGAAAAAGCGTTGGCCTACGCCTGGAGCGATGGAGATTGGGAATGCGTATATGGCGGTGGTGGCAGTTGCGCTTAGTGCTCGGACGCGGGATGAGCAGGTTTTGAAGTTGTTGCCGCGGTTTTTTGGGGTGTATCCGACACCTTTGGCGTTATCAAAAGCGACGCCTGAGGAGATTGAGGGGTACATTAACACGATCGGGATGTATCGGCAGAAGGCGCGGAATTTGCAGAAGATGGCGGTGCGGGTTTGTGAAGTTTATGATGGGAAGATTCCTGGTAATATGGAGGATTTGACATCGCTTGCGGGGGTTGGGCGGAAGACAGCGAGTGTGATTTTGCCGTATATTTTTGGGAAGCCGGCGATTGCGGTGGATACGCATGTGCATCGGGTGACGAATCGGCTTGGATGGGTGAAGACGCAAATGCCGGCGGAGACGGAGAAGGCGCTTTTGAAGATTGTGCCGGAGGATGTGCATCCGACGGTGAATCGGGTGTTTGTGAAGCATGGGCGGTATGTCTGTATTTCGAAGCCTCGATGTTGGGCGTGTCCGGTGCGGGATATGTGTCCGTTTGCGGAGAAGAATTTGGTGGAGCCGAAGGATGCTGAGGAGATTTTGGTGGATATTGAGCGGAGGGAGGAGGTGGTTCAGCGGCTTCGGGAGGGGGTTGAGGTCCCATCTCGACCGAATGAAGTGAGTGGAGAGATCTGATTATGGTGGGGATGAAGGGGTGGACGACGGGAGGATTGCAAGATCTCTCCACAAGGTCGAGATGGGGATGAGGGGTTTTTTTATTTCGAATAGATCCTTCACTTTGTTCTGGATGACAATGAGAGGGGGGTGGTGTGTTATACTTTTTGCATGAAAAAACAAACAGGGTTTCAGAAATTTGTTGCGGTCGTGGCGCTTCTGGTGATGGTTAGTATGGTTGTGATGACGTTTGCGGTTGGATTGTTTTGATATGGCAATATGGACGGTGGCGGAGAAGGTTTCGGAGGATTTAGTTGATCAGCTTTTGCATAATCGTGGGGTTGCGGCAGATGATCGGGCGGCGTTTATGGCGCCTGATTATGCGACTGGGACGCACGATCCTTTTTTATTTACGCGGATGGAAGAGGCGGCGCGGCGGGTTTTTGAGGCGCTTAGGAATAAGGAGCGGATTGTGATTCATGGGGATTATGATGCGGATGGGGTTTGTGGGGCGAGTGTGCTTTATTTGGCGCTTTTGGAGATTCGGGATCGTATTCCGCTCGATGGGCCGTTTGAGGGTTTGATTGAGGTGTTTTTGCCGGATCGGGAAGAGGATGGGTATGGGATTGCGGAGCATACGATTCGGCGATTTGGGGAGGAGAAGCGGGATTTGGTGATTACGGTGGATTGCGGGATTTCTAATGCGGATGAGTTGGATTTGGCGGGAGAGCTTGGGATGGATGTGATTGTTTGTGATCATCATCAGCTTGGAGAACGACTTCCTGAGAAGGCGATGCTTATTCATCCGTTGGTGCCTGGAGAGGATTATCCGAATAAGACGCTTTGTGGGACGGGAGTGGCGTTTAAGCTTGTGAGTGGGGTGTTTGAGATTGCGCGACGGGAGGGGATTGATTTTGTTGTTGGGCATGAGAAATGGTATTTGGATTTTGTAGCGGTGGCGACTGTGACGGATGTGATGCCGCTTGTGGGGGAGAATCGGGTTTTGGAGAAATATGGACTTGTGGTTTTGAATAAGACGCAGAGGCCAGGACTTTTGGAGATTTTGCGGACAGCGAAAGTTGAGCCTGGGGGGATAGATACGCAAACGATTGGGTTTCAGATTGGGCCGCGTTTGAATGCTGCGGGGCGGCTTGGGTCGGCGAAGATGGCGTTTTTGACGTTGGTTGCGGAGGATCATGAGGAGGCGGCTGTGCATGCGGATGCTTTGGATGAGATTAATAAGGAGCGGCGGCGGATTAGTGATTCGATGTTTCGGCAGGCACGGAATATTGTGAAGGCGCGTGAGGATCAGAAGTCGGTGACGGTGGTTTGGGATCATGATTGGAAGCCTGGTGTTGTGGGGATTATTGCGGGGAAACTTGTGCGGGAGTTTGGGGCGCCGGCGTTTGTGCTTACGCGAAGTGGGGATCATTTTGTGGGATCTGGTCGGAGTATGGGAGGAATGCATCTTGTGGAGGCGATGCGGTCGTGTGGGGATATTTTTATGAAGGCTGGTGGGCATCCGCAGGCTTGTGGGTTGTCTATTGCTGATGAAGATCAGCTGCGGCTGTTTGCTGATCGGGTAGACGCGTTTGGGAGGGAGTATTTTGGGGAGATTGGGCCTGTGGATGAGCTTTTGATTGATGCGGAGGTGCGTGTGCAGGATTTGGGATGGGACTTGCATGGGGATGTGATGAGTTTGGCGCCGTTTGGGCAAGGGAATCGGTTACCGAAGTTTTTGGTGCGAGGGGTGCAGGTGGTGGAATCTCGAAAGATTGGGGCAACGGAGCGGCATTTGAAAATGGCGATTCGAGATGATGTTGGGTCTCGACTTGAAATGATTGGGTTTGGGTTTGGTTCGCGGTATGATGAAGCGAAGCCTGGGGCTGTGCTTGATATGGTGATGGAACTTGATGTGAATGAATGGAATGGGAGGCGGAGTTTGCAGGGAAGAATTATTGATTTTCGATAATATGAAAGCAATTATGTATGCAGATGGAGGGTCTCGGGGGAATCCTGGGCCTGCCGGGAGTGGAGCGGTGATTTTTGATTATTCTGATGGAGTGCGCGGAGAGGTTTTGGGGGAGGTGGCTCGATATATTGGAAAAGATACGAATAACCAGGCGGAGTATAAGGCGATTGTGTTTGGGCTTGCGGAGGCGCTTGAGCTTGGGGTTACTGATCTTGAAGTTCGATTGGATAGTCAGCTTGCGGTGAAGCAGATCAATGGGGAGTATCGTGTGAAGAATCCGGGGATTGCGGAGCGGTTTTTGGAGGTGAAGAATTTGATTGTGAAGTTTGAGCGGATTCGGTTTGAGCATGTGCGGCGGGAGAAGAATGTGGAGGCGGATGCGCTTGTGAATAAGGCGATTGATGCGGCTTTGGGGAAGGTATGACATTCGGTGAAATAGCTGAAGATTTGCTTGTTATGATGCGGGATGATCAAGAGATGCGGAAGCGTGTGATTAATGGCGGAGATTTTGATTCGTCGCTAGATGTGGGGCATACGAATCGTTTGAAGAAGATTGTAGAAGATATTGGATGGCCGACAATTTCTAAGGTTGGAGAGGAGGCTTCTCATGCTGCATGGCTTCTTGTTCAGCATGCTGATATTGATGTGGATTTTCAAAAATTATGTTTGGAAATGATGCGAGATGTTTCATCTGGAGAGATTCAAGTTATAGAGCTTGCGTTTTTGGAGGATCGTGTACGGGTTAATGAAGAGCGGGATCAGTTATTTGGCACGCAGTTTTATCTTGATGATGCAACTGGTCTTTTTGGGCCTCGTTCGATCGAGAACATTGATGGACTTGATGATCGTCGGGCGCAATTTGGACTCGGACCGTTTGCTGATTATCGAGATTCGATGATCGCGAAGTATGGTTCGTAGTGTGGTATAATCAAGTCAATTGCTTATGGGACTATTTGGAAAAAAGACGTCCGCTGCTCCGGGGCTCATTGGGGTTGATATTGGGACTGGAGGGATGAAGTGTGTGGAGCTTGTTCCGGAATCGGGGAAGCTGCGTTTGCGCACGTATGGGTTTTCTGAAGAGAAAAATCCGGCACTTGATGATGCGCCGCTTTTGAGTGATCCGAAACGGGCGGCTGCGGTACTTTCGGCGATTATTAAGAAGTCAGGTATGAAGACGCGACGGGCGAATGCGTCTTTGCAAAGTCATGAAGTATTTCATGCGATTATTACGATTCCACAGCCTCGGACGGCAAAAGAAGATATTAAGCCGATGATTGAGACGCAGGTGAAGAAGGTGTTGCCGCAACCGATTGATGAGATGATTTTGGATTCCACCGTTATTGATCAGGATTTGATGCCTAAAGCGCCGAAAAAAGATCACGATAAAAAAGGAGATGAGGCAGGTGAGAAGAAGAAAGGAGACGCGGTTTCTGCTTCGGAGATGGTTCACGATCGGAAGCATGTTCGTGTGCTTGTGAGTGGGGCGCCAAAGACGATTGTTCAGTCCTATGTAGATACGTTTAAGATTGCAAAAATTGATTTGGCTTCGCTTGAGACTGAGGCATTTGCATTGATTCGGTCGCTTATTGGGAATGATAAGTCTCGGATCATGATTGTTGATATTGGATTTAATCGGACGAATATTTCTATTGTGCATCAAGGAGTTCCGTTTTTGCATCGTAGTGTTCGGGCTGGTGGGTCGAACATGACGAAAATGATCTCTGAGAAAATGGGGGTGAGTTTGGAAGAGGCTGAGCAGACGAAGCGAGATTTTGCTGTTCTTGAAAATGGAGATGAAGTCCCGGAAGTGTTCGCAAAGGCAATGCAGCCTATTCTGCATGAGATTACCTACTCGCTGCAGCTTTATGCGCAGCAAGATTTTCACGTTCATCAAATGGTTGAGAAGATTGTTTTAACTGGTGGATCGGCAACGCTTCCGCAGATTCGTCCATTTCTTTCTCAGGCGCTCGATATTAATGTCTATTTAGGAAATCCTTGGGCTCGGGTTGGTGTTCCATCGGGAATGGATGCGGTACTCGCAGAGAACGGTGCGCGGTTTTCTGTGGCCATTGGATTAGGGATGAAGAAGAAATGATATGTCTATGCCGTCAATTGCTATTGTTGCAAAAGATCAGTATTTGGCTGGTATTTATGGAAGAAAGTTTGAAAATGACGGTTGGGAAGTTGAGGTTTCGGAGAGTTTTGATGAGGGGCGACGAAAGGCTTCTCGTATGCGTCCTTCTGTAATGCTTCTTGACGTGGATTGTGTTGAGGATGCACCGAAAACAATTCGTGCGCTGAAGGCAATGCCGACGCTTTTTCGAACAAAGATTGTAGCGGTTGCACAGAATGGTTGTAGATTACAGATTGGGGCTGTGCGGGATGCGGGCGCGGAGACGTATTTGGTTTTAGGTCATTTTGTCCCGCGTGAAGCGGTTGCTAAGATGCGTAATTTGTTACAAGAATCTTGATGTATGTTTGATCAAAAAGGGGTTTCAAAAATTGAATTATTGGTGATTGTCGGGATCGTGGGTCTTTTAGGTGTTCTTGCAATGTATGCCGTTTTATATGCGCGTTCTCAGGCGCGAGATGCAGTGAGACTTAGTGACGTGCGTCAAGTTCAGGCTGCTCTAGAGGTGTACTTTAATACGTTGAATTCTTATCCAGAAACGGAAGAGGTTTTGCCGCTTGGGCATTCCGCGAGTCGATGTTTGGATGATGGAGGATTTGGATCTAGTTGTCCGGATGATTCAGTGACTTTTATGTCCATTGTTCCATCTATGCCTTCTACTGGTCTTGATGGAGAAGTTGTATGCGGCGGTGTGACAAATAGTTACTGTTATTATGGTAGCAGTATTCAATATTTTGTTGAGTTTGAACTTGAGCGAGATAATATTTTGATTGGGCTTGTAGAAGGAGTGAATTGTGCGACAGAAAATGGAGTGAAGGCAGGTGCTTGTCAGGTTAATATGGATTCTCTCTAGTATGTCGGTCATTTGGATGGCGCTTTTGGTTGGATTTGCTGGTGTGTTAATGGGGAGTTTTGTGAATGCTGTTATTTTCCGTTCGCAAAGTAAGGAATCGCTTTGGAGTCGGAGCAAGTGTCGGTCTTGCGCGGTTCCAATTCATCCAAAAGATTTGGTTCCTATTGTTAGTTATTTTGCTTTGAAGCGACGATGCAGGTCTTGTAAGGCGGAGATTGAATGGCAATATCCTGTTATTGAGTTGGCCATGGGGGTCATGTTTGCGCTTTTGTATGCGCGGGTGATGTTTGGCGTTGGTATTCCTGATTTTGTTGATGACGGAGAATTGTTTGTGCTTCTTTTGCGAGATTTGATTGCAGCGGTTTTTTTGGTCATTATTTTTGTTATTGATTTAAAATACTCGGTGATTTTGGATCGATTTAGCATTCCTGCGCTTTTGTTTGCGCTTTTGTTGAATGTGCATTTGGGTGCTGATCCGGCGATGCTGTTGCTTGCGGGGCTTTTGATTGGAGGTTTTTTCGCGTTTCAATATATTGTTTCCAAGGGGGCATGGATTGGGGGAGGCGATGTTCGGATGGGGATGTTTATGGGATGTTTGCTTGGTGTCTGGCATGGTGTATTGGCACTTTTTTTGGCTTACGTTATAGGGGCTATTGTCGGCTTGGTTTTGATTGCTAGGCATCGAAAGAGTTTGAAGAGTCATATTCCTTTTGGAACATTTTTGGCATTCACGACGTTTATTGTGATGATTTGGGGAGAGGATTTGTTGATTTGGTATCTGGGGCTGATTTAGATACAATGCGGCCATGGATAAGCGCGCTGCAGCGGAAAGAATTGAAAAGTTACGTGACGTGATAGAGCATCATCGGTATCTCTATCATGTTTTGGATACGCAGGAGATTAGTGATGCCGCGCTTGATAGTTTGAAGCATGAGCTGTTTGCGCTTGAGCAGGCATTTCCAGATTTGATTACGAATGATTCGCCGACGCAGCGAGTTGGTGGGGCGCCGCGTGAGATGTTTACGAAATATCGTCATGGGGAGCGGATGCTCAGTATGGAAGACGTTTTTTCTCGGGAGGAGTTCGAAGGTTGGGCTCGGCGAGCACGAAAAGCGGGGTGGAGTGGGGATGCGCGGTTTTTTTGTATGACAAAGATTGATGGGCTTGCGATTTCGCTTACGTACGAGGGTGGAAAGATGACTGTTGCGGCAACGCGAGGGGATGGATTTGTTGGAGAGGAGGTGACGGAGAATGTGCGGACGATTGAGTCTGTGCCGCTTCGATTGCGACAGATTGAGGATGCGGATCGGGATCGGTTCGTGTCTGACTTTGGGTTATCTCCTTTGGTTATTGATCGGATTCGGGCGGGAAATTTTGTGGTGCGAGGGGAGGTTTTTATGCGGAAAGAAGATTTTGAAAATTTGAATCGGCGACGAGAAAAGGATGGGGAGACATTGTTTGCGAATCCTCGTAATGTTTCTGCGGGGAGTATTCGGCAGCTTGATTCGAAGGTGACGGCTTCTCGGCCCCTTCGGTATCGGGCATGGCATTTGGATGATATTGGGCAGGGGACGCAGGGGGCGAGCATGGCGATTTTGGAGATGCTGGGATTTAACACAGCTCCTGGGGCGGTGGTTGATGGAGTGGAAGCGGCGGAGGCGTATTTTGAGCAGCTTGATCAGGATCGGGATGGGCTTGCGTATTGGATTGATGGACTTGTGGTGCGAGTGGATGATTTAGTGGCATATAAGGGACTTGGCGTTGTCGGGAAGACACCACGCGGGCTTGTTGCTTGGAAGTTTCCTGCTGAGGAGGTGACGACGCAGTTAGCGTCCGTTGACTGGCAGGTTGGTCGTACGGGGAAGTTGACGCCTGTTGCGACCGTAAAGGCTGCTGAGGTGGCAGGGACGACGGTGACGCATGCGACGCTTCATAATGTGGATGAGATTCGGCGGCTTGGGGTGAAGATTGGGGATACGGTGATTTTGAAGAAGGCGGGGGATATTATTCCGAAGATTGTGAAGGTGCTTGAGGATTTGCGAACGGGGGAAGAGGTGGATGTTGAGATTCCTGATGCGTGTCCGGTTTGTGAGGGAGGGCTTGAGAGTCCTGAGGGTGCGGTTGATTTGTTTTGTGAGAATGATGTGTGTTTTTCAAAAGAGAAAGAGCGGATTTTGCATGCGGCTCGGGCGTTTGATGTGGTTGGGCTTGGTGGAAAGACGGTGGAGCGGTTTTTGGAGATTGGGCTTATATCGAGTCCGGCGGATTTATTTCGGCTGACGTCAGGAGATATTCGAGATTTGGAGGGGTTTGGAGATACGTCGGCGGAGAAGCTTGTGGAGGAAATTGTAAAGAAGAAATCGATTGGGTTTGATAAGTATTTGCAGGCGCTTAGTATTTCGAATGTTGGTGAACAGACGGCTCGGGATTTGGCGAAGGCGTTTGAGGGGGTTGAGGGTTTGATGGAGGCAAGTAGGGATCGATTGATGACGATTGATGATGTCGGGCCTGTTGTGGCGGATTCTATTTTGGCGTTTTTTGGGAGCGATCGAGGGCGGAGATTGGTTGCGGATTTTGCGGAGGTTGGGGTTGTGGTTGAGATGGATAGTGATAATCAAGGCGGGATTTTTGATGGGAAGACGTTTGTGCTTACCGGGACGATGAGTGTGTCTCGTGAGGTGATTGCGGGGATGATTCGGGAGCGTGGGGGGAAGGTGAGTAGTTCGGTGAGTAAGAAGACAGATTATTTGGTAGCTGGCGAGAATGCGGGATCGAAGAAGGATAAGGCTGAGGTTGCAGGGGTTGAGATCTTGTCGGAAGCGGCATTTCGAGATATGTTATAGCGCATATGGAATTTGATATTGAGAAAGTTGCGAAATTGGCTCTTATTGATCTTAGCGATGAGCAGAAAACGGCATTTGCAGAGCAATTTCCGCAGATTTTGGATTATATTAATCAACTTCAGGAGGTTGATACGAGCGGTGTGGAGGCGCGGCCTTATTTGAATGATTTGCATAATGTGTTTCGAGAAGATGAAGTTCAGGAGAGTTCTGACGTGTTGAAGGGGGCTTTGAAGGAGGCGTTTCCGAAAAAAGTTGGGGATGCGCTTAAGGTCCCTGGTGTTTTTAGCGAATAAGTATGAAGACAGCTATTGAAATTCGAGATGCGATTCGGGATGGGGGGATGACGGCGGAAGATGCTGTGAAGGCATCGTTGAAAATTATTGAAGAGAAGAATGAAGGTTTGAATGCGTTTTTGGAGGTGTATGAAGATGAGGCGCTTGCGCGTGCTCGTGATTTGGATGCGCGGAAGGCGGCCGGGGAAGATATTGGGCGACTTGGAGGTGTTCCTGTTGCCGTGAAGGATGTCATGCTTGTTAAGGGGCATATAGCGAGTGCGGGATCGAAAATTTTGGAAAATTACATGGCGTCTTACACGGCGACGGCTGTGCAACGGTTGATAGATGAAGGGGCGATCGTGATTGGGCGGACGAATTGTGATGAATTTGCGATGGGGGCTTCGAATGAAAATTCGGCATATGGGCCAGTGAAAAATCCTTACGATGAAACGCGGATTTCTGGTGGGTCGAGTGGAGGATCGGCGGCGGCTGTTGCGAGTGGGATGGTGTCGATTGCGCTTGGGAGTGATACTGGGGGGTCTATTCGGCAGCCGGCGGGGTTTTGTAATCTCGTGGGGTTGAAGCCTTCGTATGGGCGCGTGAGTCGATATGGGTTGATGGCGCTCACGTCTAGTTTTGATCAGATTGGGCCGTTTGCGCATACGGTTGCGGATGCGGCGCTTGTTTTGGAGATCATGGAAGGAGTTGATGCGCATGATGCGACGAGTCGGGAGATTGGTGAGACGTCTGTTGCGGAGCTTTTGGATACCTCGTTTGATGGGATGACGTTTGGGGTGCCGAAGCAGTGTTTTATTGAGGGGATTGATGAAAAGACGTTGAAACTTGTGAAGGATGCGATTGTGCTCGTGGAGTCGAAAGGGGGGACGATTAAAGAGGTTGACTTGCCGCTTAGTGCAAAGGGGGTTGCAACGTATTATATTTTGCTTCCTGCGGAGGCGAGTTCGAATTTGGCTCGATTTGATGGGATTCGGTATGGGGATCGGTCGGAAGAAGAGGATGCGATTGCGAATTATTTACGAACGCGCGGGGATGGATTTGGTGATGAGGTGAAGCGGCGGGTGATTTTGGGGACGTATATTTTGAGCGCAGGGTATTATGATGCGTACTATAAAAAAGCTTTAGCTGTGCGAAAGGCGATGCATGATGAGTACGCTGAGGTGTTTAAGGAGGTTGATGTTTTGATCACGCCGACGAGTCCTTCACCTGCTTGGAAGCTTGGGGAGAAGGTTGATGACCCGCTTTTCAACTACTTGGCTGATATATTTACGTGTTCTGCGAATATTGCGGGGATTTGTGGGGTATCTGTTCCGTGTGGGTTTAGTGATGGATTGCCGGTTGGTGTGCAGTTTTTGGCAGGTGCTTTTGAGGAGGCGAAGTTGCTTCGGGCGGCAGCGGCTTATGAAGAGGCTCGTGGAGATTTGGAGGTATCATGATTCCATACGCTGAAATACATTCCGTGGCAATTGGCCCTTTGACGATTTATGTTTGGGGGTTTTTTGTTGCGCTTGGATGTTTGGTTGGGCTTTGGGTTGCGCGAGGGTTGGCGCGGAAGCGAGGGTTGAATTTGGATGTTTTGACGAGTGCGTTTTCTTGGGCGCTTGTTGGGGCGCTTGTTGGGGCTCGGGTTGGGTATTTTTTGTTTTATGATTTTTGGACGTTTTGGGAAGAGCCTTTGGTGTTTTTTGCGTTGAATGGGGGAGGGTATTCGGTGATCGGGGGGTTTATTGGTGCGGTGGTTTTGGGGGTTTGGTGTTTGAAGAAGTATCAGGTAGATGTTTTGAAGTATGCGGATGTGATGATTTTTGGATTGCCAATAGGGCTTGGTATTGGTCGGATCGGGTGTTTTTTTATTCATGATCATCCTGGGACGGTCACAGATTTTTGGTTGGGGGCTGAATATGTGGATGGCATTGCGCGGCATGATCTTGGGCTCTACTTATCGTTGAATGGTTTTTTGCTAGCCTTGGTCTTTTGGTGGTTGTCTCGGCGGGATGTTTGGGTTGGGCTTTATGTTGTTTTGTTTTTGGGATGGTATGGGGTTACACGTTTCGGGTTGGACTTTCTTCGGATTGGTGATGTAAAATACTGGTCACTTACGCCAGCTCAGTATGCATCGGTTGTGATGGTTGCGGCGGCGGCGTTCTTGATTTATCGATTTAAGCATAAAACGTAACCTCATTTATGGAGCAAAGAAAAGGGTTTTTTGATGGGAGTCCGCTCATGATTTTTATTTTTGGATTGGTAACAGGGGTCGCGCTGATGGCGATTTTTGGTGGGGGGATGAGTTTTGGAGGAGGGGGAGATAAAGTTGTGCGGACGTTTGATACGGGTGATGAAGGGGATGCTGGTTCTGAAGGTGGGTCTGCTGGCACGACGCTTGCTCCGGTTGAGGCTGGAGAGCATATTCTTGGGGATATTGAGAACGCGGAGGTGGTGATTGTGGAGTATTCTGATTTTGAATGTCCGTTTTGCACGCGGCATCATCCGACGATTGAGCAGTTGATGGAGGAATATGATGGGCAGATCGCTTGGGTGTATCGGCATTTTCCGCTTTCGTTCCATGCAAATGCGACGCCGGCGGCCGTTGCGAGTGAATGCGCAGCGGATCAAGGGTTATTTTGGGAATATTCAAAAGCATTGTTTGAGCGGCCTGGTGATTTGAATGAGGAGCTGTATCTATCCATCGCGGGGGATTTGGGGATTGGTGGAGATCAGTTTGAGAATTGTTTGGCGGCGAATGATTATGAAGCGGATGTGAATGAAGATATGGCAAGTGGAGCTGCGGCTGGTGTTGGTGGGACTCCTGCGACGTTTGTGAATGGGGAACTTGTGAGCGGGGCTGTGCCGTACGCGACGCTCGATGCGATGGTGCAGGCGATTTTGGGGAGTTAGTTCTTAAGAGTGATTTTAGCTTGATACAAAAGTGGTCCGTACGGACCACTTTTGTATCAAGCAAGTGAGTTGGTCTGGTCGATGATTCGTCCATTTTTTGTTTACATGGTTTTATTTGTTTTCTTCTTGATGAAAAAGATGAACATGTATAGCGCGTTTTGCCTGTATTAATAATGGTCCGTACGGACCATTATTAATACAGGCAGAGCTGTTTGATTTTATGGGGAGAGTTGAGTCGGATGAGGGAAGGGGATAGTTATCCGAATATTCCTCCGAATTGGGTGTTTTCTTGTTTTGGTTGCGGGGGGGATTTTGAAGTTTGAATGGATTTTTCGGCTGTGTCTTCCCGCTTTGTTTTTTGAGCTACGGGGCGCGGGCTGGATGAGGGATTGGGGGTGTTTGATGGTTTTTTTCCGCTTGTCGCTTGGACCCATCTATCGATTCTGGCCATTTCTTTTTCTACGGTTGGGCCGTCGTATTCTCCGCCGTGCATGTTTGATCCTCCGTAGCTTGGTTTTTTTTGGTCGAGGTGAAGATCAAAAACAACAGATGTTTCGGTTTGTTTAAGGTAGAGGTGAAAACGTGGGTAGAAGCCGGCGGTGGGTTTGAGGATGTAGCTGGATTTTTTGGTGTTTGGGTCGATGAAGTGGGAGTATCCTGATTGGCGGAGGACTTGGAGGGGTTGGGGGACTTCATCGCGCGTGTACGTAATTTTCATATTGATTTTAGGATAGTCTAAATTGCTTCGACGCGGAAGTTTGGGGCTTCGTGGATTTCTTTCATTCTGTCTGGGAAGGTGGCCTTGATGATGTTGATGCAGTTTGTGGCGATGATGGTAGGGAGGGGTTCTGCGTCGATGATGTGGTCGGCGTGATGCTTGCTCGGCCAGATGTATTGTTTAGCTGCAGGGATCATGACGTGGTTGAGATAGCCGTCTTCGACCCAGGGTTGGCGGATGCGGCGGCGGGTGATGTGGGAGGCTTCTGAGAGGTCGAGGAAGATGCTGAGGTCGAGATGGGTTCTGAGGCGAGGTTCTGCGAGGGTCATGAAGCCGTCGATGAGGATGATGGGGGCTGGGAAGACGCATTTGGAGCCGATGCGGGCGTCGACTTTTCGGTCGTAGTTGGGGACCATGGCGTAGTGGCCGTTTTTGAGGTCTTCGACGGCTTTGAGTAATAAGTCCCAGTGGATGGAGGTGGGGTGGTCCCAGTTTTTGAAGCCGTTAATGTGGCCGACTTCGGGGTGGTCTTTGAAGAAATCGTCGAATTTGAGGCGGGAGATGTTTTGGAACGAGGATTGAATGGAGCGGCAGAGAACGGATTTGCCTGCGCCAGAGGGGCCTGCGATGCCGATGAGGTAGGGTTTCATAGAGGGGTTGTCCACAATGAGGGATCTGATGATGTGATTTTATCACAGCCTCAAGATGATGTGGGTTCGGTGTTTGATATACTTTATATATATGAAAAAGAAAAAGGTTGAGGATACATTTGGTTATAAGGGGTGGATGAATTCGGATAATATTTGGAAGCGGATGTTTGGGGTGTTTGGGTATTATACGCTTGCGAATATTGTGATTACGCTTGGGATGCTTTTGGTGTTTGGAGTGTTTGTGTTTTTAGGGTTTTTGGTGACTTGGTTGGTTCGGTAGATTTGATTTTTATTTGGTTTCAAAAAAGAGCTTCAAAGCTCTTTTTTGTGCTGCCGAGATCAGCTATGTGCCGGGAGGGTCGAGTTGAGCTCGATTGCCTCGCTCAGCAGTTTTCGGTTGGAAGATCTGCGAAGCTCAGCTTCGCTAGACACCGATCTTCAAACCGAGCTGAGCTCGGTGGCGGACCGGACGGGTTGAGTAACAAGGTTTGGGAGGTTTTGTAAGGGCTTTTGGGATATTATTTCTAGACGAATTTCAGGCACTCGGGTCGGGGTCTTTTTTGGGAACTTGAGACAAAATGAGACAGTAGTTAAAAAAATGGGGGGCTAAATCATAAAATCACGGCTTATGAAAATTCCCAAAGACCTAGTTCAAGAACTTAAGGATATTCATCAAGAAAAGACAGGTAAAACGTTGAGTAATGAAGACGCGCTTGAGGGAGCAAACAACTTAACCAATTTCGCCAAGCTTCTACTGGACTGTGCTGAGCGCGATCGTAAACGTAAACTGCAGCTCAAAGAGTCGCCAAAGGGTTTCCATCTTCCCGAAGGAGAACGTTACAATTGTTTCATTTGCCACAATGTAGTTTCAGGAGAATCAAGTTGGTACAGCAAGCACGGGATCACGTGTCTTATTTGCAAGGAAGCTTTGAGGAAGCGAGTCATTCCAGTGAGTGTCATGCGCAATCGTGATAGCTGGTTAGCGATGTGGGAAGTGAAGAAGCTTCTTGTACTACACCACTCCACCATACTAAAAATGATCCGCACTGGTAAACTAAAGGCGCGGATCATTAAAAATGGAGAGCGTGATTACTTTTGGGTGTTTTTGAAGAAAGAGAATCGTCTACTCACCTAAGTCGGCGTCACCATCTGAAAGTTCTTCAAACTTAGCTGTCATTGTAGGATTGCCTCGTGTCAATTTTTTAATCGTCAGATCTTCCGCCTTATTATTGGCGAGACGCAGGTTGTTTTCAGAAGACAGGAGGGCCGCCTTAGTCTTTTGAAGATGATTGATTGTTTTATCGATTTCATCAATGGCAGTTTTGAATCTACGACTCGCAAGATCGTAGTTTTTTGCGAACCCTTCCTTAAAGACGTTTATCCGATCTTCAAAATTTGTAATGTCCACATTTTGGCTTCGCATCAAAGCAAGTTCTGCTTTGTATTCGAGAGAGTTCATTGCGGCGTTGCGGAGCAGTGTAATCATCGGAATAAAGAATTGCGGACGAACTACGTACATCTTAGGGTATTTATGAGACACGTCGACAATACCTGTGTTATACAGTTCATTTTCGGTCTCCAAGAGCGTTACCAGAACAGCATATTCACAATTTTTCTCTGTGCGGTCTTTATCAAGCTCACGTAAAAAGTCTTCGTTCTTTTTCTTTGTGGCAGTTTCATCGCCTTCATTTTTCATTTCGAACATGATAGAAGTAATTTCATTCCCAGCTTCGTCGGTTTCCCGATAAATGTAATCGCCCTTACTTCCGGTTTTGGAATCATTATCCTTTTCAAAATATGCATTTTGAAAAGCAGTTGCACGGAGTTTGTTGAACTCAGTTTCACAATGCTGTTCCAGGGTCTCCCCAAGCATTTTGGTGCTGAGTTTTAATTTCATGTCCTTGTAACGCTCAATCATTTCATCCTTTGACTTTAATTCATTTTCATACTTTTCCTTCATAGAAACTTCGCGCAGCTCCATTTCATGCTCCTTGCTTTGCAACTTATTCTTGAGATGGTCTCGTTCTTTTTCGATGGAATTAACTGCCTCTGTTACGGCGAGTTTTTTCTCAAGAGCCTCACTCTCCATTTTTGACTTGAGAGAAGCTATCTCGGAGTCTTTTTTTACAAGGTCTTCCTGCATTGAATTCTTTAGATTGGCCTCAGCGAGTTTCACGGCATCTTCTTGCTGTCTCTCGGCTAAAGATAGGCGATCATGCAGTTCTTTTTCAAACTGATCGTCACGAACTTGTTTGAGAATATCCGCGAACCCAGCTTCATCTACTTTGAAAGTCTTTTTACAGTGCGGGCAATTGATGGTTTGGTCGGTCATACAGGGTTTGGTTTATTGGTTAGAAACTTGACGCATCTCTTGTTTATGGTAATATCACGTTCAGATATAAGTGTCAAACTCTGAATAAGAAATATGCAATCAATACCCTCTCAGGATCAAGCTTTGCTCAATCTGGGCAAAATCAACGGCTGGATTGACTCCTCACCTGTCGCAACCGTCATGCGCCATTCTATGGCAAATTTAGCATTTGAGCTTACAAAAGCAGATCTTCAAGTAGAAATCGACATTGGTAACCTGCTTTCAATCTCTGATTCTCCAATTACATCAAAACGATTCAAGAAAGTCTTTCTCGATCCTCTTGTGGGAAATGATTATGCTGTGGTCTTACAAAAAGTCCATCAACAAATATTCGCACAGAGTGAAGGGTATCAATTTCAACCAGGGCAATTGCGATCGGAGAATACCCCTGGACAAATACAGGGCATTATTAACAAAATTGATGAGAGCAGTGATTCTCCATTCGCAAAGGCCCTAGATCTTCATAAGAATTTTCTAGACCTAAAACCATTTAATAACGGAAATGAAATCATTGCAGCTCTGCTACCAAATATATACCTAACTCATCGAGGTGTAATGCTTGCGCCCATACTAAGCTTTCATAATTTCCCTGCACAAGGCGATGATGCAGATGAGTGGTTTCAAGACCAAACAAATCTTATCATCACTCTCTTGCACGAAATTCGAGATTTGGAGCAAGAATACAAAAGTCGAACTAATGGATTTGCAACACAGCGTAAAAAACTTTTCTCAGGACTTTTGCCTTTTATGATGAAACGTCCGAAGTTTACGATTCAAGAATTACTGGATGAATATGGACAAAGTACATATCAAACCATTAATGAACTATTCAAAGATCTGGTAAAGCTCAATGTGCTAAAGGAGCTTACGGGAAATGCGCGGTTCAGAGTCTTTCACCTTCACGAATATTCAAATCTTTTCAAAACAATCGTATGACAAATTTCAAAGATAAGACTCAGCTCATTTGGAGTATTGCAGATATTCTCCGTGGTGGATGGAAGCAACATGAGTATCAAGATGTCATTCTTCCTCTTGTTGTTATCAAGCGTTTAGATCTCCTCCTCTCCTCAACAAAGAAGTCTGTGCTCGAGCAATATAACGAGCTAAGTGGAGAGATTAATGACCTTGATCCAATTCTCAAGGCAACATCTGGAGTCGGTTTTTATAATATCTCTGAATATGACTTTGAGTCACTTCTTGAAGACCCTGCTGGCATTGCACAGAACTTTAGAAATTATTTAAACAAGTTTAGTGAAAATATTACTGACATTATTGAGAAGTTTGATTTTGATCGTCAGCTAGATCGTCTTGATGGAGGAAATCTCTTGTATGAAATTATAAAGGTCATAAATAAAGTTGACCTTCATCCGGATCGTGTAGACAATCATGAGATGGGGTCCATCTTTGAGGAGCTTATTAGAAAATTTGCGGAACAATCGAATGAGACCGCTGGGGAGCATTACACGCCACGCGATGTGATTAAAGTCATGGTCGAAGTTCTCTTCGCACCAGACCAAAAAAAACTCCAAAAAGAACATCTTATTAAAACCGTCTACGATTGTGCTTGTGGTACTGGTGGGATGCTCTCTGTTGCAAAGGATCACATAAAAGATGAGATTAAAAGTGATGCAGACATCTACCTTTACGGACAAGAGCTCAACCCTGTCACCTACGCTATGTGTAAGGCGGACATGCTGATTAAGGGTGAGGACCCGAATAATATTAAAGGTGGAGAAAAAGATCATTCACTGGCAAGCACACTTGCAAATGATCAGTTTTTTGGAAAGGACTTTGACTATATGCTTACAAACCCTCCTTTTGGAGTGGATTGGAAAAAAGACAAGCAAACTGTTGAGCGAGAGGCTGAACGTGGATTTGCTGGGCGTTTTGGTGCGGGGACACCGCGTGTATCAGATGGACAATTGCTTTTTCTACAACATCTTATTTCAAAAATGAGACCAGAACATGATGGTGGGTCGCGCTTAGGAATTGTTTTTAATGGCTCACCACTATTTACTGGTGATGCAGGAAGCGGAGAGAGTGAAATTCGTAGATGGATTTTAGAGAACGATTGGCTTGAAACAATAATCGCGCTTCCTGATCAGCTATTTTTCAACACAGGTATCCCAACATACCTTTGGTTTATTACGAACCGAAAATCAGATGAGCGTAAAGGTAAGGTGCAGATTGTAGACGCTCGAGGCTTCTGTAAAAAAATACGAAAGAGTCTCGGAAACAAACGTAATGAGATTACGGAAGATGATCGGAAAAAGATCATTGAACTTTATTCGTCATTTGAAGAAAATGAACACTCAAAGATTTTCAACAATGAAGACTTTGGATACCGACAGATCACCGTGGAACGACCTCTTCGATTGAACTTTCAGGTAAATGAGGAGCGGTTGAAAAATCTGACCTTGGATAAATTTCTCACCACTGGTGAAAAAAAAGCAACAAAATTACAACTACAGCGAGCTGCTATTTGTCGAATATTAACCAATGCAGTTTTACCGAAGATGTCAAAAAAACTGTACAAAAATCGTCAGGAATTTATCAGTGACCTGACCGATACATACAACTCCATTGGTGATCTAGATACTCCACTACCACAGCCGATATTAAAAGCAGTGATTGAATCACTTTCAGAACAGGATGATACGGCAGATATTTGTATGGACAGCAAGGGCAACTCTGAAGCACATGCAAGCTTACGTGACACAGAAAATATTCCACTCGATCAAAATATTCAGGAGTATTTCAATAAAGAAGTAAAGCCTTATGTTACGGATGCTTGGATCAATGAAAGTAAAAAAGATCACAAGGATAAAAAGATCGGGAAAGTTGGATATGAGATTCCTGTGACAAGATTTTTTTACAAATACAATACCCCAAGATCATTGAAAGATATTGAAATCGATATTCAAAAAACAGAGCAAGAGCTTGTTGATCTTCTTAAACAGATGTCTGTATGAACAAACTTGAGCGATTGAAATTTTCGGTGAACATCAATCCGAGCAAAAAAGAGATTCCAAATTTACCAGATGATACAGATGTTGCCTTTTTGCCTATGGAAGCTGTTTCAACGAAGGGTAAAGTAAAGCCAGTTACACGCAGCTTGTGCGAGGTGTCACAAGGGTATACATATTTTCGAGATGGGGATGTCGTGATGGCAAAAATTACTCCTTGTTTTGAGAATGGTAAGGGTGCGGTCATACAAAAGCTTTTGAATGGATTCGGATTTGGTTCAACGGAATTTGTTGTATTCCGTCCTCAAAATATAGACACCAAGTATCTATATTACATAATTTCATCTAATCATTTTAGAAAAACGGGAAAGATGGAAATGCGTGGATCGGCAGGGCAACAGCGTGTGCCAGAAACGTTTATTTCAAATTATCTTATTGAAAAAATATCTATTAGTGAACAAAAAAAGAGGGTTAATTTTCTCGATGAGAAGACGGTGTTAATTGATGTGGTTATAAAAAAGAAACAGAAACAGATTGAGCTCCTTAAAGAAAAACGTGCTGCTCTTATTGCTCAGTCTGTTACAAAAGGACTTAATCCGAATGTGAAGATGAAAGATTCTGGTGATGAGTGGATCGGTGAGATTCCTGAAGAATGGAAAATGCTTAAACTCAAGCAACTAACTAATCATCCTTTTCAGTACGGTTTGAACGAATCCGCGATTGAAAACATTTCAGGTGACCCTAGATATATTCGTATTACAGATATTGATGCCGATGGGGGTTTACGAAATTCCTCAATCAAAACCATGAGCAAGGTCAAAGCTAAAGGATATTTCTTAAAAGATGGAGATATGTTATTTGCGCGATCTGGAGCAACAGCTGGCAAATCTTTTATCTATAAGGAAAGATATGGAGCAAGTTGCTTTGCTGGATACTTAATCCGATTCATGCCAGATCGAAGAAAACTATTGCCCGATTATATTAACTTTATCACTCAATCTACCTATTACGAGAACTGGAAGGACAGTATTTTTATTCAATCTACTATTCCAAATATTAGCGCGGACAAGTATAAGGGTTTTTTAGTCCCGGTTCCCTCAGTAGATGAACAGGAAGAAATAGTGACATATCTGAATCAGAATACCGAAATTATTGATATGACAATCAGTAAGATTCAAAAGTCGATCAAACTAATTCAAGAATATCGTTCCTCACTAATCTCGCATGCGGTGACTGGAAAAATTGTTGTATGAGCTTGAGTGGTAAGAAAAATTTTTCGATCTACAAAGCCAAACAGGGTGTGGTTGATCAATTTTTGAATTCGGAAGACTCCTTAGATGATCATATTTTAGGTCTTTTAAATGAGCGGAAAGCCAAAACAAAACAATACAGTTCGTTCGAAGTCCAACTTGATGACGATGTGCAAGAAAATTGGAGCATCTCCCTCAGTCATAGAGTGCACAGCAGTCATAGTAGCTGGAATACAATTTTACAAAGTTTAAATCAGGGCATTGATGCATTGTCACGAGATGAGCACGACTTCATTATTAGTGTTTTTAACGGTGAGGCGATTTACTTTGTTTCAGGTGGTTATGCATATAACGATTTAATCGATTTTGTAGATATCAATTTTCCTTTGGAACTTTTGAAACGAATTGTCGATCCATCTGCTATTAAGGCTGCAAAAAGTCGGGCGCTCACGGGTCAGTTTTTTGCCAAAGATTTGTACTTTCGTGGGCCGGCTTCAATCGCGGGCGTCGAGGGATTCGGTCAGGTTTGGAAGGAAGTACATGCACGTTTGGACGAAGATTTTTTAAACGATCCTGACATTGTTTCGATTTTCGGATCCGTAAAGAAGATCAATGTTACGACAAAAGCAAATTTTCAAATAAAGAGAAAAATTGACTTTGCTGGCTTATTGTCATTAATAGAAAAGCTACATCAGTATTTGCAAAGAGTCCTTGATCCTGATGTTAAACATTTATTCTCGTTCTTGGATGGCGTAGAACTTGTACGCAGTGGTCAGCTGAAAGCGAAACTAGCAAAACACGTTTCAGAAATCTGTTTAGATAACATGGTGAATGATACTAGATACGATTTTGATGTAAGTCATAGGAATTACGAGAAGTATTTCAGTGCTGATGTTTATGTGCTTATAAAAGATCGTTCCCGCCTACAGGAATTTCAACACGAGCCTACATATAATGAAATCATTGATGTTCTGAATAGCGAAGTTTCTGATTTAGAGGAACTCGGAAAAGTGAACCTAAAATCAGAACATGAGTTAGAATATGAGGATACTTCTGGTTCTTTTAACTCACATTTACATGGAGAAATAGAACTAGAAAATCAAAAGTATTTCCTGATTGATGGAGATTATTATCGAGTGAATACTTCATTTCTGGATTTTGTAAAAAGACAATACGACACACGTATCATCAATGGCTGTTTGAGCGACCAATCTGTATTGTCGTCTCTAACATTAAATTCCGGATGGCTTGAGGCGGACTATAATGAAGGTTTCGTGAATGATTCTGGTGTCATCGTTGGTGACAGATTCCTTTACAAGAACATCGAGTTATTTGATCTGCTTGCAGCGAATCACGAAGAGAAAAAGATATATGTTTTCCAGAATAAGATTGGTATTGGAGCTGGTACAAGAGATGCTTGCTCTCAGATTAGAAATGCGGCCAACATAATTTCTCAAATGCAGGTCGAGAGGGATGATACCTCGGTGAAGGATTTGTTCTCAAAAATTTCCGTTAGTAATGTTAGTTATGCAGGAGTAAAGATCTCTGAACAAACAGGCATGCTTGGCGAGGATGACTTTGTTAATCTATTTAGAGGCGAGTACGAAATTATATATGTACTTAATTTGTTAAAAACTGATATCGATAAGGTTAAGCAAACGGAATCAAATATCGCAAAATTTGAAATCTTGTCTTTGGAAGAGCACCTGAAAACAAAAGGAGCATCTCTCATAATATTAGCAACGAATTTAGATTGATTATGACTACTAACATAAAAGAAATTGGATTTGAGGAGTTTATTGAACAATTCCTCGTTGAGCAAAATGGATACAGATCTCGTCCAGCAAGTAAATATCTGAAGAATCTCTGCATGGATTGGGAGGCGGTTTTAGAATTTATTGAAAACACTCAATCCGAGAAATTGGATCGCTTGATGGAAATCCATGGCGATCAGATCAATGACAAATTGTTTAATAGGTTGGATAAGGAGATTCGTGAGCGCGGGACTTTGGATGTGCTTCGTAACGGTTTTTCAGATCATGGGCAAAATATAGATCTCGCATATTTCAAACCAAACTCTGGGATGAATCCTGACAGTCAACGTTTGTATGATGGAAATATCTTGAGTGTCATGCGGCAGGTGCATTACAGCACACAGAATGAAAACTCTATTGATATCATTTTGTTTTTGAATGGACTACCTATTTTTACAGTTGAGTTGAAAAATCAATTAACGGGACAGACTGTAAAGAATGCGATCCAGCAATATCGTGTTGATCGTGATCAAAAAGAACCGCTACTGCAGTTTAAACGCTGTCTTGCTCACTTTGCTGTTGATACCGAATTGGTTTATATGACCACGCAATTGCGAGGGCTTAAAACATTCTTCCTGCCATTTAATAAAGGTTATCAAAATGGTGAAGGAAATCCGCCGGTAGAAAATGGGTACAAAACGTCTTATCTTTGGGAAGATGTGTGGCGGAAGGATAGTGTTTTAGAGTTGGTAAAGAAATTCATCAATATTCAAGTAGAGATAAAGGAAGATGAGCGTGGTAGACAATACCGTGATGAAAAGCTTATCTTTCCTCGTTACCACCAACGTGACACCGTAAAACGATTGGTGGAAGGCTCACAACAGAATGGATCAGGGCAAAATTATTTGATCCAACACAGTGCTGGGAGTGGAAAGAGTAATACAATCGCGTGGACCGCTCATAGGCTTTCCGAGCTTTATGGAGATGATAACAAGAAAGTTTTTGACACCATTCTTGTGATCACAGATCGGCGTGTCCTTGATAAACAATTGCGGGATACGATCATTCAGTTTGAACAAGTACAAGGTGTTGTAAAACCAATAACAGAGAGTTCTTCAGAGTTAAAAGAGGCTCTTGAATCCGGAGAAAAGATCATTATTACAACGTTGCAAAAATTTCCGTTTATCATAGATGCGATTGAATCTATTCCAGGGAGGAACTTCGCGGTACTGATTGATGAGGCACATTCTTCTCAGTCAGGTGATCAGGCAGCTCAATTGCGTGAAGTACTTCAGGTAGACAATTTGGATGACGCCGAGACTCAAGAGGAATCATTTCTTCCAGAAACAAGCGAAGACAAAGTTTTAAAGAAGCTTCGAAGTCGTAAGGTAAAAACACCGAATATAAGTTTCTTTGCGTTTACAGCTACTCCAAAGCAAAAGACACTCGAATTATTTGGAACAAAAAATCCTTTGGACGGAAAATATTATCCGTTTAGTTTGTATTCCATGAAGCAGGCAGTTGAAGAAGGGTTTATTTTAGATGTGCTGAAAAATTACACAACGTATAAAGCCTTCTTTAATTTATTGAAATCAATTGAAGATGATCCTGAGTTTGAGAAAAGTAAGGCACAGAGACTTCTAGTTGGATATGTCGAAAAACACGAACATGCTATCGCAAGAAAGACTGAAGTCATGGTAGAACATTTTCGAAATCGCATTGCAAAGCAAATTCATGGAAAGGCAAAATCAATGGTTGTAACAAAGTCACGTTTGCATGCTGTTCGTTACAAACAGGCTTTTGATAAATACTTGTCGGAGCATAATTACCCATTCAAAACACTGGTTGCATTTTCAGGGACTGTACGTGATGGTGATGAGGAGTATACAGAAGCACAGATGAACGGTGTTTCCGATCAGGTTACTGCTGAGGAATTTAAAAAGGATGGTTATAAATTTTTGATTGTTGCGGAAAAGTTTCAGACAGGTTTCGATCAGCCATTACTCAACGCAATGTATGTGGATAAAAAATTGAGTGGTGTTGGTGCAGTTCAGACATTGGGTAGATTGAATCGATCGCGCTCCGGTAAGAATGAGGTATTTGTTTTGGACTTTGTAAATGAGATGGAAGAGATTAAGGAAGCTTTCCAGCCCTACCACATCACAACTGTGCTTTCTGAGGGGACAGATCCAAACCTGTTACATGACCTAGAGAGAGATCTTTATGCCTACAAACTTTTCACCCAGCATGAGGTGGCTGGATTTGTAAGTGATTTTTTACGTGGTGCTGGACCTGACAAAATCAATTCGGTACTAGATGTTGTAGTTGATAGGTTTTTGGATGAAGCAACAGAAGTTCAGAATGATTTTAAAAAGAAATGTAAGGAGTTCGTACGTCGGTATGCATTTGCTTCACAGATCATTCCGTTTGAAAGCACTGAACTGGAAAAATTATTCATGTTCACAAAGTTGCTTTCAAAAAAATTACCTAGGTCAAAAGAAGAATTGCCAATTGAGGTTTTGGAGAGTGTTGATATTGAATCATATAAATTACTCGAACAAACAAAAGGGACCATTAAATTGGATTCAGAAGATGGTGAACTTGAACCAATGCAGAGTGGCGATACGCAAAAAAAACTTGAAGAAAAGGAATCGCTGTCGACTATTGTAAAAGAAATAAACGACAGATTTGGGACAGAGTTTACCTCAAAAGATGTTGTAATAATTAATCAGTTGGGTGAGCGACTTGTTGAAGATGCGTCATTGCAGGGATCTATAAAAACAAATTCAATTGACACTGCAAAGATAAAATTTGATCAAGTCTTGCAAACAGAGTTGGTGGGTATGTTGAAACAACACATGGACTTCTATAAAAAGCTGGATAAGAACCCTGAGCTCAAGTCATATTTTGGAGACAGGATGTATAGTCATGTACGTAAAGAGGTTGTCAAAAATTAGCCGCTGTCTATGTTGAAAAGTACCGAACACATCCTCAGGGAAGCATCTGAAAATTTTGCCAAATCCATAGCACAAATACAGGAGCCTTTTAAGAAATTTGAAAGAACCATTGCATCATTTACAGAACCTATTCGAAAATTTGAGGAGCAAATAAAGCAACAACAAGATGCATTTGCTCAAATGAATAAATTTTTGGCCGCTGTTGATCTACCCAAAATAGTCGCTAGCGACATATTAGATGCATGGGCTGTTCAAGGCGTAGATATTGATGAATATGTTGAAAACTCTGCTGAGCTTGCAGAAGATTTGAGTTACGATTTTGCTGAATCTCTTGAGGAGGTCATTGAAAAGCATTCAAAAGAAACTGGCACCACTCAAATTCGACTTACCTCCAATGGAAGAATGTTTCATATTGATTCCCCTGATAAGGACCATGAACTATCTGAACAAATGGAAAAATTCTTTCGTGCACTGAAGAAAGGGTTTACTGCAACAGACAAACTTGTCACTGTGAGCGGCTATGCGACTGAGCGCAGTCTACGAACTGCGGCCAATAAGTTGAATCGTTTAGGTCGCGGAAAATTAGGTTTGAGCGTTCCGATTGCCGTTGGTAAGCGAGGAAAGGGCTACAGATTGGGGAGGCGTATTCATGTTCATAGGTTACCAAACAAGCTCGATAGATAGATACAGTGGATAACTAACAAAAAATCACCTAACTTTAGGTGATTTTTTGTTAGCGAGACTAGATGGGTGCTGTATGTCCGATGTACGAGACTAAATGGGATGATTCCTTTGTAAATCACTTAAAACAAGGAATATGTCCACAGAGATTTCAATTCAATACATCAGCATTGATGTTCTTAAATCGGCAGAGTACAACCCTCGTTCTTGGGATGAACATGCGAAAGAGAAACTTAAAGCAAGTATCAAACAGCACGGATTCTGCGATCCGATTATTGTGAACGGCTCATCAGAACGGAAGAACATTATTATTGGTGGACACTTTCGAACCGAGTGTGCACGCGAGCTAGGATTCACGGAAGTCCCCGTTGTATACGTCAACCTCACTCTTGAACAAGAAAAGGCGCTCAACCTTCGTCTTAACAGAACGGGTGGAGAATGGAACTTCGAGATGCTAAAAGAATTCGATATTGGCTTGCTTTTGGATGTCGGATTTGATGATCAAGACCTCTCAAACATCTGGGATGACATCCTACCTATTGAAGATGATGACTTTAATGTCGAGGAGACCGTTAACGACACAAGAGAACCCACCACCCAACCTGGCGATCTGTTTCAGCTCGGGAATCACCGTCTTCTCTGTTCAGATTCGACAGACATTGAATCAGTAAAACGTCTCGTTGGAAACCAGAGGATCGACATGATCTTCTGCGACCCTCCGTACAACATTGGGTTCAGTTATAAAAATGGACTTACAACAAAAGGAAAATACGGAGGCAAGATAGACGATTCAAAAACAGATGAGGATTATCGGAAATTCATTCAATCCACCATGGTCAACGCTCTTGCAGTGACGAAGTCTGATTCACACGTCTTCTATTGGTGTGATCAGAAATATATCGGACTCATGCAATCTCTGTACGAGGATCTCGGTGTTGTAAACAGACGTGTGTGTCTATGGATCAAAAATAATTTCAACATGACGCCACAGGTTGCGTTCAACAAAGCATACGAGCCCTGTGTCTACGGCACGGTCGGTTCACCGTATCTCAATCCGGATGTGACGAATTTGCATGAAATTACCAACAAAGAAGTTGCTTCGGGCAATCGGTGCCTTGATGACATTATTGATCTGTTTGACATCTGGTTAGCGAAACGCGATAGCGCCAATGAGTACCAACACCCTACGCAAAAGCCCTTAACGCTCTGTGAGAAGCCCCTAAGGCGTTGCACAAAACCTGGAGACAACGTCCTGGACTTGTTCGGGGGTAGCGGTAGTGTGTTGCTGGCTTGTGAACAGATGAAGCGTCGAGCATTTATATGTGAGTGTGATCCAGTTTTTTGTGACGTAATCCTGCGCCGCTTCGAAGAAATGACCGGTATCAAGGCTAAGAAAATAAATGACTAATATGGAAATTCAAACTGGCGACATTATAAAACTTGGGGATCACTTACTCCTCTGTGGAAGCGCCGCAGACAAAGTCCAAGTCGAGCGATTGCTTTCTGGTCGTGCTATCAATCTGATCCTTACAGACCCTCCGTACGGTGTAGCGTACGTTGAAAGCAAAGAAGGGTTCACTCAATCAATAGCTAAACTAAAAGTGATTAAGGGCGATGAAATTCAAACGGAAGCAAACTACAGATCCTTCACCTGTGCGTGGCTCACGCATGCACAGCCATTCATGGCAAAGAAGAATTCTGTTTACATCTTCAATTCGGACAAGATGATCTTTGCCCTGCGTGAGGGTATGCAACAGGCTGGGTTCAGATTTACGCAACTACTTATCTGGGCAAAGACTCACGCGGTCATTGGGCGGATGGACTACTTACCTCAGCATGAGCTCATTGCGTATGGCTGGTATGGAACGCATAAGTTTCATAAGTCTAAAGACAAATCAGTGCTGGTGTATCCCAAACCAAATAAATCAAAATTCCATCCCACGACCAAACCCATTGGACTCCTTCGGCGCATGATCCTCAATAGCTCAAAGGTTGGTGACACGGTCTACGATCCATTTGGAGGATCTGGGTCAACTCTTCTGGCATGTGAGCATACCAACCGTAGGTGTGTCATGGTGGAGCTTGATATTGAGTATTGCAAAACAATCGTGATGCTTTGGGAGATGTTTACAAAAAAGAAAGCAGAACTTGTATGAAGGAACATCAACCGTCTCCGTATAGAGCTGTGGCAGAACGTCAGGGCAAACAGAAGGAGCTTGTGATTGAACAGTTAAAGAGAACGCCAATCATTCAGATTGTGTGTGAGAAGGTCGGCATATCGCGTGCTACGTTCTACCGTTGGAAGCAGGATGATATTGTATTTGCCGATGCGCTTGATCAAGCAATCTTTATGGGTGTGGAGCTTGTGAACGACATGGCGGAGTCTCAACTGTTGGCTGCCATTCGTGACCAGAATATGACGGCAATCATCTTCTGGCTTAAGCACCGACATCGGGCGTATGGCACGAAGGTGTCTCTAGATGCCAATCTTAATGTTAATAGGAAACTGACCATTGACGAACAAGAGACAATAAAGGAGGCGCTGAGCCTTGCAAAGCTAATTCCTGAAAGCATCGCATATGACGAACAAGAAACTGAGTGAACAGGTGTTACAAGATAAGAGTATTCGCACAGGGCTTACCACAGGGAGTCATATGTGGTTTTTTCACACGTATATCAGCAACTATGTTAAGTATCCGACGGCACCGTTCCAGAGGCAATTCTTTGATATCACGGAGAACACATCAACGAAACTGGTTGTGCTAACGGCATTCCGTGGTTCTGCAAAGTCCACGATATTCACGATGTCGTACCCAATTTGGGCGATCCTTGGAAAACAGCAAAAGAAGTTTGTTTTGATTCTTTCTCAAACCCAGTCACAGGTAAAAATGCATCTTGCCAATCTGAAACGCGAGTTAGAATCAAATCAATTGTTACGCCAAGACCTGGGACCATTTGAGGAACGGAATGAGGAGTGGAGCTCTGGAACAATTGTGCTTCCTAAGTACGGAGCACGTATAACGGCTCTTTCTATGGAGCAGGGTGTTCGCGGATTACGTCATGGGTCTCATCGTCCTGACATAATTATTTGTGATGACATTGACGATATTTCTTCTGTAAAAACAAAAGATGCACGTGACAAGGTTTACAGTTGGTTTCTAGGTGATGTTGTCCCCGCAGGAGATGTAGACACTCGAATCATTGTTGTGGGAAACCTGTTGCACGAAGACTCGTTGATGATGAGATTGAAGAATCAAATTGAGTCAGATCAGTTAGATGGATCTTTCTTTTCATTTCCAATCGTGAGTGAGGAGGACGTGCCAATTTGGCCAGGTAAATTTAGAAAGTCAGTGGATCTTCTGAATTTAAAGAGAAAAATTGGAAATGAAGTTGTGTGGCAACGGGAGTACATGCTTCGTATTATATCCAATACGGATCGTGTTGTTCATCCTGAGTGGATTCAGTTTTATGATGTGTTACCGAGACTTGCTGCAAATGTTGAACTGCGAGGTATTTACAGTGGGGTAGATCTGGCAATCTCTGAGAAGACATCAGCGGACTACACTGCGATCGTTACGGTTGCAGTGTATGTGGTCGATAAAGAGATCAAGATATTTGTTTTACCTAACCCTGTGAATCAAAGACTTACGTTCCCCAAGACTACGGAACGAATCAGGATATTGTACGAACATCTTCACAAGGGAGAGAGGAGAAACAAGATATACATTGAAGATGTTGGGTATCAGAAAGCGCTAATACAACAACTTGAAATGGAGAGCCTGCCTGTTGAGGGTGTTGGAGTTGGTGGTTCAGACAAGAGGTCACGTATCGCGCTTACAAGCCCACACATTGAGTCTGGGAAGGTTTTATTCCCCAGACAAGGGTGTGGGGATTTAATTACACAGCTGGTTGATTTTGGAGCGGAACGGCACGACGATCTTGCTGACGCATTTTCAATGGTCGTAAATAAGGTGGTGATGACTCGTCACAAGACATTCGGACTTTGGGAATTAAATGATGGTGCAGAACCATGGATTGTCGGCGATATTATGAGCAGGCAATTTTAGGTACCAGGCTGATCAGATAAGGATTGGTCAACAGCTTTATTTTAAAGCAAGAGGTCAGTCCAGAGATTTAATTGAGTTTCCATCCTTAGTTTTCCATTCCCTCAAACCATTTGCAGATCGTCCAAGAACCATGGTTGCTGCAGCGCTGGGCGATGAAAAAAGATGATCTTCAGTAAAGACTAATGTGTTCTCATCACGCTGATTAAGTAAACCTTCGGAGAGGAGCGACCTTTGCATCTGTTTATATTTTTCGGGGGTTGATTCTGTCATAACCTTGCGCATAACACTACCTCGTCGCACAAGCAATCCACTTTCACTGTAAATACCAGCAGCCTTTGTATTTTTACCTTCGCAATGTACTTCAGTGCCTTCCCCAGCAGACTGTTGGATTTCTTGGCTTACTCCCATGAATGTGAAACCAAGACTTAGCAGGATGTCTGATACGTGATCGATGAATTCATCCATAGCATCCTGCATCTCTTTACGGATTGTTGGTGTTTTTGGTGAGGTGTTATTTTGCAATTCAACAAGTCCATCTTTTTGAAGTCGTTGGTGCAAAGCGTGTTCAAGGTATTTCACCTCGGTCTTTGTCAGCTCAGGAGATGTGCACGCAATAAGCTCCTCCCAAAAATCTTTTGTCTGTGTGTGGTGTGTTATTCGTGTTTTAAGGGAGTCGGTTTCGCCAATATAAAGAAGATTTTCCTCTCTATTAAAAAGCATGTACACAGCAGGATCGTCTGAAATATCCAGGTCGGATAATTGCTTGAGTGCTTGCCTGGGGCAAACAACAACCTTTCCGTTCCAATTCGACATCTCGGCGGTTTTGATCCCATAAGGCGTGCCGTGATGAAGTACTAGGTTGATTCGTTTTGATCTCATAATCTCATGTTTATCACGCTAAATAATTTCGCTATTTAGAACGGATTAGGGCGAATTATAGATACAAAATATCACGATATTTACAACAAATCTAGACTTAAATCAGGGTAACAGTTACCAACAATAGCCAGCCTGGACACCCTGCGGGGGTTGCGGCATTAATGTGTGTGTATGGAGATCAATGCACAAAAGGACGAACAAAAGCCGATCAAGTATGTGCTGTATGCTCGCAAGTCATCGGAGTCTGAGGATCGTCAAACACTATCTGTTGAATCACAGGTAAAGGAGATGTTGGAACTCGCTGAGCGAGAGAGACTTGAAGTGATTGCAATTAGACGTGAATCACATTCAGCGAAGGACATGGGGCAACGCGAAGTTTATAACGAGCTGCTACAGGACATAAGGGCTGGTAAATTCACAGGGATTATCACTTGGGCACCAGATCGTCTGAGTCGCAATGCAGGAGACCTTGGTGCGATTGTCGACATGATGGATCAGGGGCTTTTGAGGGAAATACGAACACATGGTCAAACATTCACAAATTCGCCAAACGAAAAATTCCTCCTGATGATTCTTGGCTCACAAGCAAAGCTAGAGAACGATCATCGAGGAGTGAATGTAAGACGAGGCCTAAGGACGAGGGTTGAAATGGGACTCTGGCCTGGTATGGCACCAATTGGATACTTGGATCAAAAAGAAATGGATAAGAAATGTCAGAAAATCATAGATCAAGAACGTGCACCAATCATAAAACAGATGTTTGAAAAGGTGGCTTATGAAAAATACAGTGGTCGAAGAGTTTATCACTGGTTGCTACATGAATTGAACTTCAAAACAAGAGGCAATAAAACACTTTCATTAAGTGGTGTTCATAGAGTGCTTAACAACACGTTTTATTACGGAAAGTTTGAGTTTCCAAAAGGTACTGGCAAGTGGTATGACGGAAAGCATAAACCCATAATCACACAGACCTTATTTGAAAAAGCTCGCGAACAATTACAAAGAGATCAAATAGTCACAATGAATAAAGAGTTCGCCTTCACCAAATTGATGACCTGCGGACTTTGTCAGTCAGGTGTCTGTGCACAAGAAAAATTCAAACAACTAAAAGACGGGACACATGCGAAGTATGTTTACTACGGATGTACACGAGGCAAAGATCGCCACTGTAAGAATAAGTACATTCGGGAAGAGGAACTTATTTCACAGCTTGTGAAGATCATCGACAAAATGGATATCAATATGCTTGGAGTAAAATGCAGACTTGAGGACGAGCTGAAGCGGTTCAGTAAGTTTCAAAGGATTGTTCTAGGGTCAGAAAGTGAACTGTCGCCGGACAAGCAAGAGGAAGTGAATATTCGAACGTATGCGAAGTATCTACTCAAAGAAGGGAGTATTACGGAGAAACGGTACTTGCTAGGGAACATGAAGAGCAAGTTGGTTTACGAAGATAAGGTTGTCAGAATGAAATTCTAAAGAGCTTAGACATCGTTGTTCCAAACACGTGCACTGTCACTGTCAAAATATTTAACCTCCAATGGCTTTTCATGGTGGAGTTCATTTCTTTTAAGAATCATTTCAGAGCCAACACTGCGAATAGAAAGGTTGCCTGGCGACTCTGGGTCTCCATGAAGTCCAATATAAATGGTGGGCATATCTTTATTCTGCACCAACCTATCTACTAGGTGTGCATCACTTTCTCCAAGGGCGTGACCGAATATGACTAATGGTTTTTTAATACGAGCCAGCTTATCCAGGCAATACCATAAGTATCCAGATCGTTGAATTTGTTCAAGTTTCTTTTCAGCACTACCTTCTGCAACAAATAGTGGGTAGCGTTCCTGTTTCAGGCCTTCACGTACTAACTCCGTTAGTTTGGTTCCTGTTTTTGCCCAGGAGTGTTTACGATGTTCTCCTGCCTCGAAATATAAATGCAATGCTCCGTGTAGGTAGTAAATTCCTTTTGATCTACCCATTCTTTGAGAAAATATTAGAGAGCTCTCATCGTGCGGGTCATTCCTGAAACCATCTTGAAAAGCAACCCGACTCCCGTGCATAACCACCCAGTAAAGCAAGAGGTCATAGTTTGTTGTATACACGCTATTGAAATCATTTAGGAAAACTAAGGCTGATGTTTTTTTGTCGACATCAACTTTACTAGTATCGTCCAAATGCGTCTCTGCAATCGCGCTAATAAGTGATGCTTTAATTATTTCCCGATCATTATTCAGCTTGGATTCACCTTCTGGAATTAGCCCGTAAGTTACCGCTACCCAATGAGCATCATCGAGTAGGCGCATCACACCCTCAAAGTTGTTGGTTCCCAATGTTTGGAATACTATTTTGGCGGTATCGCTTAAACCAGCTTGTGATGCGTAGTCATAAAGACTTTTGTACGCAAAAATGGGGTCACAGCTAATACTGAAGCCGTTTCCAAGAAGAAGATGGTTATCTCCACCTCCTAACTCATCTTTTACTTGATTGTAATTTAAAAGATTCATGTAAGATTTTTATCACTTTCAACCCAAACAAGCCAGTTCGCTTTTAAGGGTGCCCATACTCACACCAATCAAAAAATCGCCACCAGGGCGATTTTTTGATTGTTCAATACTCCTATCGATTTGCGGCCACTCGGGACGCACGATAAGAAAATTGAGTGGCGGAGAGGACAGGATTCGAACCTGCGAGAGTGTTAACCCCACGCGCTTTCCAAGCGCGCGCCTTAAGCCGCTCAGCCACCTCTCCGTGTGGGGGAAAGATGCCATTTTCTAGGGGAAACGTCAAATTGGAAGGTTTTTGCGTTTTTTGATGATTTATTGGCTAATTTTGGCCAAAAGGGGTTGACAAATGGGGGTTTTTGTGGTACTGTTCGGCGTTCGTTGTTCCTTTTTGTTTGAGACTAGATTTACACATTTTCGGAGGTTTGCATGTCTCGTTCGAGTGGAGGCCGCGTGCATCAGGGGGTCGTGGAAGACATCTCTACGCGTCGCGGTTGGAATGCGGAAGTTCGGTTTGATGGGGATATGTTGGTTTTTCGCTTGACTCAGCGTGTTCACGTTGCTGCTCACGGTGGCTTCGCTACGCTTACCGGTGCGCCGGTTGGGGTTGGGGATCTGCCTGAGCCCAAGGAGGGCGACGAGATCTTCTTCTCGGTCGGCAAGCGCGGTGGTAAGAAGGCGAATAAGGACGACATTGTGTTGAAGTCCTGGGCTTCTGCTGATCAGTGGAAGGCTTGTGCCAATGAGGCACAGGCTGAGCGTGATCAGGCGTCGGATGCGCGTGAGGTCGGAAGGCTTCGTCGCCTTCCGGTTCGCGTGTTGGCCGTTGTCAGCGTTGAGGGCGTTTCGAATCCGACGGTGACGGTTATCTGGAATGGTGACAGTCTCGCCGCTTTGGAGGCGGCGTATCCTCGGAATCATTCGGATGGTCTTCAGCCACACGGTGACACCGAGGCGCTTATTTTCACGGAGTATGAGTTCGAGCGGGAGGTTTTTCCCGGCTCGTGGCATAAGCTCCATGAAGATCCACGTACGCGCGTGTGATTTGTGCCGGCTCCCGATCTTGTTCGGGGGCCGGTTCCTGTATTTGTGGTGTGATAAAATGATGGCATGAGAGGATTTGATTTGAAGATGACGAAGAAGATTCAGCATTCTGGCGAAGGGCGGGCGGTTGTTTGGGAATGGATTTCTAAGTACGGAGCGTATTTTTATGCGGCCGTTTTTTTGGTTCTGCTTGTTCGACTTGAGGGGAAGTTGGAGGTTGTTGGATGGTTCTTGCCGGTTTTGACGGCGTTTGTGTTGACGGCGATTTTGCAGGCGCTTATTAAGCGACCTCGTCCTGTGGTAACGAAGACGGATTATCGATTGTTTGTGAAGACGTATTCGTTTCCTTCGATGCATGCGTCGACGTCGTTTGCGTTTGCAGCGGTACTTTCGAGTGCGTTTTTGCAATCATCTTTAGCACATTCTTGGGTGTATGTCGTTGTTTTTTTCTTGCTTGCGTTTTGTATTGCGATTTCACGGATTGTTGTTGGAGTGCATTACTTTTTTGATGTGATTGTTGGAGCATGTTTTGGATTTTTGCTTGCTATGTTAATGTTGGGTCTACAATGAAGATTCAAGCAATCATTTTGGCTGGAGGCCGTGGGACAAGGCTTGCTCCGTTGACGGACAATCTGCCAAAGCCGCTTGTTTTGGTTGGTGGGAGGCCGATGATTTATTATGTTTTGGATCAGTTAAAAGCACATGGGATTACGCGTGTTGCGGTCAGTATTTCGTATTTGGGGGGCATGATTGTTGATGAGCTTGGGGATGGATCTGATATTGGGATGCAGATTTCGTATTTGGTTGAAGAGACGCCGATGGGGACTGGGGGGTGGAGTAAACTTGTGGATTGGGATGAGCTTGATGAGCGGTTTTTGGTGGTGAATGCGGATAATTTGTTTTGGATTGATGTGGGGGCGTTTTTGGCTCGGCATGATAAGCATGAGGCTGTTGCGACGATTGCGGCGATTGAGATTCCGACTGATGCGCATCGAGCGTATGAGGTGCTGCTTCATCATGATGATGGGGAGCGACTTTTGGATTATGTTGATCGTGGAATGTCTGAGGAGATTATCAAATCGCGAAATACGGTGTTTGTGTCGAGTGGATGGTATATTATGACTCCAGATGTGCGGCGTTTTGTACCAGATCAAGATATTGTTTCGAATGAGGGGGATTTGTGGCCGGCGCTTGCCGGGATTGATGACCATAAGGGGTTTTATCATGCGACGGAGCCTTGGTTTGATTCAGGGACGCATGAACGGATTGCGCGAATTGAAGATTTCTTAGCTAATCGATAAATATGGCTCGAGGATGTCGAGGTTTCATGGGAGGGTTTCTTGGTCTTTTGTTTGGAGGTGGCTTGATTACATTGGTGATTATTGTTGTGGTTTTGATGCAGGCGTATCGGTTTTGGTTGGCGAGTCCATCTGATGATGCAGCGGTATATGAGGTGATGATTGAGAGTGGGGCTGGGCTTGAGATGATTTCTGAGCAGCTCGCTGATGCTGGACTCGTAAAAAATGCGTTTTGGTTTAAGGTTTATGGCGCGGTAAGCGGGCAGGCGTCAAGTATTCAGGCGGGAGCGTTTGAGCTTGTCGAGGGAATGAGTTATGCGGATGTTGTTGCGGTTCTGATTGATGCGGATAGTGAGGAAGTGCAGATTACGATTCCTGAAGGGTATACGCTTGCGCAGATTGGGGAGGTTGTTGTGGCGAATTTTGATGTGAGTCAGGAGGAGTGGGGTGTGATGGTTGGCATGGATTCGCCGTTTGAGGATTCTGATTTTATTTCTACAGCTCAGAAGCCGGATCGTGTGGATTTGGAGGGGTACCTCTTTCCAGATACGTATCGTTTTTTTGTGGGGGCGACGGCAGAGGATATTGTCGGAACGTTGCTTGCGCATATGGAGGAGAATGTTCAGGAGACGGGAGCGAATGCTGTTCGGACGATGACGCTTCATGAGGTTTTGACGCTTGCATCGATTGTTCAGAGGGAGGTTTTGAATCCTGATGAGATGGCGATGGTGGCTGATATTTTTTTGAAGCGGCTTGATATTGGGATGGCGCTTCAGGCGGATTCGACGGTGAATTATATTACGGGTGGGAATGATCCCGGTGTGACTTATGAGGATTTACAGATTGATTCTTTGTATAATACGTATCAATATGCAGGATTGCCTCCAGGCGCGATTAGTAATCCTGGGTTTGATGCGGTAAATGCGGTCGTCCATCCGATTTCAAATGAGTACTATTACTTTTTAACGACTCCTGAAGGGGAGGTGTTGTATGCGTCTACGCTTGAGGGGCATGGTGTTAATCGCCAGTATTTGGATTAGTGGTGTTTTGGGTTTTGGTTTGCAGGCGCAAGCGGTGTCGTATAACTGGATGATTGAGACATTTGATGTTTCTGTTGAGGTTCGTGAAAGCGGGCAGATTTTGGTTACGGAACGGATTGGGGTCGATTTTAAGGGGGAGAAGCATGGAATTTATCGGGAGATACCGACGTCTTATGCGGATGCGTACGGGAATAAAAAGACGGTGAAGTTGGAGCTTTTGAATGTGCGGCAGGATGGTGGTCCGGCGATGTATGAGTTTTCTCGGGCGCGAGGGGAAGCGAAGATAAAGATTGGGGATGCGAATTTGTTGATTTCTGGTCAGCATGTGTATGAGATTGAGTATCAGGTTGATCGGGTGATTTTGTTTGAAGATGGGTTTGACGAGGTGTATTGGAATGCGACGGGTACGGATTGGGATGTGCCGATTGTGCGTTCGACGGCCGTTGTTCATGTTCCGGAAGGGGCTGAGATTTTGCAGCAAGCGTGTTATACTGGAATTTTTGGGTCACAGGCGAGTGATTGTGAGGTCGTAGAAAATGGTGGTTCGGTGGCGTTTGCTGCGACTGGACCTTTGACGGTTGCGGTTGGGTTTACAAAAGGCGTGGTTCCGGAGCCAACGTGGTGGGAGATGATTTTGTGGTTTTTGATGGATAATTGGTTGGCGTTTTTACCGGTGCCGTTTGTGATTTTGACGGCGTTGTATTGGAAGAAACATGGGGATGATGGGGAGCATGGAACGGTTGTTGCGGAGTATGAACCTCCTCAAGGTGTTTGGGCGGTTTATGCCGGTTCATTGGTGAAGTCTGGAATGTTTAAGAATCGCTATTATACGGCGATGATTGTGCAGTTAGCTGTGGAGGGGTTTATTGAGATTCGGATTGAGGATGATGAGGGGAAGTTGAAAAAAGCGAAGATTACGCTTGTGAAGAAAAAGGAGTGGGCGCATTTGGATAAGGCGCATCGAGCGCTTGTTGATGCGTTTTTTGAAGGGAAGAGTGAGGTTGTTTTGCGTGAGATTAAGGGGAAGATTCCGGGGGAGAAGATCGCAAAAATATCGAAATTTGTTCAGGAATGGCTTGTGCATGGTGGATATTTTGAAAAAGGCTCATTTAAGCGACGCGTTGGGTTCATCGTGGGCGCTTGGGTGTTTGGGATGGTTGGATTTGCGTTCAATATGGCTTTTGGATTGTTTGTGGCAGGAAGTTGGTTTGCGTGCGCGGTGATTGTTGGGATGTTTGGATGGTTTATGGGGAGAGCGACTGTTAAGGGGCTTGAGATGCAGCGAAAGGTGAAGGGGTTTAAGTTGTTTATGCATACCGCGGAGCGTTATCGGTCTGAATGGCACGAGAAGGAGCGGATGTTTGCGAAGTATTTGCCGTATGCGATTGCGTTTGATTTGGTCGATGAATGGGCGCATGCGTTTGAAGGAGTGGAGCAAATTGAGCCTGAGTGGTATGTGGGGCATCGGTTTTCTCCGGCGTTTTTTGCTGCTGCGATGCCGGCGATGACGAGTAGTGTTGGATCGGCGAAGGTGCCGAGTTCTAGTTCTGGTGGAGGTGGAAGTAGCGGGGGGGGATTTGGTGGTGGAGGTGGTGGGAGTTGGTGACGTTTGCTTGTGTTATAATCAGTGTATACAAAATTGATTATGGCATTTGGTTCTCGGAAAAAATCTTGTGCGAGTGATGATCCGACGTGTCGGGTTCCGATGACGCATAGCGAGCGGGAGATGGGGCATTCGCCTAAGATGCATGATATTACGTGGAGAATTTTTCGCGTCATGGCGGAGTTTGTGGAGGGGTTTCAGTATTTGTCACAGTTTAAAAAAGAAGTGACAATTTTTGGGTCTGCGCGACTGCCGCCTGCGAATAAATGGTATCAGGAGGCTGAGATGCTTGGGACTCTTTTGGCGAAGGGGGGGTTTACGGTTGTGACTGGTGGCGGTCCTGGGATTATGGAAGCGGCGAATAAGGGGGCGAGTGAGGCTGGTGGGATGTCGGTTGGGCTTAATATTCAATTGCCAATGGAGCAACGGATTAATCCGTTTGTGAATACGTCCATGGCGTTTCATTATTTTTTTAGTCGAAAGGTGATGCTTGCTGCGAGTGCACAGGCGTATGTGTATTTTCCTGGGGGGTTTGGGACGCAAGATGAATTGTTTGAGATTTTGACGCTGATTCAGACGGGGAAGTCAGAACCGGTTCCAGTAATTTTGGTTGGGCGGCCGTATTGGGGGCCTTGGCTTGCATGGATTAGGCAAGTAATGGCGGATGAATTTGAAACGATTGATGCTGAAGATCTTAATTTGTTTCAACTTGTTGATAGCGCGGATGCGGCTTTTGAGATTATCAAACGCTCAAAAGAGCGATCGATTTTTTAGATTATGAGTGATCGTATTGAGCAATTAGCTGCTGGCTGGCGAGACGAAGAGCGATTTCCGGAAGATACGACGGAGGAGGTTTTTGAGGTTAGCGCTGCAACAGCAAAGGCGGGGGTGATTTATGAAAAGTTGCGAACGTCGATCGATTACCAGGAAGAGCATTTGCTTCGGCGAAATGCTATTTTGAGAATTATTAAGCGATTTTTGGGGTCTGACGTGCCTGTGGATGCGATTGCGCGTGAGCTTTTGAAGGAGCTTATTTGGGCAGGGCATTTGCCGAATAATCGTGTGCCAAAACGGTTTGCTAAGGAATTGACGCCGATTATTGAAAAGTACGAACCTTTGATGCGTGCGGTGGATGACATGAGTGAAGAGCGAGAGTTTTCTTTTGCTTGGGTTTTGGATGTACTTGCCACTGAGCTCGAATATGCGATTTCTCCTCCGTACAATCAGGAATCGCTTGTGAGTTATATGTATGAGGAGATGCGAGGGAGGGTCGAATGGGATGAAAATATTATCATTTCTGATGAGGATAAGGACATGAAGCTCTATGTCGCGATCCATAAGTCACTTTTGAAGTCTAATCGTGCGACATTGCGGTTTCGGGTTTTGACGCTTTATTATCCGGATTGGCCTGGCGCGTCGACTGATCGGCGTGTGAAGGAGTTGGCAGATAATTTGGAAACAGTTATTGATTCTATTGAAGGTCAGATCAGTCATCCGCTTACAGAAAAGTTGATTTTGATTTTGCGACGGCGTGCCGGAATGTTTCGGGTTATCGGAGACGCGATTGATGTGGATCCGGATGAGGTATCGACATTGCTTGCAGATCCTTCGTATTTTGATCGTACAGTGGCACGTGAGCTTAAAAAGCGAACAAAATCGTTTCGAACGCGGCTTCGGCGAACGGTTTTACGAACGGTTTTGTTCTTGTTTTTGACGAAGATGCTTTTGGCGCTTGTGATGGAGGTTCCGTATGACCTTTTGGTATTTGGCGAGTTGCATGTTTCGTCGCTTGCTGTGAATATTTTGTTCCATCCGTTGTTCCTTGCATTTATTGCTCTTACGGTGAGCATCCCGGAGCGAAAGAATGCAAGTGATTATAAAGATGTTTCTCGTGCCTTGCGAGTTGGGGCTGATCATCCGCTTTTGAATGTGCGTGTGAAGCCAGAGCTATTTGGAACTTGGGGGAAGATTTTTTCTGCCGCTTATGCGCTGACGTTTTTGTTTACGTATGGCATGATTGCGGCAGTGCTTGCGAGTTTTCATTTTAGTTGGTTGTCAATTTCGCTTTTCCTTTTCTTTATTTCGCTTGTGACGTTTTTTGGGATTCGTATTCGGACGAGCACGCGAGATGTGATTTTGTCTGGGAAGCGATCGGGAATTTTAGGATCGATTTTTGACGTGTTTGTGCTTCCGATTGTGCGTGCTGGTCGATGGCTTTCGTTAAAGGTGGCGAAGATTAATGTGTTTATATATTTCTTTGATTTTATGCTCGAGGCGCCATTTAAGGTGGCGATTCAGTTTTTGGAAAATTGGCTTTTGTTTATTCGGGAAAAGAAGGAAGAATTGTAAGGAGATATGTTGAGGGCATTTGATAGACGATGGCTGTTTGCGGGCATTGTTTTGTTAAGTTTGTTTCTGGGGTGTTTAGCGGCGTCTGTTCATCGGGAAGAGGTTGAGGTTGACTATGGGGCGTCTTTTTCGATTGAGTATTCAACATATCTTGGACTTGATTGGCAGGAGGTCTTTTTGGCGATGGTTGATGATTTGGAAATTGGTCATGTGCGGATTCCTGTGACTTGGTCTTCTGTGGAGCCGGAGCAGGCGGATTATGCGTATGGGAATTTGGATTGGATGATGAATGTAGCTGCTGATCGAGGTGTTGAAGTGACGCTTGTTGTTGGGGCGAAAACGTTGCGATGGCCGGAGTGTTATTATCCGAGTTGGATTGATTGGGCGTCAACGCATTATGATGTGGATTTTCAGCTTGCGCATGTACGGGCTACGGTTGAGCGATATCGGGAACACGATGCGCTTGTTCGATGGCAGGTGGAAAATGAACCAATGTTTCCGTTTGGGGAGTGTCCTTCTCCGAATTTGGATTTAGTGTTTGCGGAGATTGATTTGGTTCGAGAGCTTGACTCTCTTCATCCCGTGATGGTGACAACGAGCGGCGAGCAGAGCATTTGGGCGGTTTCAAGTTTGGGGGCAGATGTGCTTGGGGTGAGTTTGTATCGGGAGGTTGTGAATCCAATGGTTGGGTATTTCGTTTTCCCTCTTGGGCCTGAGTATTACCGAGCTCAGTCTTTCATTGCAGAGATATTTGTGGATGAGGTGATTGTATCGGAGCTTCAGGCCGAGCCGTGGTTGACGGTGAGTCCTGATGCATTAGAGCTTGATTCGGTTGTGGAAATGTTTGATGCTCGGGATTTGCGGCGTAATGTACGATTTGCTCAACGAGTTCGGGCTCCTGAGGTGTTATTTTGGGGGATCGAATGGTGGTATTATGTTGGTACGCGAGGCGATTGGGGTCTTTGGGATGCGGCTCGTGATTTGATTCGTAATTCTTGATTTATGGTTCGGGAGGATCGATATGATGTTGTGGTCATTGGAGCTGGAAGTGCAGGCTTTACTGCGGCGTCCGTGGCGCGTGAGCGTGGAAAACGTGTTTGCTTGATTGAGGCGGAGAAGCTTGGTGGGGAATGTCCGAATTGGGCGTGTGTTCCGACGAAGGCGATGTTGCGGAGTGCAAAGGCTTATTATGAGATGAAGCATGGGGTGCGAAATTTTGGTGTGCATGCGCAGGGGGTGACGTTTAATTTTCGGCATATCATGCGGTGGCGAGAGACGGTCGTGTCGACGATTACGGGTTCCGGGAAGCGTATGCGGCGACTTGCGAAAGATGAAGAGATTGATGTTGTGATGGGGGTTGCGAGGTTCGTTAATGCGCATACGATTTCTGTGGGGAAGCGAAAGATTCAAGGGAAGTCTATTGTTGTGGCTGGTGGGATGAGGAATTTTGTTCCGCCGATTGACGGGATTGAAGATATTGATTATTTAACGTTTCGGGAGGTTGTTCAGTTGAAGAGTCAGCCTCGACGCGTGTTAATTGTTGGGGCTGGGCCGGTTGGGTGTGAGTTTGCGACGTTTTTCGGCATGCTTGGATCAAAGACGGTTTTGGTTCAGCTTGGTGCACATGTACTACAGCGGGAAGATGAAGAGATTTCGATTATTGCGGAGCGACGTCTTGCAGATGTCGGAGTGAAGGTTCTTCTGGAGACGAAGACACTTTCCGTTGAGCAAGCTCAGAAGGCTGTGAAGGTTGTCGTGCAAACGAAAGATGGGGCACGACGGTCGGTTGAGGTGGATGCGTTGATTTTGGCAACAGGACGGCGGGCAGATTGGGATAGTTTACGGATCGCGAAGGCCGGTTTGAAGCCTAACGATCGGGGAAGGATTTTGGTGAATGATCGCATGCAGACGGCGAAAGAGCATATTTATCTTGCTGGAGATGTGGCCGGGGGCTATGCGTTTACGCATACAGCGCATCATCAAGGAATGGTTGCTGGCATGAATGCTGCTGGTGGGGAGGCAGTGGTTGATTTGCGTGTTGTGCCGCGTGTGACATTTGTGTATCCGGAGGTGGCGTCAGTTGGATTGACAGCGGTTCAAGCGGCGGGGATGGAAAAGGATTTTGTGGTTAAGCGATTTCCTATTGGGGCTTTGGGGCGCGCGGTAAGCGATGGAGCTCGTGAGGGCGTGTTGAAGCTCGTGGTTGATCGGAAGACGGGGGAGATTTATGGTGGACACATGATTGGCGAGCGGGCTGGAGAGGTGATTCATGAAGTTGCGCTTGCAATGCATGTTGAGGCGAGTTTTGAAAAGGTTGTGAGCATGATTCATGCGTTTCCTACTTATAGTGAGGCGATAGCTGCACTTGGATAGTATGGATTTAATTTTGGTTGTGATACTTTTGGTGTTTGTTTTTTTGTTGGCGGGAGTGGCGTATTTGATTGCGAGTTTTGGAGGAATGGCTTTGTTTGGGTCGCCTTTTGTGAAGACCCCGCGTGATGTGGCGCAATGGATGTTGGAATCAGTTGGTTTGAAAGAGGGGGAGGTGCTTTTAGATTTGGGATGCGGAGAGGGGGAAATTTTGATTTCTGGAATCGAAGATTTTGATGCTGGGAAGGTTTATGGTGTGGAAATTCATCCGGTGCTTGCTTGGGTGGCTCGATGGCGGTTGAAGCGGCTTGGTGTTCAGGATCGGATGGAGATTTGGTGTGGGAATTTTTTTAAGGTGTCTTATCCGAAAGTTGATGTGCTTGCAGTGTATTTGCTTCCGAAATGCATTGATCGTATGCGAGAGAAGATTGTATGCGAGCTTGATGGAGATACGCGAGTGATTTCGAGGGGGTTTGAATTTAAGGGTATTGAGGCGCGGGAGGTGTTTGAGCGGGATGACCGGAGGTTGTATTTGTATCTGGTTGAGGATTTAAAAAAATAGCCCAGGTGGGCTATTTTTTGATGAATATATTGTGATTTGAATGATTGAGGAGGTTAAAATAGGGTGAGATTTATTTCGGCTTTTTCTTCTTTTTGAGGGGAGAAGTTGATGTTTACTTGGCGGCGTTCTCCCATGCGGTCGTCGAAGAGGATGAAGCCGTTTTCTTTTCCGAACTCATAGACTTCTTTTGTGACTTTGACGTCTTGTTTACAGTAGTCGATGATGTCTTGGACTTTTCCTTCTTTCCACCATTGAACGGCGAGGAGGCCGTGAGCTGATTTGGCTGTTCCAAGTGTTGCTGTTGCAACAGAGTCAAGTTTGATGCGGTAACCGAGAGACTCGTTGATTTTTTGGAGCATGTCGAGTTGTGGAATTTTGAGGAGGTCACCGGCGTAATATTTGGCGAGAACGGGGATGTCGAAGCCTACGGAATTGTAGCCGATGATACGGTCGCAGTGTTCGAGTTTTTTCATGAGCATGGGAAGCTCTTGTTCTGTGTAGGATTCGTACTCTCCTGTTTCGTAGTAGTAGGCAACAACGATGGAGACGAGGAGTTTGTCTGGATGGTAGCCTCCCACGTCGTCGAACGTGTTTTGGGTTTCGATGTCTAAAACGACTTCTCGGGTCATAGCAAAATATCAAAAACAAGTAATGCATCGCCAGTGTAGCATACTCTGGAATTGATTTATGTTGATGGCATTGAGCGAGCGGTTGTTATCCACAAGGAGGAATGATAGGACCACAATATGTTGTGGTAATATCGGGGTGGAGACACAACATGTAGTGTTTCAAGGGCACTGCAAAAGGAGAAAGCGATCCCACGCCTGGGGTCTTTTGTTTCCCTAAATTGTGCACCTCTTGTCGTCTAATAAATTGTGTAATGTTACTTGCGTATGTCGGAATTTGCTCAGGCTCAAAAGACAGCAACGCAGACCGCTCAATCTGGAGCGAGCGATGCTGTTTGGAAGTATATGGTGAAGATTAAGTTTGTGAAAAAGACGAGTGGGTCTGAACAGGCGTTTGATGCGCAGAAATTAACACGATCTATTAAGGCTGCGATGGATCAGGCTGGTCATGATAATGAGATTGGGCCCGAAGCCATTGCTGAGCAGGTGATGAGCCGGCTGCAGACGATTTATGACGGTCATACGGTTCCGACATCTGGTGATGTGCGAGAGGTTGTTGCGATGACGTTTATTGATAATAACTTGGTTCATGTCGCGCGGATTTACATGAAGTTTAAGCAGAAGATCTCTCCCGAGAAGAGCAAGGTTGCTCAATATGGGAATGGAGTGAAATTTTCTCGATTTTTTACGCGGTACGGCGTTCATCCGTATGATGAACTTGAATGGGAAATGCGGACAGCGAAAATTACGGATTCAAAAGGAGAGATTATTTTTGAACAGGAAGGCATTGAGACGCCTAAAGCTTGGAGTCAGACAGCGACGAATATTGTGGCGCAGAAGTATTTCCGCGGAAAAGTAGGAACTTCTGAGCGAGAAGGGTCGATGAAGGAGCTTGTGAATCGCGTGGCGGTGACGGCGGCGAATTGGGGACGTAACGATGGGTATTTTGAAACTGCGGAAGATGCGGATACGTTTGAGGCTGAGTTGACGCATATTTTGATCAATCAAAAAGCGGCTTTTAATAGCCCTGTTTGGTTCAATGTTGGCGTGAGTGACCATCCGCAGTGTAGTGCATGTTTTATCAATTCCGTGCAGGATGACATGGGTTCTATTATGCATCTTGCGACGACTGAGAGCATGTTGTTTAAGGGTGGTTCTGGTGCAGGGTCGAATCTTTCCAAGTTGCGATCAACAAAGGAATACTTGAGTCGGTCAAATGGGCGAAGTAGTGGGCCGGTTTCGTTTATGAAAGGACTTGATGCGTTTGCGGGTGTTGTGAAGAGTGGAGGAAAGACGCGACGTGCGGCGAAGATGGTGATTTTGAACGTTGATCATCCGGATATTGATATTTTTATTGATTGTAAGGTGAAAGAGGAGAAGAAAGCTTGGGCGCTTGTTGATGCTGGGTATGACTCTTCTATGGATGGAGAGGCTTACAGCTCGATTTTCTTCCAGAATGCGAATAATTCTGTGCGTGTGACAGATGCGTTTATGCAGGCCGTTGAGCAGGATGCGGAATGGGTGACAAAGGAAGTGACGACTGGAAAGGACAGTGAGACGTTCCGGGCACGGGATTTGTTTCGAAAGATGTCTCAGGCGGCTTGGGAGTGTGGAGATCCGGGAATTCAGTACGATACGACCGTGAATAGATGGCATACGAGCAAGAATACAGCTCGGATTAATGCGTCGAATCCTTGCAGTGAGTACATGTTTATTGATGATTCTGCTTGTAACCTTGCGTCACTTAATCTGCTCCAGTACCGCAAAGAGGTGAATGGTGTCATGGAATTTGATGTAAAGGCGTTTAAGCATGCGGCTCGGGTGATTATTACTGCCATGGAGATTTTGGTTGGGAATTCTAGTTATCCGACGCCGGCGATTGAAGTGAATAGTTTTAATTATCGTCCGCTTGGAATTGGGTTTGCGAATCTTGGAGCGCTTCTTATGAGTCGTGGTGTCGCGTATGACTCTGATGAAGGGCGAAATATGGCTGGGGCGATTATGAGTGTTCTTAGCGGAGAGGCGTATTATCAGTCTAGTAAAGTTGCGGAGAAGGTTGGAGCGTTTGCTGGATATAAGAAGAATGAACAGCCGTTTCTTGAAGTGATGAATATGCATCGGCAGGCGGCGTATGATATGTCTAGCGTTGGTGTGCCTGAAGACTTGTTGTATGAGTCTCGGAAGAGTTGGGATGATGCGGTTCGAAATGGAGAGGTGTATGGGTATCGAAATGCGCAGATTTCTGTTCTTGCGCCGACGGGAACGATTGCGTTTTTTATGGATTGCGACACGACTGGGATTGAGCCGGATATTGCGCTTGTGAAGTATAAGTGGCTTGTTGGCGGAGGAATGATCAAGATTGTGAATAATACGGTTCCTGAGGCGCTTATGCGGCTTGGGCATAGTGAATCGGAGATTAAGGAGATTCTGGCGTATATTGATGAGACAGATACGATTGAGGGCGCTCCATATGTTAAGGATGATCAACTTGCTGTGTTTGATTGTGCGTTTAAGGCGAAGAATGGAACGCGGACGATTCATTATATGGGGCACGTGCGGATGATGGCGGCTGTGCAGCCGTTTGTGAGTGGAGCGATTTCGAAGACGGTGAATATGCCGCATGAAGCGACGGTTGAGGATGTTGAAGAGGTGTATATGGAGAGCTGGAAGATGGGGTTGAAGGCGGTTGCGATTTATCGTGATGGGTCGAAGCGGCAGCAGGCGCTTACGACATCGAAAGAAAGCGATGCTTCTAAGCAAGAGGATGAGGAAGAGACGGTTGCTGGGGAGGTTGTTGCGCCAGTGGCGGACACGAGCGTTGTTGTGAGGCGGCGACGAATGCCGGATGAGCGACGGTCATTGACGCATCGGTTTACGATTGGGCCGCATAAGGGATACATTACCGTTGGTTTGTACGATGACGGCATGCCTGGGGAGATTTTTGTCACTATGGCAAAGCAGGGGAGTGTCATGAGTGGACTCATTAGTGCCTTTGCGACGAGTGTGAGTATGGCGCTTCAGTATGGCGTGCCGCTTCCAGTGCTTGTGAATAAGTTTGCGCATGTACGGTTTGAGCCAAGTGGGTTTACGAGTCATCCGAATATTCGCATGGCGAAGTCGATTATTGATTATATCTTCCGATGGATGGCGTTTAAGTTTCTGAGTGTGGATGATCAGCGGAAGATTGGGGTGAATGTGACGCAGGAGGTAGCTGACGCGACGCCTACATCGATTCCTCAGGATGATTTGTTTAGTGCGGTGAAGGATGTGAATGATGCGGCTGATCAGGTTGTGAGTTCGACGCTTGATGCGCTTACGATGACATTTGATAATACGTCTGATGCGCCTGCTTGTGGGACGTGCGGGAGTATGATGGTGCGGAATGCGGCGTGTTATAAGTGTTTGAACTGTGGGGCGACGAGTGGGTGTAGTTAGGGTTGTTAGATAGGTGAAAAAGAAAATATCCCTCGGCGCATGCCGGGGGATTGTGCTAGATGATGCGCTCGATTTCGCGTCGTGATAGTTGTGGGCGGAGATGTGGGTAGTGTCTTTTGAGATCGACGGCGATGAGTGGATTGACGCGCCAGCTTTTCATGCGATCATGACGAGCTTGGGCCTGCATGATTCGGGCGTGTCGCCAGGTTGAGCGTGTTCGTGCTGCCGTGGTTCCGTATCCGCTCGTGTTGATGGCGAGGCGAGATGCGGCAGGGCTGACCCATGAAGTGACTTGTTCTGCGGCGAGGTGATTTGTTAGTGCCTGTGCGATTTTTTCTGTGAAAATGCGGAGAGGGATTGTTGATGAGAGGTGCCGTGATTGACGTAGATCGAGTGCTGCATTGTATCTTGCTTCGGTGTTGTTTGGCGTGTCGGTGATTCCGATGGCGGAAATTTGTGCGATGAATCTTGACTCGTCCGTGTTAACTCTGGTAGGTAGGTCGTTGGCTTCATTTGGTGTGGTGATCCAGAAGGCATTTTCGAGTTCATCGTCGTCGATGTCGACGATTCCGCATTGGATCATTGCGAGGATTTTGGTTCTGGTCGCGATGTCGAGCGCGAAGCAAATTGCGTCTCCGATTCTGGCGGGAAGAAATCCAGGTTGATCCAGAGCGTCAGAGATCGCGAAGGCAACAGGGATGAAGCGGATTTGTTCTGTGGTGAGGTTCATTGAGTCTCCATGTGAAAGAACACCTATAATCCATCATGAGTATTTAATATTGTCAATATGTCTGAACGGAATATTCACGAGCGAGATGATCGCATTCTTGGCCACGAGGGGTATGGTCTTATTCAGGCTATTCATGGCACCGGGAAGGGGAAGACGACGTCGGCGCTAGGGCAGGCGATTCGGTGTTTGGGGGCGGGGAAGCGGGTTGGGATGGTGTATTTTGATAAGGGGGGGACGGATCATTATAGTGAACGGAAGATTTTGGATCAGCTTGAAGGGATTGATTATTGGGCGACTGGACGTGATCGAATTGATGCGGTGACGGGGCAATTTGATTTTTCCATTCAGGAAATTGATAAGGAGGAGGCTCGGCGTGGGCTTGGAATTGTGCGGGAATTGATATCAGGTGGGGATTATGATCTTGTGGTGATGGATGAGATTCATTCGACGGTAGATTTGGGGATGCTTTCGTTTGATGAGGTGATGGTTGTGCTAGATGAAAGACGGTCTCAGGTGGAGATGATTTTGACGGGGAGGGATCCGGATGATAGATTTTTAGCAATGGCTCATTTGGTTTCTCGTGTTGGGCTTGAGAGACATTATTTCTATAGTGGCGTGAAGGCTCGAGAGGGGTTGGATTACTGAATGTGGATAAGTTTTTTCTGGCGTTGGAGCCCTTGCTATACTTTTTTCATTATCGTTGATTGAATAACATCTATTTATGGAAACAAAAGCTGTCTTGGATCGGTTGCTTGATTCTAAAAGTATTGCTATTGATGGAAAGGCGTTTGAGGCGGATCAGATTGAGCACCTGCAGCTTGATACGGGAGAGAAGTTGTATTGGTTTCACTGTGATGAGAATTTGTGGCTTTCGCTTGATATTGCGAGTGAAGGGATGATGTTGTTTCAAGATATTGATGAAGGACTTAGCGATGAAGAGGAGACGGTGGTGTATGGAGGCGTTGATTATGAGTTTACCTATGAGGCTTCTTGTAAGGTGGTCGATGAGGAGGGGGAGGAGCTTGATCGGTTGACGTTTCGTGAATATGAGGCCGGAGATGGTATGATACGGATGATTCGGTATGAGGTTTCTGGGGAATTTATTGTGTCTAGCGGGACGCAGGTTGTGGAAGATGCGGTTCATCCGATTTAACTTCTTTCGCGATTAGTCGCGCTATGAAATTTGGGATTTTTGGATCAGAACGGATTCGAACCAGTTCATGGCGCCTTCGGGCGCTTCGTCTTTTTTTTATTGGATTTGTGGTGTTGATTTTTTTCCGGTTGTTTCATTTGCAGGTAGTGAATGCGAGTTTTTATGATTCGCTTGCGGAAGGGCAGTATGATTTTTATAAAGAGTTGATTGCGGAGCGGGGGACGATTTATGTGAAGGATTTTGGCAGTGATGTGGAGTATATTGCCGCGACAAATGAGCCACTTGCTTTTGTATTTGCGGATCCTCGAAGGATTGAGGATCCTGAATATGCTGCGACACAGTTGGCGCAGATTTTGGGATGGGATTTATCGCCGAGTGGGTTCGTGGAGGATGCGGACGGGGGTGATGATGTTGGAGAGGTGGCTGATTTGGCTGTTGAGCCTGTGGAGGAAGAGGTCGTTGGCGGGATTGATGATGAGGAAATTTTGGAGCCATCCGACTATGAGCTTTTGATGGCGCGGCTTTCGAAAGAGGAGGACCCATATGAGCCTGTGGCGAAGGAGGTTGGAGATAAGGACTTGCAGAAGATTTTGGATTTAGAGCTTTCAGGAATTCATTATGTTCTTGAAAATGTGAGGTCTTATCCTGAAAAAAATCTTGGTGGTCATGTGTTTGGATTTGTGCTTGATAGGGACGGTTCAGAGATTGGCCAGTACGGGGTTGAGGGATATGCAAATGATTTTTTGGGAGGAAAAAATGGGTTCATCGATGCTCAGACGGATCCGAGCGGAAGTTGGATTGGGGTTGCGGCTCGGGCGATGGAATCGGCTGTTGATGGGGGGGATTTGCTCTTAACGTTAGATCGATCTGTTCAGTATCATGCGTGTAAGATGCTCCGAGAAGGGGTTGAAACGTACCAAGCGGATGGTGGTGCGGTGGTTATTTTGGAACCTGAAACTGGGGCGATTTTGGCGATGTGTAGCGCTCCGGATTTTGACCCGAATGATTTTGGTCATGTGGAAGATATTGCTGTTTATAATAATCGAGCTATTTTTACTCCGTATGAGCCGGGTTCGGTGTTTAAGCCTTTAGTGATGGCTGCGGCGCTTGATGTGGGCGCTGTTACACCAACGACGGTTTATGAGGATACTGGAGTGGTTGAAGTTGATGAATATAAAATTCGTAATTCAGATTTGAAAGCTTATGGAATGCAAACGATGACAGAGGTTTTGGAGAAATCGTTGAATACGGGGATGGTGCATGTGATGCGGCTCATGGGAAGGGATGTTTTGAAGGATTATGTTGAACGATTTCAATTTGGGACACTAACTGGTGTTGAGCTTGATACGGAGTTGAGTGGAACGATTGCGTCTTTGGATGAGTATGCTGAGTCTTATTATGCGACGGCGAGTTATGGACAGGGCATTACGGTGACACCTCTTCAGGTGACAGCGGCATATGCCGCGCTTGCGAATGAGGGGGTGATGATGGAGCCTTATATTGTGGGAGAATATCGATATATGGATGGGACGGTTGAAACGTTTATTCCACGACCTGTAGAGCAGGTGCTTGCTTCTTCTGTGGCGACAACGATTGGAGCAATGCTTGTTTCGGTGGTTGAAAATGGGTATGGCGACAGCGCTGGAGTGCCTGGGTATTACATTGCGGGGAAGACTGGGACGGCTCAGGTCGCAAAACGTGATGGGCGTGGATATGAAGAAGATGCGACGATTGCAACGTTTAGTGGGTTTGGACCCGTCGAGGATCCAGCGTTTGCGATGACAGTTGTTCTTGATCACCCGAAGGTTTCCCCTTGGGCGAGTGATACATCCGCTCCTGTGTTTGGGAATATTGCGGAATATTTGGTTCGATATTATCAAATTCCTCCTACTCGTCAGATTGATTGATTTTATGAAGAAAATACTTTTGAAGATTTTGCGGTCGCGGGCTCGAAATGTTATTCGTAAACATCAACCTCGAGTTGTCGCTATTACGGGATCTATGGGGAAGACTTCTACGCGTGAAGCGATTCGACTTGTTCTTGAGGATCGTTTTGATGTGCGTAGTTCTGTGAAGAATTATAATAATGAATTTGGTGTTCCTCTTACAATTTTGGGTGAAGATGTAAGTCCTGGGAAGTCGATTTTTGGATGGATTATGGTTGTGATGCGTTCGTTTACGGTGGCGGAATATCCCGAGGTTCTTGTGCTTGAATTTGGTGCAGATCGGCCTGGAGACATTGCTTGGCTTTGTTCGATTGCGCGACCTGATGTGGCGGTTGTGACGGGTGTTTCTCCTGTTCATGCCGCGAATTTTGAAAATTTGGAGGCGCTTGTGAAAGAAAAGGAAACGCTTGTGCATGCGTTATCTGATGAAGGGGTGGCAATTTTGAATGGAGATGATGTGCGGACCCTTGAGATGCATGGGCGTGCGAAGATGCGGACTGTGTTATATGGAACAAGAGATGCGGATATGCTTGCAAGGGATATTGAGGTTCAATCTCGTGTTGATGATCATTTTGAGGTTGGTGAGTTGATTGCGCTTACAACGGCACGGGTGATGTATCATGGTGGCGATGTTGGATTATTGGAGCTTCGAGATTGTTTGGGGTATACATCGGTGATGAATGTGCTCGCGGCACTTGCGGTTGGGGAGGAGTTTGGTATTTGTGTGGCTGATGCGGTGAAGGTTTTGAATATGCATTTTTTGCCTGGGTCGGGGCGGCTTCGTCCTTTGGCTGGCATTAAAGGTTCGATTGTTATTGATGACAGTTACAATGCAGCTCCTGCGGCGATGCTTCGGGGGTTGGAGTTATTGCAACGCTTTGATGTTTTTGAGGGGGCGCGGAAGATTGCGGTTTTGGGTCAGATGGCTGAGCTTGGGGATTATACGGAGCAAGAGCATCGGATGATTGGGTTGAAAGTTGCGGAGGTTGCGGATGCGTTTGTTGCGGTAGGAAGTTCAATGCAGTTTGCGATTGATGCGGCGGAGGAGGCGGGGATGTCTGCGAGTGCAACAGAGCTTTTTGGATCTAGCGAAGAGGCTGAAGTGTATGTTGATCGAGAGATACAATCTGGAGACGTGGTTTATGTGAAGGGTTCCCAGTCTAGTCGTATGGAGCGAGTTGTGAAGGGGATCATGGCGGAACCATTGCGTGCTGAAGAACTTTTGGTTCGTCAGAGCTCTGCTTGGGTTGAATAAGCATGTCTTTTGTTTAGCTTTTTTTTACTGTTTTTAATTTATTTAGCGTTTAGTACGTGTTTGCATTTTTGTATGTTTTTTGGAATTCATTGTGTATTTTTTGATAATCGTGTTTTTGCGTAACAAACGTTTTTTGTTTGTGTAGATCGATGACGCATGTGATTGTTTTTTGTTTGTTTTAATTTATCAAGCTAGTGTTGAGTTTTTGTATGTTTTTTTGTATAAACATAGTAATAACGTCTATTTGTGATGAAAAAAATCATAACAGGTATTGTTGAGCGTGGGGATGGAATTTCTTTGCGTGATTATGGAATTCCGACGGCAAATTTGGATCTCAAAGGAATTGATCCTGGGATTTCGTTTGGCGTGTATGCGGCTCGTGTGAAGTCTCCATTTGGGACGTATTTAGGCGCGCTTTGTTACGGTGTCGGTGAGCCTCCGAAGTTTGAGGTGCATCTTCTTGGATTTGAAGGTAATCTTCTTGGACGGGAACTTTCTGTGGAGGTTGTTGAAAAGGTCAGTGAGTTGATTGCTTGGACGAGTCGTGAGCGAATGCGTCAAAAAATTGTGCATGACATTCAGCTTGTGCTTGATTTCATGAAGGCGCGGGAAGTTACGCCAGTGTAAGAAAAATGACGGATGTTATTCCGTCATTTTTCTTTTTGAAATTGGTTTTTTTGAGGTGTTTTTTGAGATGCGGTGTTCGATGAAGTCTACGATTTTCTTTTGGATGTTTATTCCTGTTGCTTTGCTGAGGCCTTCGAAGCCCGGGTTGGAGTTTACTTCGATGACTTTTGGACCCTTTTTAGTTCTGAGGATGTCGACACCGGCGATATCGAGATTTAATACCTGTGCTGCTTTGACGGCGATGAGTTTTTCTTCTTTTGTGAGTTTCGCTGCAGCGACGGTGCCTTGTTTGTGGAAGTTTGCTCGGAATTCTGATCCTGTGGCAGAGCGCTCCATGGCTGCGACGGCTTTTTTGCCGAGGGTTAGGATGCGAAGGTCTTTGCCCTTTGCTTCGGCGATGTATTCCTGGAGAGAGACAGGGCCTTTTTCTTTTGCGGTGATGTATTCGACGATTGGATTTAGGGAGCGTTTGGATTCCGCGATAAAGACGCCGCGACCATGAGTGCCGAAAATGGATTTTACAATGACCGGGAATTTAAATGATTGGGCAGCGGCGGTGATGAGAGATGGGTCACGGACGACGAGGGTTTTTGGAACTGGGATGCCGAAGTGGTCGAGCATTTGCATGGTTCGGATTTTGTTCTTTGCTCGAAAGACGCCGATGTAGCCGTTGATGACGTGGAAGCCGGCGAGTTGGAATTGTTTGATGATGGAGGCGTTCACGCTTGGTTCTGAGGAAAATCCTGGGCGGACGACGATCGCGTCGTATTGATCAACTTTGAATGGCTTGCCCTTGTAAGAGAGTTTTGATTTTACGCCAAATTTTAGCCCTACGTATGGGGAAAAGAGGATTTTGACTTTGTGGCCTCGGCTTTGGCATTCCTTAATGATGGATTTTGTGCCTTTTGCGAGACGTTTTTTGGAGCTCACGAATGTGAGGATGGCGATGTTCATACAGATGCGTTATTGAGGGAGATCTCTCCGCAAGGTCGAGATGGGAGGGTGGAGGGGTTGTTGATGGGGTGGCTTTGCTTCAGGTCGTCTAGAATTGATATTAGAGTTTGTTTGTCGGAGGCGGTCATCATGGGTTGTTTCCAAGGTTTCATATGTTCAATGCCTTTGAAGTACCAGGAAAG